>JBCCFK010000030.1:0-22297 GCA_039029775.1 Actinomycetota bacterium | reverse complement strand
GAGGCCGAAGGGACGATCTCGACCACGCCGGACGGGCGCGCGGTCCTGCGATTCGAACGGCGGCTGAACCACTCGGTGGACCGGGTCTGGGCCGCGGTCTCGCAGCCGGACGAGATGGAGGCATGGCTCGCGTTCAAGGCCCGGCTCGAGCCGGAGGTCGGTGGCGGGCTGTCGCTCTGGCTGGGGGACTCCACATCCCAGAGTCCGGTGTACGACGGTGAGGTCACGGTGTTCGATCCCCTGCACGCGCTGGAGGCACGGATGGCCGACGGGAGCGTGCTGCGGTTCGAGGTCACGCCCGCCGGCGAAGGCGGCTCGGTACTGGTGTTCACCGACACCAGGCCGTCCGGGGAGCGGGCTCGGAACTCGGTGCTGGCCGGCTGGCACCTCCGGATGGACCTCCTCGGCCCTGCCCTCGACGGTGAACGGGCCGAGTGGCTGGAGATCGACGCCCGTCGAGACGAGCACGGCTACGTCGCCGAGATCGCGGAGATCTACTGGCACTACCGGACCAAGCCCCGCGACTGACGTCTTGGTTCCGGCGGCCCGAGCGTGACAGCCTCGGCGCATGGCTGAGCCGCCGATCTACGACACGATCGGAAAGGGCTATGCCTCCCAGCGACGGGCCGATCCACGGATCGCCGCCCAGATCCTGGAGGCCGTCGGCGACGCTCGGACGGTGCTGAACGTCGGAGCCGGGACCGGCAACTACGAACCGACCGACCGTCCGGTGGTCGCCCTGGAACCGTCGATCGAGATGCTGGCCCAGCGAACCAACGGCAACCCGGCGGTGCGTGGTGTCGCCGAGGCGTTGCCGTTCCCCGACGGGGCCTTCGACTGCACGCTCGGCACCTTCACGGTCCATCACTGGGAGGACCGCCTGACGGGCCTGCGCGAGGTCGCCCGTGTGTCCCGACGTCAGGTGTTGCTCGTCTACGAGCCCGTGGCGAGCAGCGGTTTCTGGCTTGCCGAGTACTTCCCCGGCATCGCCCTCGCACCATGGGAGGGGGATGCACCCACCGTCGACACGTTGGCGCAGGTCCTGACGGTCACCGAGTCCCAGCCGATCCGCGTGCCTCCCGACTGCACCGACGGTTTCATGGGCGCGTACTGGTGCCGCCCCGAGTACTACCTGCGCCACGAGGTCCATCGGTCGATCTCCTCGCTCGCCATCCTCGACCACGAGGAGCGGCGAGACGGTATCGCCAGGCTCGCCGCCGACCTGGAGTCGGGTGTGTGGGAGCGCCGCAACGGCCAGCTCCTCGACGAGCCGTGGTTCGATCTCGGCTACCGCCTCGCGGTGTGTGCGACCTGATCAGAGCTCGAGGTCGCCGGGCGTGGTCCACAGGCGGAAGCGGGCGACATCGCGGAATCCCATCTTCCGGTAGAGCGAGTGCGCCATGGGGGTCGAGTGCAGGACCGCCGTCCCGATGCCGTCGTCTGCCGCGGCGTGAAGTGCCCGGAGCGTGAGGTGGCGGGCGAGGCCCTTGCCGCGCCCGGCTTCGGTGGTCGCCACGCCGAAGACCCCGACGAAGTCCGCGCCGGTGTAGCTCGCCGCCTTGGAGATGGGCTCGTCGCCGTCGTAGGCGATCCAGAGTCGAGTCCCGTGCGTCCTCGCGTGCCGGTAGACCTGTTCCAGGTAGCCCGACGCGGTCGACTCGAGTCCGTAGCGCCAGCTGACCAGGTGGACCCAGGCATCGGCCCGATCGAGGCCTGCCTCCTCGATCCGGACGCCCTCTGGCGGCTCGCCGAGCGCAGGAACGGTGGCCAGGTCGGCGACCATCCCCGGCATGTCCTCCGCTTCGACCAGCCCTGCGGCCGTCAGCGCGTCTTCGACCGAGGCAGGCGAGGTCGGATGGACCAGCCAGGTGACCGGTACCTCGCGTTCGAAGAGTGCAAGCGTGTCGGCGACCTGATCGGCCATCGGCCGGCCGTCGTCGAGGAACCGGAAGACCCCGTTGTACGGGGCCTGCCGCACGGGCGACCGGACGACGAGGCGCGTGGCCGTGTCGATCACGCTGCCGCCGTCGCCGCGGCCGAGGTGGGAGAAGAGCCCCCAGACCGCCTCCTCGAGCGGCCCGACGGCGTCCTGATCGTTCATCACGATCGACACTACGGCGCCGACCCGCGATGCGGTTCATGATTCCTCAGCCGGTCATCGTGAACGGCTCGAACGTCGTGCCGTCGGTGAACGTCAGGCCCTCCACGTCGATCGAGTACCCGGCGTCGTCGAGCTGGTTGATCGTCACCGTGCCGGTCGCCCCGAAGTCGGCGCCCGAGACCGGCAGCGGACCCGGACCGTCGGGGTCGAAGTAGGCGCAGATCCCCGTGTCGGTTGTGGGGTTCTGACAGGCGATCGGGAACGTGCCGGTCTGGCCGCTCCAGGCCTGACCCCAGACGGTGTACAGCTCGAAGGAGAGGTAGAAGCCGTCGAGTTGGTTGCTGGTGTGGATGTGGAAGAACGGATCCGAGCCGCCACCTGCGGGAATGAACACCGGGTTGGTCGCGTCCCAGGCGACGGTCACCGTGTTGCCCTCGATCGAGAGCGCCTCCGCGTCCTCCTCCTCGCCGCCGCAGCCTGGGGGCGGCGTGAACTCGGTCATCTCGCCGAACTCGCTGAAGTTCAGCTCGTAGGTGATCTCGCGCGGCTCGGTCTGGTCGATCGCGAAGGAGTTGTTCGTGCCGGTCCCGCTCAGGGTGATGCGGACGACGTGCCCGCCCTCACGGGCGACGTCGATGTAGGCGTCGTCGAAGGTGACGTACTCGGCCTCGTCGTCGGCATCGACGTTGGCCAGCGTGATCTCGTACCGGTCGACCAGGACACCGTTGGTGGTGATACCCGCCTCGTAGAGGAAGGCCTCGCCCATCAGGTCTCCACCGTCGTCGCCGCTCAGGCCCCCTGAAAAGGTGAAGTACGCGCTGGTGTAGCCCGGCGAGAGGGTGGCGATGTCCAGACAACCACCCGGGATCGTCGTCGGACCCTCGACGGCGATGACCATCGAGTCGGTGTCGGGCAGCAGCTTGCCGCCATCGCCTCGGATGGTCGCCTCCTGGACCGTGCCGTCTGCGAACTCCGCTCGCATGCTGAAGAAGAGCTCGGCCCGGGAGGCGACGTCGGGCGGCTCCATGGAGAGCGCGGGGTCGTCGAGCATGATCGACGACGGCGGCTCGAACTCGTCCTCGGGTTCGGGCTCCGGTTCGGGCTCGGGCTCGGGCTCCGGTTCTGGTTCGGGCTCCGGTTCGGGTTCTGGTTCGGGCTCGGGCTCGGGCTCTGGTTCCGGCTCGGGCTCCGGGTCCGGTGCCGTCGTTGCGGTCGGCTCCTGGGCGACGGTGTCGTCATCGCCCGAGCCGCATGCCGCGGCGACCAACGCGAGCGCGCTCAAGCACGCCAGCAGCCGCATCCACTGGGTCTTCATCGGTTGTCCCTCCCGCCAGATTGGGTGCCGCCAGCGTAGTGCCGGCTCCAGGACCGAGAAAGGCGACCGTCAGGTTGCCGGCGCCACCAGGAAGAGGTGGGACCCGTCCTGGCCGTGAATCGACCCACTGAACGCGAACGACGCGGTCCCGAGCACCGCGACCCCGTTGAGGTCGATCCCCAGCCCGTCGCCGCTGACTCGCCGCGCGACATCGGTGCCCACGTCGACCACGAAGTGGTCGTCGCCGCTCGACGACCAGTCCGCCCTGTAGGTGACCGAGGAGCCGTCGGCGTTGGCGGTGAACTCGGGCCGTACGTCACCGGTGCGCCTGAGGGGTGGGTTGAGGCGACGGTGATTCGTGCCGTCGAGTCCGACGGCGAACAGTTCGTACTGGCGGTCCACCAGCATGTCGCCTCGGTAGACGACCGTCGTCGAGTCCGCCGTCACCAGCAGCTGTCGGGCATCACCCTTCTCGACAGGGCTCGGACTCAACTTGGTGCGCGTGCCGCCGGCGATGGGCACTGCATAGAGCTCGGCGTCGCCGTTCGTCTCGCCATCCTGGCGGTAGACGACCATGGTGGAGTCGGGCGAGATGGCGAAGTTCGATCGGACATCGGCCCACCTCGGTGGGTCCGGGTGGAGCTTGACGGCCCGCGAGCTCCGATCGATCGGCACGGAGAACAGCTCGTGGCGGCCGGCTGCCTCGGCATCTGCGCGGTAGACGACCCGGCTGCTGTCTGCGCTGATGCCGAACTGCAGGACGTGTCCACCGTCGACGATGGCCGAGTTCAGTCTTCTGGGAGTACCACCGGTGGTGGGCGTGGAGAACACACGGACCTTGTCGTCGTCGCGGCTCTTGCGGGCCGTGAACACCACCCGACTGCCATCGGGGGTGGGGGTGGCGTCGCAGCGAGCGACCGACTGTCCCTTCGACAGACGCACCGACGGACCACCACCGAACGGGACCGAGTAGATCGTGCAACGCGCGGTCTCGTAGACCACTCGCTGCTGCGACTCGACGAGCTGGAAGCGCTCGACGTCTCGTCCGGTGCGGCTGATCTGCACCGGCTCCGCTCCTCCGTCGGTCCGGACGGCGAACAATGCCTCCTTCGTCAAGGTCGGGTTGGCGACAGGGAAGAACGCGAGGCCGCCGTCCCCCGAGATCTGCAGCGCGTGGATCTCCGTGCGGTCGGACGTGGTGGCGGCGACCGTCGGCGTCCCGCCGGTGATGGGCACCGTGGCGATCTCGAACTCATCCGAAGGGAGTTCGACCGCAAAGGCGACGACGGAGCTGTCGGCGCTGATCCTGAACTGTGCGACCGGAGCGGGTGCGAGCTCGATGGCGGCGCCGCCGCCGGTGGGGATCGCGTAGAGGCCGGGAGGGTTCTCGTCGGGCATGTCCTCCAGGAGGGCCACGACCCACTCGCCGTCGGGCGAGACCTCCCAGTCGTACAGGTCCGGCTCGTCGAAGTCGTCGGTGAGCTGCGTCGCCGTGCCCAGCTCCTGGGCTCCCGCCGGCGGCACGACGAGCGCGACCGCTCCGACCACTGCGACGAGCCAGGTCCGCCGATGCCACGCCATCGACCCAGGGTACGTGCCGGGCGATGGCCCGTTTCGGTCGCGCAGGCCGTGTGGAGCGTTGCGATGCAGGAGGTCGGGGTGGCTGCGCGGGGGGAAGGGGATGGTCCGCAGCGCAACAAGCGTTGCGATGCGGGAGGTCGGAGTGGCTGCGGGGGAAGGGGAGGGTCCGCAGCGCAACAAGCGTTGCGATGCGGGAGGAGTCAGTAGGCCGCGTCGGGCATGGAGTCCTTGCGCTTGGCGACGTACTCCTTGAGCTCCTCGTCGATCGCCTCGTCGAGGGCCGGCGCCTCGTACTCGGCGAGAAGCGACTTCCAGCGGGCGTTGGCGCGCTGCGCGGCGCTGAGGCTGCCCTCCTCCTCCCACTGTTCGAAGCTGTTGTTGTCGGCGATCGCCGAGCGGTAGAAGGCCGTCTCGAAGTTTGCCAGCGTGTGGGCGTTGCCGAGGTAGTGGTCGCCGTGGGTGTTGGTCCGGAAGGCGTCCATGGCCTGTCCGTTCTCGGACATGTCGATGCCCCTGGCGTAGATCTCCATCATCCCGAGCTGATCCGCGTCCAGGATCAGCTTCTCGTAGCCGATGGCGAGCCCGCCCTCCTGCCAACCCGCGGCGTGGAGGACGAAGTTGACGCCGGCGTTGACCGTGGGGAGCAACGTCGACGCGGACTCGTATGCGGCCTGTGCGTCCGGGTACTTCGACGAGGTGAACATGCCGCCCGATCGGAACGGCAGGTTCAGGCGGCGGGCGAGGCCCGCCATCACGTGGATCGCCTGGCCGGCCTCCGGGGTGCCGAAGGTCGGGGCGCCCGTGGCCATCGACATCGAGGACGCGAACGTGCCGAAGATGACCGGCGCTCCCGGACGCACCAGCTGGATGTAGGCCATACCCGAGAGGGCTTCGGCCAGCGACTGTGCGGCGAGGCCCGCCACCGTCACCGGCGACATCGCGCCCGCGAGGATGAACGGCGAGATGATGCAGGCCTGGTTGGCGCGCGCGTACTCGGTGGCGGCGCCGAGCATCGTGGCGTCCCAACGCATCGGCGACGCCGCGTTGATAAGGGACGTCATGACCGTGCGGTCCTCGAGGTCGCCGCCGAACGCGATGCGGGCCATCTCGATCGAGTCGGTGGCCCGTTCGGCGGCGGTGACCGACCCCATGAACGGCTTGTCGGTGTACCGGATGTGGGCGTAGATCATGTCGAGATGCCGCTTGTTGACCGGCACATCGACGGGCTCGCAGACGGTCCCGCCCGAGTGGTGCAACGACGGCAGCATGTACGTGAGCTTCACGATGTTCTCGAAGTCCTCGAGGCTTGCGTACCGGCGGCCCTTGTCGAGATCCATGGCGAACGGCGAGCCGTAGTTCGGAGCGAACACCGTGGTGTTCTCGCCGATCTTGACGTTGCGCTCGGGGTTTCGCGCGTGCTGGACGTAGGCCTGCGGCGCGGTCTTCACCAGCTCGCGGCACATGCCCCGCGGGAAGCGCACGAGTTCGCCTTCGACTTCGGCGCCGGCGTTTCGAAGCAGCTCCAGGGCTTCGGGGAAGTCCTGGAAGGCGATGCCGACCTCGCTCAGGATGATCTCGGCGTTCTCCTCGATCTGCGCATAGCCCTCTTCGTCGAGCATGTCGACGGGAGGGAGCTTGCGCTCCAGATACGGCGTGGAGATCGTGTTGGTGCTCGCGCGCGCGGCCTGGCGCCCGGCCCGACCTCCGCCGCGGCGACCTCGTCGCTCACTCATCGTTGTGCCCTCGCGTTGCTCACGCAACGGGCCGGGCGGCCACGTTCGCTGCGCTCACTCATCGTCCTGCCCTCGTGTTGCTCACGCAACGGGCCGGGCGGCCACGTTCGCTGCGCTCCCTCATCTGATTGCCTCTCCCCTCACACCTGTGGTCAGGTGCTCGTCGACCGGGCGCGTCGACGGCGTCTCCCCCCGGTCTCTCCTGTGGTTGTCGATGGCGCTGTCGAGTGCGGGAAGGCCAGTGCTGTCACGAACAGCTCCTGGAATCTCGCCTCGGTGGCCGTTTCGATCTTCGTGACCTCTCCGACGACCCGTTCCACCTCGTCACGCTGTGCCTGGGACAGCAGGACGCGGGCGGCGCCGCTTCCGGCGCTGTTGCCGACGGCTCGGACGGCGTCGATGGGTGCGTCAGGGATCAGCCCGACGACCATCGCATGGGCCGGGTCGATGTGCGCGCCGAAGGCGCCCGCCAGACGGATCTCGTCGACCGTCTCCAACTCGGCGTGCTCGAGCAGCAACTCGATGCCTGCCCGCAGGGCGGCCTTGGCCAGCTGGATGGCGCGAACGTCGGCCTGGGTGACGTGGATGTCGCCGTGGAGCACGTAGGAGAAGGTCCGCTCGTCGGCGACGATGCGGTCGGTCCGGTCGGCGAGATCACCCCGGATCACCCCTTGCCGATCGATGATGCCGGCCGAGACCAGCTCGCTGATGGCCTCGATGATCCCCGACCCGCAGATGCCCGGCACACCGGTCTTGGCCGTGGCGGCGTCGAAGCCCTCGTCGGTCGACCAGAGGTCCGAGCCGATGACCTTGACGCTCGGTTCGAGCGTCTCGCGGTCGACGCGGACGCGTTCGATGGCGCCGGCCGTGGCGCGCTGGCCGCTCGAGATCTGCGCACCCTCGAATGCAGGGCCGGTGGGACTGGACGCGGCGAAGAGTCGCTCGTCGTTGCCCAGGACGATCTCGGCGTTCGTACCGACGTCGACCAGGAGCTGGATCGCGTCGCTGCGGTGCGGGCCCTCGTTGAGGATGGCGGCTGCGGTGTCGGCGCCGACGTGGCCGGCGATGCAGGGGGCCACGTACACCGATGCGTTCGGCAGCGCGAGGTCGAGGTCCGCGGCCGTCGTGTGCACCGCGTCCTCGGTGAAGAGTGGGAACGGTGCTTGTCCCAGCGGTGTCGGGTCGTAGCCCAGGAACAGGTGGTGCATCACCGGGTTGCCGACGAGCGTCATGTCCAGCACGTGGTCGGCGTCGATGTCGGCCTGGTCCAGCAGCTCGCGGCTCAGCTCGTCCAGCGCCGTGCGGACCGCCGTGGTCAGTTCCGTGTCGCCCCCCGGGTTCATCATCACGTAGGAGACCCGGCTCATCAGATCCTCGCCGAATCGGATCTGGGGATTCATGCGCCCCGCGGACGCGAGGACCTCGCCCGAGCCGAGGTCCATGAGATGTCCGGCGATGGTGGTCGATCCGACGTCGACCGCGATGCCGACGATCCGGTCGACGTACCCGGGCCATGACACGACGATGTCGTCGCCCCGCAGCACCTCGGTGACGTCGGCGTCGGCGTCGTAGGCGAGACGGTGGATCGGGTCGAGCGTCAGGTCGCCGACGTCGACCGACTTGCGGATCACCTGCTTGTGGATCTGGCTGTCGGGCGGTACGTCGATGACGACGTCGCCGCAGATCTGTGCGGAGCAGCCCAGCCGCCGGCCTTCGACGATCCTGCGCTTGCCCTTGTAGTTCTCCTCGAGTGGGCCCCATTCGCTCAGGTGGTCGGCCTCGACGTCGATCGCCCACTTCGCGAACGATCAGACGCTGGGCTCGATCTGGCACCGGCCGCAGATGCCGCGGCCGCCGCAGACCGTGTCGAGGTCCACCCCGAGCTCGCGCGCGGCCTCGAGCACCGTGGTCCCCTCCGGGACGGTGCCCTGCAACCCCGAGGGGGTGAAGACCACGCGATGCTCGGCCGGATCGCTCAACGAGGGTGCCCGACTACTCGGTGGGACGGCGGCGGCGTCCACCGCGGCGCCGGCCGCCGCCGGCTCCGGCTCCTGCCTCGCCCGGGTCCCGGAATTCCTGGATCCAGGCGGCGCAGTTCTCGTCGTTGCCCGCGAGGACGTCGGCGGCCATGATCGCCGTCTTCACCTCGCCGTGGAGTGGGTTCATGATCGCGGACGTCATGCCGGAGGCGATCGCCATCGACAGGAACGTGCCGGTGATGTTGTGTCGGTTCGGCAGCCCGAAGCTGACGTTCGACGCGCCGCACGTGGTGTTCACGCCCAGCTCCTCACGGAGGCGACGAACGAGCGCGAAGACCTGCTGGCCGGCCGTACCCATGGCGCCGATCGGCATCACGAGGGGATCGACGACGACGTCCGAGCGGTCGATCCCGTGGTCGGCGGCGGCTTCGACGATCTTCTTGGCCACCGCGAAGCGGACGTCGGGATCCTCGGAGATGCCGGTCTCGTCGTTGGAGATGGCGACCACCGCGGCGCCGGACTTGGCCACGAGCGGCAGGACCCGCTCCATGACCTCCTCCTCGCCGGTCACCGAGTTGATGAGCGGCTTCCCCTGGTACACCTCGATGCCGGCCTCGAGCGCTTCGATGATCGAGGAGTCGATCGCGAGCGGCACGTCGGTGATCGACTGGACGAGCTTGATCGCCTGAGCGAGGAGTGCCGGCTCGTCGGCCAGCGGGATGCCGGCGTTGACGTCGAGCATCTGGGCGCCTGCGGCCACCTGCGCGATGGCGTCGGCCTCGACGCGGCTGAAGTCGCCGTTCTTCATCTCCTCGGCCAGCAGCTTGCGTCCCGTCGGGTTGATGCGCTCGCCGATCATCACGAACGGGCGATCGAACCCGATCACCACCTCTTTGGTGGCGGAGCTGATCACGGTGTCGGTCATGGGCTGTCCTTGATGGGTAGGGCCTCGTGCTGCGGGGCTTCGTCGGGTGGGGTCTCGGTGTCGGTGGTGTCGTCGCCGCCGGTCGCGACGAGCTCTTCCAGTCGATCTCGGTCGTAGATCGCCTCGAGGCGGGCGACCTCGTCGTCCGCGGCGGTGCTGGGGTCGCCTGCGAGGGGTTGGGCCACGCGACGCCATTGCTGCACGTAGCTGTCGGTGTCGGTCAGTCCGGCCACGCCGGCGGCGCGGTCGATGGCGTGCTGGAACCGGGGGCTCAACATCGCCTGGTGCTTGCCCGCCTCGGAGGAGGCGTTCACCTGCGCGGGGATGTCGCGCCAGTAGATGGTGACGAGCTCTGGCCCGCCACCGCGTCGGCGTCGGCTCACGTCAGGGTCTCCTCCTGGATTCGGGTGGGGGTCCGCTCGATGAATCGGATGACCGAGGATTCGAGCTCGCCGTAGCCGGTGTCGATGCGCTCGTAGGCCAGCCCGAGCAGGTCGGCAGCCTGACGGGCCTTGGCCTCGATCGCCGGGTCGTCCGTCTGGGCGAGGTACACGACCTTCGTGTAGTTGCCGAAGTACATGTCCCGCAGCTCGGGGTGCGCCTCGATGCCGAGGGTGCCCATGATCAGCCGCCTGAAGTGTTTGGCGAGGTAGTCGGTGAGGTAGAACGCGGTCGGGTCGTCGTCGTGGATGGCGTCGAAGCGGTCGCGCCCGGCGAAGAACTGGTAGCAGTGGGCGCCCGGCAATCGCTCGATGCCCTCCTGGCCGCAGAGGTCGTCGAGGATTCCGCCGGTCCCGCAGTCCGCGTAGCCCAACAGGATGCGGTCGTAGTCGTCGCGGACGGCGTCGAGCCGTGCCCGCACGGCGTCGGGGATCAGCGTCGGCGTGTTGTGCAACGACGCCGGCAGGCAGTCGACCGTGACGCCGTCGAGATGGTGGAGTCGCGCGACGTCCAACAGCTCCCGGGCGAGCGCGCCACAAGCCAGGATCAGCACCCGCGGCACCGCGTCGGTCGCCACGGGCTCGGACATCACGCGGCCGCGTTGCGGCGCTCGGTGACGAGCGTGGTGGCGGTCTCGGCTGCGATCGCGGCGTCCCGGCAGTAGGCGTCGGCGCCGATGGCCTCGCCGAACTCCTCGTTCAGGGGCGCACCGCCGACGAGCACGATGAAGTCGTCGCGTCGACCCTTCTCGACGAGCGTGTCGATGACGACCTTCATGTAGGGCATGGTCGTGGTCAGGAGCGCAGACATGCCGAGGATGTCGGGGGCGTGCTCGTCCAGCGCGGCGAGGAACTCGTCGACGTCGGTGTTGATGCCGAGGTCGACGACCTCGAAGCCGGCCCCCTCGAGCATCATGCCGACGAGGTTCTTCCCGATGTCGTGGATGTCGCCCTTCACCGTGCCGATGACGACCTTGCCGATCGGCTCGGCGCCCGTCTCTGCGAGCAGTGGTCGGAGGATGGCCATGCCGGCCTTCATGGCGTTGGCGGCGAGGAGCACCTCGGGGACGAAGAGGATGCCGTCGCGGAAGTCGATGCCGACGATGCGCATCCCCTCGACGAGTGCGTCGTTGAGGACCTTGTCGGCGCCCCAGCCCCGACCGAGCAGGATGTTGGTGCCCTCGGCGATCTCGTCGGCGAGACCGTCGTAGAGGTCGTCGTGCATCTGCGCGGTGAGGTCCTCGTCGTCGAGAGCGTTGAGGTCGATCTCTTCTTCGTCGAGCTCGTCGTCAGCCATGCGGAATCCTTCGTGCGCGAGTGTGCGGGCCCGGAGTGTATCCGGTCCCGCTGTGCTGCATTGCGGAACAGTACCGCATCCCGGAACACAAGGGAAATCGAGATGCCGCCGGTGCCTGACGTCCTATCGGTCGCTGCGGGCCGCCGCTGAGGCCGTCGACGGGCCCCGATTCTGCGACGATGTCGGCGTGTCCAACGTATTGGTCCGGCGCATGCTGGGGACGGCAATCGCCTGCGCACTGATCGCCTCGGGGTGCGCGGCGTCGTCCGGGCCGGGCGGGCCCGCACCGTCCCCCGATGGCGCCGCCGTGGAGACCGGCACCGCCGTGACAGCATCACCCACCGCCGCCGTCGCAGCCGCGGAGATCGAGATCCGCCAGGAGCGCTACGGCTAGGAGGCTTCTCAGTTCGGGGAGCTCTGGCTGCCCTCGGCCGTCGAGCCGCTTCCGGTCGTGGTGCTGGTTCACGGCGGCTTCTGGTCGGACCGGTTCGGCCGGCAGCTCATGGATCCCCTCGCCCTCGACCTGGCCTCGAGCGGGTACGCCGTCTGGAACATCGAGTACCGCCGTGTGGGAATGGACGGTGGCGGGTGGCCGACCACCTTCGACGACGTCGCGGTGGCCGTCGACCACCTGGCGGTCCTGGCCGAATCGACCGCGCTCGATCTCGAACGGGTCGCCTTCGTCGGCCACTCAGCGGGCGGCCACTTGGCGCTCTGGGCGGCCGGTCGCGAGGCGATCCCGTCCGGTGAGACTTGGTCCGACCCGGTGGTGGTGCCCGCCCTGGCCGTCGGTCAGGCACCGGTCGTCGACCTGGCGACCGCCTCGATCGAGCGGGCCGGAGGCGGCGCGGTCGACGCTCTTCTCGGTGGGGCCCCCGCAGATGTCCCCGAACGCTACGCGGCGGCGACCCCGGATCCCGGCGTCTCCGGCGAGATCCTCATCGTGCTGGCGGCCGAGGACTCCATCGTGCTCCCGCGGTGGACGGGCGGCGCTCCCGAGTTCGAGGCGGCGCAGGTCGTGGTGCCCGATGCGGACCACTTCAGCGTGATCGACCCGAGCCACCCGTCCTGGGCGGTGGTCACCGATGCGATCGGTCGGGTCCTCGGTCCGCCGGCCGCCGGCTGACCGGCTAGCAGGGGCAGGCCTGGGAGTAGTCCTCGATCGCGTCGGCCGTGCCGACGAAGGGGACGCCGTTCGAACCGAAGGCATAGGTGATCAGCCCGATGTAGACCGCCTTGGGGTACGCCGGGGCCTGCCCTGGCAACGTGCCGGTGCCGTTGTAGAGCGTCCACGAGTCGGCCTGCACGCCCGGCGAGGGGTTGGGGGTCTGCCAGTAGACGGTCAGGGTCCGGTCCGAGTTGCCGACGATCCGGATGTCGGCGCGGCCGTCGGGGGCGGTGTTGGCCCCGATGTCGTTCACGCTCGAGTGTCCGTCCCGCGTGTTCTTGCCCTCGATCGTGTAGTGCGTGCCGCCCCGGTGCCCGACCACCACATGACTCGAGTTCGGATCGTCGAGATCAGGCACGTGCACCTGGACGCCGGCGAACACGTAGGGCGAGCCGTTCGGCGTGGGGGCGATCTGGGAGATGTCGTGGGTGCCGATCCCGATGTTGCGGACCACGACGTCGAACGGGAACTCGACCATCTTGGCGTCGAGGCGCCCCTGGTCCTGGTGGTAGTGCAGCGTCACGTTGTCGGTGTTGTCGACGAGCGCCGCCCGGTAGCGGCCCTCTCGGCGCTCGACGTAGGGGAGCGCGTCGGCGTTGTTCGTCGTGTAGCCGATCAGGTCGCCGTCGCCCGCGAAGTCGTCGTCGAGGCGCTCGGTGAGCGATGCCACCGTCTCGCACTTGTGGCCCGTGTCGTTGCTCGACCCGCCGCGGCACACGTCGTGGGCCGATCCACCGTGCAGGCGATCGGGGCCCTTGCCGCCGTCGAGCACATCGCGACCGGAGCTGCCGCTGATGTGATCCGCATGCAGCCCGCCGCTGAGGTCGTCGCGGCCAGGGCCGCCGATGAGGCGGTCACGCCCGCGGTTGCCCTCGATCGTGTCGTCGCCCGACTTGCCGCGGATCGTGTCGTGACCGGTGCCTCCGGTCGCCACGTCGTCGCCCTTGCCGAGGTCGATCCGGTCCGAGCCCTTGCCACCGTTCACGACGTCGGCGCCGCCCCGGGAACAGATCAGGTCGGCGCCGCCGCGCCCGTTGATCACGTCGGGACCCGAGGTGCCGAGGATGACGTCGGGGCTCGAGGTGCCGTTGGTGACCTGGCCGGGCTGCGCGGTGATCGTGACCGGCTCGCCGAAGCAGGTCGTCGGTGCTCCGCTCGCCGCCGAGGGGACGATCACCGTCGCCACCATCGCCGTTGCCGCCAGTACCGCCCCACGAGTCCACGTCCGCATGGTCCTCGATCGACGGCGCACCCCGGCTCGTGAGGCGACCAGGCCCGATGGCGTGGGTCTCTCGGTCCCAGGCCATTCGCGCGTTTCCCCGACCCCGAGAGCCGAGCTCGATCTGACCGCGGCGCGCCGCAGCCGCTTCGGTTCTCCTGGACAGCCCCGCTACCCTGTCTGGCGGAAGGTTGCCAGAGCGGACGAATGGGGCGGCCTCGAAAGCCGTTGTGGTGCTTCGCATCACCATGGGTTCGAATCCCATACCTTCCGCCACGAACAGCGCCGGTCCCACGGGGCCGGCGCTGTCGCGTGCGGTCGGGCTACGCGCGCGTAGGGGGTGATTACGCGTGCACACCGATGTCGGGATGTCGAGCCGCTCGTAGTGTCGGATCCATCAGGCACACGGCCTGCACAGCAACAGGAGGCAATGACATGGCTGTCTACATGGTCGACCGGGATCTCCCGGGCATCAGCATGGACGATCTGGCTGCGGCTCAGCAGCGGGCGATTTCGACGGCGCAGGAGTTCAGGAGCTCGGGCAAGGACATCAGCTACATCCGAAGCACGTTCGTTCCCGGCGAGTCGCATTGCATGTGTCTGTTCGACAGCACGAGCCCGGAAGTCGTCGCCGAGCTCAACGACGTGGCCGAGATCCCCTACACCCGCATCACCGAGGCGCTGGACCTGACGCCCTGAACCCCGAGGTACGCACCTGTGCTACGGAGTGGATGGCATGACCGAGTGGGAGGCGGCTGAGCGGACGGAGGGATTGCCGCGCGGCACGGTGACCCTGCTGTTCACCGACATCGAGGGTTCGACGCGCCGGTGGCAGGAGTACGGCGAGGAGATGCGTCGGGCGGTCGGCGTCCACGACGACATTCACCGGCGGGCGATCGAGGCCGAGGGAGGCGTCGTCGTCAAGCACACGGGCGACGGGTTCATGGCAGCGTTCGCGGACGCCGACTCCGCCGTACGGGCCGCAGTGGTCACCCAGCGAGCACTCTCGGACCGCACCTGGGATCCGCTGCCGCCGCTCCGTGTGCGCATGGGTCTGCACACCGGTGCGGTCCACCCGACCGGGCGGGACTACTTCGGGCCGGTCGTCAACCGGGCGGCCCGAGTCGGCGACGTGGGTCACGGCGGCCAGATCATCGTGTCGGCCGCCACAGCGGCCCTGCTCGACCCGACAGACGAGATCGAGTTGCGTTCCCGAGGCCTCACGCGGCTCAAGGACCTGGGTGAGCCCGTGGAGCTGTTCCAGGTCCTGGCGCCCGGGCTGGACCACGAGGCCGTACCCCTCCGGGCGCTCGCCGACCCCGGCGGCGTCTTCCCCACGAGCGCCTCCTCGTTCGTCGGCCGGACCCAGGAGCTGCGCACGATCAGCGCACTTCTCGACGAACAACGGCTGGTGTCGGTCGTCGGTCCGGGCGGCGTCGGGAAGTCCCGATTGTCGATCCAGGCCGCCGCCGAGGTGGCCGACCGCTTCGGCGACGGCGTCGTGTTCATCGAACTCGCGGCGGCCGAGGCCGGCCGCACCTCGGCAGTCGTTCGCGACCAGCTCGCCGCCAGTCCGGCCGTGGCCCATCCGCCGGTCGACGACGACCCCCAGCAGGCCGTGGTCCGCTCGCTCGGAAGGAGCGAGGTGCTGATGGTGATCGACAACTGTGAGCACGTGGTCGAGGATGTCGCGCTGCTCGTGGACGCCGTCCTGGGAGCCTGTCCGTCGACGCGCGTGCTCGTGACCAGCCGCGGCCCCCTGCACCTCCGCGGCGAGTCGGTCGTCCAGCTGCAGACGCTGCCGGTCGACGACGCCGGCGGACCGGCGCGAGACCTCTTCCTCGAGCGGTCGAGCGATGCGGGGGTGGCCATCGACGACGCCGACACGATGGACGACATCGACCGGATCTGTCGCCTGGTCGACGGCCTGCCGCTCGCGATCGAGCTGGCCGCGGCGCAGGTGGTCCACATCACTCCGGCCGAGCTGGCGCGGCGCCTCGAGCGCCATCAGGCGGGGCTCGTGGCGCACGACCCCACGGTCCCCGAGCGCCACCGGACGATCGATCAGCTCCTGCAGTGGAGCGAGGACCTCATCGACGACGACGCGCTGGAGCTCCTGCTCCGGATGAGCGTGTCGGCGGGTCCCATGCCCCTCGCCACGATCGAGGGGGCCTTCGCCGATGACGACGGCGTGGTGCGCCGCGAGGATGTGGTGCGACTCCTGGGGGCGCTCATCGGACAGAGCCTCGTCGAGCTCCGTCGCGACGACGGCACGTACGGGATGCTCGGGATGGTGCGCTCGTACTGCCGGCAGCAGCTCGTCGAGCCCCATGCCTGGCAGCGGCGACTCACCGAGTGGTGTGCCGAGGCGCTGTCGGACGCCGTCGCCACCGACCAGGAAGACGGCCTCGCTCAGACGATGGGCCAGGTCGGTCGGGAGGTCCTGGCCGGATTCGAGTGGGCCCTCGACGAGGGCGACGGGGAGCTCGCGTGTCGGATCGGCGCCGCGTTGTGGCCGTGGTACGAGATGGCCGGGCGGGTCGGCGACGGTCGAGCGGCGCTCGGGCGCGCCGTGGAGCTCGGGACGTCGGACGCCGCCACGCTCGGTCGCGCGTACTCGGGCGCCGGCAGCCTCGCGATCGCCGTCGGCGACGCGGTGGACGCCCTCGCGCTTCATCGCAAGGCTGTCTAGACCCTGAGCGGGGCTGACGACGAGGCCACCCTCGCCTGGGCCCGCAACGGCCTCGCGACCGCACGTCATCTCGCCGGAGCCGACGACGCTGTCGGCCCGGCACGGGAGGCGCTCGATGCGTTCGCCGCACTCGGCGACAAGCGGGGCGCCGGCCACGCGCACGTGAGCCTCGGGCTGATCGCTCGATCCGATGGCGACGAAGCCGCCGAGGACCACTTCCTCGAGGCGCTATCTCTGTTCCGGTTGGGCCGGCATCGGCGTGACGCGGCGAGTGTCCTCGCCAACCTCGGCAACCTCGCCCAGGACCGGGGCGATCTGCTTCGAGCCTCCCGATTCCTGGACGGCGCCATCCAGCTCTACCGGGAGATCGGCGATCGACGGGGCGCCGGCCTCGTCCTCGTCAACATGAGCATCGTCGCCGAACGCAGGCGCGATCACCGACGCAGCGTCGAGCTGGCCGACGAGGCGATCGACGAGTTCCGGGCGACTCGAGACGACGCGGGCCTCGGCGCGGCACAGCACAACCTGGGCAACCTGCTCCTCGGTGACGGCCAGGTGGTCGAGGGCCTTCGTGCGCTGGACGACGCGACCGAGTCGTTCCGGCGCGCCGGTGACGCCCGCGGCGTCATCATGACCCTGGAGTCGCTCGGCCGCGCCGCCGACAGCGTGGGTGCGCGTTCGATGGCGTGGCGCTGTCGGATCGATCGGGCGATCATCCTCACGCGACTCGGGTTGGAGCGGGCGCGTCGCTCCGCCCTCGATCAGCTCGTGCTGGTCGCCGAGAAGGCCGGTTGCGAGCCCGAGGCCGCCGCCATCGGAAGGCTGGCCGACGCCGACGGCACCGAGGTGGAACGCGTTCTGCAGGCGATGCGAGTCCTCGGGCCGGGCGACGAGGTCGACGAGGCCGACACGGGCGCCGCCTCCACGCCTGTGCCGTCCCGTGAGCTCCTCGACCTCACGGCGCGCGAGCGCGAGCTCCTGCAGTTCGTGGGCGCCGGCCTCGACAACGGCGAGATCGCCGACCGGATGTACATCTCCAAACGGACGGTCGATTCACACCTCAGCCACATCCGCACGAAGCTCGGCGTGACCGACCGGGCGAAGCTCGTGGTGCTGGCCCGCGAGCAACTCGCCTGAGCGGACGATCGGGACCAGCTCGGGTAGCGTCCGCGGCATGGCCGATGACGTCGCACCGTTCGCGAAGGACCTGCTGAAGGGGCGCAAGGCGCTCGTGACCGGCGGTGGGACCGGACTGGGCAAAGCCATCGCCACCGGCTTGGCGCGCGCGGGAGCCGATGTGGTGATCGCCGCCCGACGCGAGGACGTTCTCGCGGACACGGCGAAGGAGATCAAGAAGGCGACCAGGAAGGACGTCGAGACCGATCTCGTCGACATCCGCGACCTGGAGACCGTGACCGCGCTGGCCGACCGCCACCGGGACACGACGCTGCTGGTCAACAACGCCGGCGGCCAGTTTCCCCAGAAGATGCGGGACTACAGCCCGAACGGCTGGCGCACCGTCGTCGATCTGAACCTGAACGGCACCTGGAACATGACCCAGGCGTTCGGCGAGCAGATGCTCACCCGCAACGGCGGGGTCATCTGCCAGATCGTCGCCACCACGGGGCGAGGCATCCCGGGCATCGGACACTCCGCCTCGGCCCGAGCTGCGGTCATCGAGATGACCCGGACCCTGTCCTACGAGTGGGGTCCCAAGGTTCGGCTCAACTGCGTCGCCCCCGGTCAGTTCCGGACCGGCGCCTACGAGAACACCTACGAGGAAGGCGTCGGCGACACGTTCGTCGAGTATCCACTGCCGTTCCCGGGCCACGTCGACGACATCGCCAACGCCGTGGTGTTCATGGCCAGCCCGGCCAGCCGCTACATCACGGGCCAGGTTCTCTACTGCGACGGCGGCCTGATCAATCGCGGGCTGATGTCAGCGCTGCCGCCCGGCGACGACGCCTACCCGGAGCGGAACGAAGCCTCTCCCGGCTGGTGATCGCCGCGCTTGTCGCGGAAGAACGCGGTGAGGAGCTCGGCACACTCGTCCATACGCACCCGCGGGGTCACCTCGAACTCGTGGTTCAGGCGTGGGTCCGCGCCGATGTTGTAGAGGCTGCCGAGCGCGCCGGCCTTCATGTCGTCTGCGCCGAACACGACCCGGTCCACGCGTGCGAGCCACGCGGCGCCGGCGCACATGGGGCAGGGCTCGAGCGTCGACACCAAGGTGGCGCCGTCGAGGCGGGATGAGCCGACGTGGGCGGCTGCATCGCGGAGGGCCAGGATCTCCGCGTGGGCGGTGGGATCGCCCTGCAGCTCGCGCTCGTTGTGGCGACTCGCGATCACCTCGCCGTTCACGACCACCAGCGCGCCGATCGGCACGTCGCCGTGGTCGAGGGCCGCCCTTGCCTCTGCGATGGCTGCGGCCATGAGGTCGTCGTCCGTCATGGCCGCAGCCTACGCCGCCGCAGAGGGGTCAGCCGCAGCTGTGGCCCGTGCCCTGGAGCGCTGCCGAGAGCTTGGCCTCCGCCGCAGCGGCCAGGTCGTTCAGCGTCGAGACGCTCGGCGTGTCCAGCCACTGGAAGGCCAGTCGGGAGATGACCGGACCGCACTGGATCTGGTTCACGACGACCACAGCCGTGAAGTCGGTGGTCGCCGGGTCGTCGAAGTCGACCTCCTGCTCGGCCACGTAGACCGAGAAGCTCTCGCCACGCGTGGTCAGCATCGGGGCGTCCAGCATCGTGAACGTGTTCGTCACGTCGTTGACGTCGTCTCGGACCACCCAGGTGCAGTCCCGGACGGCTGCGTTCGTCCTGTCGGTGACCTCCCGTGCCGTGCGCTCGGTCTGCAGTCGGACCGACTGCTGCACGGTGCCCGCTGGCGCGCTGCCCTCGAAGCCGAGCAGTTGCTGCGCCTCACCGAGATCGGGGACGCCGATGTCGTTCTCGAGGTCCGTCCCACAGACCCGGAGCAGGGCGGCGTCGGTGACCGGTGTTCGGTTGACCGGCACGGCCCATTCGGACGGATCGAGGTCGTCCTGGGTGACGAACGCATCGTCGACGTCGATCGCGTCCGTGCCCTCGTTGCAGCTGAAGAGCGTGTCGAGCGCGCTCCCGCCGTAGCAGTCGTCCTTCCCGCTGTTGCCGCGGATGACATCGCGCTTGGACCCGCCGTAGAGGGTGTCGCCGCTCTTGCCGCCCGAGATCTCGTCGTTGCCCTTGTTGCCGTAGATCGTGTCCCGGCCGGAGTTCCCGCTGATGGTGTCGTGGCCCGACCGTCCATAGATCGTGTCGCCGCCCTTGCCGCCTTCCGCCGTGTCCGAGCCCTTGCCGAGGTCGATCATGTCGGCCCCGCCCCCGCCCTTGACGTCATCGGCTCCACCGCGGGAACAGATCAGGTCGGCCCCGCCGCGGCCCCGGATCACGTCGGGGCCGTTCGTCCCCACGATGACGTCAGGGCCGCTCGTCCCCCGTGTCACCTGCCCGGGCTGAGCGACGATCGTCGCCGGCTGCCCGAAGCACGTCGGCGTCGTCTGCGCGGCCGCCGGTGAGGTCCCCGGGAGCACGGCCAGGAGTGCTCCAACGGCCACTGCTGCAATCGACTTCTTCATGGTGTTCCTCTCATCTCTCGTTTCGTGAGCCAGTGGTCAGGGGCAGGATCGGAAGAGGTCCCGCTGATTCGGCGGCCCCGTCGTCGTCCCGGTGCATGAGTCGGTCCCTCCGTCGCCGCTCAGCCGGTCGGTGACGTTGTCGTTGGTGTTGGCGGCGTTGTTGGCGTAGAGGGTGTCGGCACCACTGCCGCCACGGAGGATGTCGGCGCCGCGGCCCCCGAACAGGGAGTCCGGTCCGGCCTCTCCACGGAGCGAGTCGGTGCCCGTGCCCCCGAAGAGTTGGTCGGCGCCGCTACCACCCCAGATGGCGTCGCGGCCTGCGCCGCCGCGGAGAACGTCGTTGCCCGCTTCGCCGTCGACCGTGTCTCGGCCGTCGCCGGCCCACACGTTGTCGGCGCCGTTCCCGCCGAGAATCAAGTCCGCTCCGTCACGGCCGCGGAGCGTGTCGGCTCCGTCGTCACCCACGACGACGTTGGGGTTCTGATCGCCGCTGAGGACGTCGTTGAACGATGACCCAGCGATGTTCTCCACGTTCGCGATCACGTCCGTGCCGTCGCCGCCGGTTGCGCTACCCGAGGCGAGGTCGACCGCAACGGGAGCGGGGCTGCTTGCGTACACGACCCAGTCGCCGCTCGAGGGCGAACGGCTCCCGTTGGGAAGCGGCACGAAGGTGTTGCTTCCTCCCCGGAGGTCGTCGTTGCCGGGACCGCCGATCAGCGTGTCGTCGCCACCTTGTCCGAAGATCAGGTCGCTGCCGGCTTCGCCCAGGAGCACATCGTCACCGGATCCACCGCGGAGCGTGTCGTCGCCGTTGCCGCCCTCGAGTCGGTCGGCGCCGGCGCGGCCTTCGATGAAGTCGCGCCCGGCTCCTCCGAGGATCCGGTCGTCGCCGTCTTCGCCGGCCAGCGTGTCGTCGCCCGCGTTGCCGCGGAGGATGTCCGCCCCCGGTCCACCCGCCACCGCGTCGTCGCCGGCGTCGCCGCGGATCCAGTCTCGACCGTCCCCGCCGATGAGTGTGTCGTTCGCGTCGCCGCCTTCGATGCGGTCGTCACCCGCCAAGCCGTCGATCCTGTTGGCGACCGCGTCGCCGAACAGCTGGTCGTCGAACGGTGAGCCCGTGACGTCCTCGATGCCCTGGAGCGTGTCCGCGCCGCGTCCCTGCGCAGCCTGCAGATCGAGCCGGACGGTGACGGCTGCCGAGGAGTTCGAGTAGCTGACCTGGTCCCGACTGCTGTCGTCGACGCCGATGACGGTGAAGCCGTAGATCCAGTCATCGTCGATGTCGTCGCCAGGTCGGAGGGTGTCCGACCCCCAGTCGCCGTGGATGGTGTCGGAGCCACCGAGGCCATCGACGTTGTCGTCGCCGGCGTAGAGGCAGATCACGTCGTCGCCGTTGGTTGGCGGCGACGAGAGGGTCGCGTTGGTGTCGTCGCCCGCGGTTCCGAAGATCGTGCACCCGCGAGGGTCGGTGATGTTGACGGTCGCGGTGTCGGTTTGCCCGCTCGCGTCCTGCACGGTGTACGTGAAGGAGTCGAAGCCGACGAAGCTCAAGTCTGGGGTGTACCGGAAGATCGTTCCGTCCCAGGAGACCGACCCATGGCTTGCGCCGGTGTGCGACGCGTAGGTGAGCGAGACTCCCACGTCGTTGCTGAGCAGGTCGGCCAGCGGGATCAGGCGGGTCGACCCAGGGAGGCCGAACGCATCGTCGTCCATCGCGTCAGGCGGCGGTAGATCGTCGTCTTGGATGGTGATGATGCCGGTGTCGTCGGCGATGGTGGCGTTGGTGGGGTTGGAGATGACGAGCTGGAACTGTTCGTCGGGTTCGTCGATCAGGTCGGGGTCGATGGTGATCGTGACCGGGAAGACGGTGGTGCCTTCGGGTGCGAACCGTTGGTGTCCTTGGCCGCCGATGAGGGTGTAGTCGACGTCGATGGTCGCCGGGTCCACTGCTGTGGGCACGGCGTTGACGGTGACGAAGGTGTTGGCCAGCGCGGGTGCGTCGAGGGTCAAGAGGATCTCGACGAATGCCTGGCCGCCGGCGACGTCTTCGACGAAGGTCACATCAGGCACCGAGATCGCCGGCAACACCGGAGGCGTGTCGTCGTCTTGGATGGTGATGATGCCGGTGTCGTCGGCGATGGTGGCGTTGGTGGGGTTGGAGATGACGAGCTGGAACTGTTCGTCGGGTTCGTCGATCAGGTCGGGGTCGATGGTGATCGTGACCGGGAAGACGG
>JBCCFK010000029.1:0-22732 GCA_039029775.1 Actinomycetota bacterium | reverse complement strand
TCCGCTTCTGCAGATGGGGCAGCTCGGCCAGGTCGCACTCGTTCCCGAGGTCGCCTCGGGCCACCATGATCGCCGACGAGGCCTCGATGATGCCGGGCAGGTTCGCGACGGCGGAGCGCGTCTCGATCTTGGCCACGACGAGCGGACCCCTGGGGTGCGGCTCGGTGCCGACGCGACGGACGTCGTGACCCGACCGGACATACGACACAGCGACCATGTCCACGCCGAGCTCCACGAAGGCATCGAGCTTCTCGAAGTCCTCCTCGGTCGGCGTCGGCATGCTGAGGCGCTCCGACGGGATGTTCATCCCCGGTCGCCCCTTCAACTGGCCTCCGGTGGTGACCTGTGCCGTCGCGCCGGAACCGTCGATCGACTCCACCTCGATGACGACCTGGCCGTCGCCGAACGGCAATCGGTCGCCGGGACGGATGTCGCTCAGCACGTTGTCGTACTCGATCTCGACCACGTCGGCGCTCGAGCCGTCGTAGCCGGGAACGATGCGGATCGTGTCGCCCTTGCTGAGGGTGGAGCCGTCCTCGGGGAAGCTCGCAGCCCGGATCTTGGGTCCCGGCAGGTCGACCAGGATGCCGACACGGCGACCGGACTCGGCCGCCACCGAACGGATGCGCCGATACCGCTCGATGGACTCGTCGATCGAGCCGTGTGCGAGGCCGAGTCGCGCCACGTCCATACCCGCGTCGACGAGCTTGCGAAGCGTCGACTCGGAGTCCGAAGCGGGACCGATCGTGGCGATGATCTTGGTGCGTCGTGGCATGCCTCAACGCTATCGGGCGCTGTTCGCCCGGCGAGTGACGGTTTCGGCCTGTTCACCCCTCGCGGTCGAGCCCGGCACGCGCCGCAGCGGGGCCGCTCAGTTCAGGCGCGATCGGTGAACATGCGCCCTGCGGGTGAGGCGTTCGTCCGCCTCCACCTCGGCCGCCGCGTCCAGCGCGTCCGCGGCCTCGTCCCAGGCGCCGGTGTGGGCCAGGAGATCGCCGAGATGCGCCAGCTCCCCTGGCGCGACCCCTGGGCAACGCACGCGCAGGCGAGCCGCCCACCGCAGTCCTCGGCGGTCGTCGAGGCGCTGGTAGGCGTTGACGAGGTTCGCGGCCATGCGGGCGAGGATCGACGTGTCGGACACGGGCTCCAGGAAGGCGGGGTCGAAGCGCGCGCCCTCGCCGGCCAGGCTGCGGAAGATGCGCTCGCAGTCGCCCACGGTCAGGATGCGGCCCCCGCCGAACGGGTCGACGAACACGTCTTGGAGGACGCGGTCGCGCACGAGGAAGTGCCCGGGCATCCCGACGCCGTCGAGCGGCACACCGAGCCGCCGGCCCAGGTCGATCATCAGCAGCGAGAGGCTGATCGGCAGCCCCTGACGACGATCGAGCACACGATCGAGGAGCGAGTTGTCGGGTCGGTAGTAGTCGTCGCGGTCGCCGGAGAATCCGAGGTCCTGGAACAGCATGCGTCGGAGGCCGTCCAACGTCGGTTCCGGGCACTGCGCCGCGAGCTCGTCGAGACGGCCGACCTGCTCGTCGACGTCGAGCTCGCTGTCGGCGTGTGCGGCCAGGAGCAGCGCACCCCGGGCCAGGTCGACGTGTCGAGACGGACTGTTGACCAACTCGACGAAACCGAGGGTGGGGTCGACCATGCTCGCACCGTACCGGCGTGGAGATGTTCGCCATGCGTCGCGCAATGCGTCGGTCGGGCCCGGGACATGTCGCGACGCCGGTATGGTCCGCTCGTGGTTGCTCGACCGTTCCTCGACCATCCCGGACCGATCGCGTTCGCCCATCGCGGCGGGGCGATCGATGCGCCGGAGAACTCACTCGAGGCGTTCGGCGCGGCGGTCGATCTCGGTTACCGGTATCTCGAGACCGACGTGCACGTCACCGTCGACGGGCGTCTGGTGGCGTTCCACGACCCCGAGCTCGATCGGGTGACCGATCGCAGCGGCGCCATCGCCGAGCTGACGTGGGAAGAGGTCGCCGCCGCTCGCATCGACGGCACGGGGACGATCCCCCTCTTCGAGGACCTGCTGACGACGTGGCCCGACGTCCGTATCAACGTGGATCCGAAGGACGACCGCAGCGTGGATCCGCTGATCGAGGTGCTGCGCCGTCACGACGCGGTGGACCGGGTCTGCGTCGGCGCGTTCTCGGATCGTCGGATCGCCAGGATCACCGATGCGCTCGGCTCTCGCATATGCACCGGCCTGGGGCCGCGCGGTGTCGCCCGGTTGCGGCTGGCGAGCACAGGCGTACCCGTCGGGGCCATCGCCGGGCACTGCGCGCAGGTCCCCGTGCGCTACGGCCGCGTCTCCCTCGTCACCGACCGGTTCGTCCGCGAGGCGCATCGCCGCGACATCGCCGTGCACGTGTGGACGATCGACGACGAGGACGAGATGCACCGCCTGCTCGACCTCGGCGTCGACGGGATCATGACCGACCGACCCGGCACGCTTCGCCACGTCCTCGACCGTCGCGGCCTCTGGCACTGACCCCCGGAAGCCGGCGATTCAACCGGTTTCCTGTGGATGACCTGTGGGTGACGGGGCATCCTCCTGGGGATTACCGTGAATTGCAGGGGATAACCCTGGGGATTCGGAAATACCTCTTGACCTGGGAAAACGTGTTCGCGAATGTGTCTCCCAAGCCAACGACAACGGCGCAAGCGGAAGTCGGCACTACCCAGCGGGATGCGGTGGCAGCATCGAAGCCCGGGAAGGATTGAGCCGGCGGAAACGGGCGTACGGCCGTTGGTCTAGGTACAGCGAACGGATCGAATGTTTCGATGTGCGATCCGACCGGACCGGCGAACGACCTTCGGGTCGGGCGGCGGAACGGGAGCGACGGGAGCGAGCGGCCTTCGGGCCGGGAGTGAACGGCGCACCGCCCGGACGAGCCCTTCGGGGAGCGGACGGACCGGCGTGGAAACCGACGGGAACGGAGCCTCTCGGGGCGAAGGGAACGGCGGCGGAAGCGGCGGGACTGGAACGGCCTTCGGGTCGGGAAGGAGCGGGAGCGAAGCCACCGGAACGGGCCCCCTCGGGGGAACGGGACGGGCAGGTGGAGCCGCTGGACCGCACGGGATGGCCCCGGAATGACCGATCGGCTTCGGCCGAGAGATCAATCCGGGGTCTCTGTGCGTTTTGGGAGAGGTGCGCGTGTCCGCTCGGCACGGCCTCGTGCGTCGCCCGGCCAACTAGCGTGCCGGGCATGGGTGACCTCGGAGCGTCGGCCGACGAGCGTCGGGTCGTCGAGTGGGACGTGCCCCTCGACGTGGTTCGCACGCTCGCGCCGCTCCGCATGTCGTCGGCGGATCCGACCAGTCGCCGCCATGGCGACACCTACTGGAAGGCCCGCCACACCCCCGACGGCCCGGCCACGGTGGCGGTGCGACCCACCGGCCAGCGCGCGGCGACGTTCTGGGCGTGGGGCGCGGGTGCGGCCGCGGCGCTCGAGCGCTGCCACGACTGGCTCGGCCTCGACGACGACCTCGAGAGCTTCGACCCGTCCGCCCATCCGGTCGTCGAACGCCTCGCCGGGCAGCGCCGTGGCGTGCGCATGGGCCGGTTCGGCGACACGTTCGAGCGCCTGGTCCCTGTCGTCTTCGGTCAGCTCGTCATCGGGAAGGAGGCCAAGCGGTCGCACAGCCGCCTGGTCTACCGGTTCGGCGAGTCCGCCCCTGGCCCCGAGCCGCTGCGCCTCTCCCCCACGCCGGAGCGCATCGTCGAGCTCGGGAGCTTCGACTTCCACCGGCTCGGGGTCGAGCGCCGTCGCGCCGGGATCGTCCAACGAGCCGCTCGCGAGGCCGACCGCATCGATCGGCTGGTCGATGCGACCGTCGGCGACGCGTACCGCCATCTGCAGCGGCTGAACGGCATCGGACCCTGGACCGCAGCCTCGCTCGGCCGGATCGCGTTCGGCGACCCCGACGCGGTGATCATCGGCGACTACAACCTGCCCCACACCGTCGCCTGGGCGCTGGCGGGCAAGCGCCGATCCGACGACGACGAGATGCTGGAGTTGCTCGAACCGTTCGCGGGCCACCGAGGACGGGTCCAAGGGATGCTCAAGGGCAACGGAAAGCCGCCGCGCCATGGACCCAAGTACGCCTTCCGCGAGATCGAACAGCACTGAGTTCTTGCCACCATCGCAGCTTCGTCGCGGTGCTCCTCTGGCTGCTCGGTGGATTGCCGGTGGCCCCGGTTCGCTCGACCCGGGGACCCGGTTCGAGCTCCCGTCTCTTGCCACCATCGCAGCTTCGTCGCGGTGCTCCTCCGGCTGCTCGGTGGATTGAGTTCTTGCCACCATCGCAGCTTCGTCGCGGTGCTCCTCTGGCTGCTCGGTGGATTGCCGGTGGCCCCGGTTTGGTTTCGGCGGCTGTCCACAGGGCGGCTTGGACTTGTCCACAGATCGGCTCGCGAGATCCACATCATTGGCCACGTTGTCCTCTGGCTCCACACAAGCCACAGTCCTTACGCTGGCACCATGAGCACTTTCGAGATCCTCCTCGCCGGCGACGACGACTCGCACGTGGTCACCGCCGACGCGTACGCCCAGGAAGGGCCGCTGACGACCTTCTTCTGCTGTGAGAGCACCCATGTGCGACTGGACAGTTGGGCCGAGCGGCTCGCCAGCTTCCGTTCCGCCGAGATCCGGGCCATCCGCCGCCTGGACGAGCGCGTCACGCTCACGCCGGCCCCGCCGCGCCTTGGGCTGGTGGAGGTCGTCGACGCCTCCTGATGTGCGCGACGTGACAGGGCGGGATCGTGCCGACCACTAGTCTCGACGCCATGGCACCTCCGATCGTCCTCCTCCACGGGCTCGCCACCTCGAGCGCACGGACCTGGGGTGAGACGGGGTGGCTCGACCTGTTGGCCGACGCCGGCCGCGAGACGGTGCCGATCGACCTGCCCGGACACGGCACCGCACCCAAGCCCCACGATCCCGACGCGTTCCGCGACCTGGAGGGCCTGGTGTTGTCGCAGTTTCCCGATGAACCGGTCGACGCCATCGGCTTCAGCCTGGGCGCCCGGATCCTGCTGACGATCGCCGCGGCTCATCCCGAGCGTTTCCACCGACTGGTGGTTGCGGGCGTGGGTACCAATCTCTTCGAACGAGACGAGGAGCGGGGTCGCCGGATCGCGGCGGCCGTCGGCGGCGAGGAAGACCCGGAGGACCCGGAGGCCCGCCACTTCCATGCCCTGGCCGATGCCGATGACATCGACCGCGAGTCACTCGTCGCGATGATGCAGACGCCGCGACCCGACATCGCGGGTGACGTCCTGTCGGCCGTGACCCTCCCCGTTCTCGTGGTCCTGGGCGACGAGGACTTCGCCGGGCCCCCGGATCCGCTCGTCGCCGCCCTGCCCGACGTCACCCTCAAGACGCTTCGCGGCGTGGATCACTTCGCAACACCGAAGAGCTTCGACTTCATCGACGCCGGGCTCGACTTCCTCGGCGCGAATCCCTTTTGATCCGCTCGAAGCAGCCATGATCGTCGACGTCGTGCTCGCGGCGGTCCTGCTGACCGTCTTCGCCATTCCGCTCGCGCTCACGGGCTGGGCATTTCTCGACGCGGCATCCCGACCCAAGTGGGTGTGGGCCTTCGCGGGGCGGCGGCAGGTGCTGTGGATGTGCGGCATCGCCTTCGGCCTTCTCACCGTGATCGGCGGTCTCGCGATCAGCGGCTACTACCTGGTGCGGGTCCGGACGGAGCTCGCCGCCGTCGAGCGCGGCGAGTTCGACCAGCCCCATCGGTAGCTCGATCGGGCCGGTCTGCGATCGTGACCAGGGTCAGCGCAGCTGCTGGGTGGTCGGCTCGAGCGGGATGGGCATGACGGTGTGGCCACCCAGGTAGGCGTCGACCGAGGCGGCACAGGCACGGCCCTCGGCGATCGCCCAGACGATCAGGCTCTGGCCCCGACCCATGTCGCCTGCGACGAACACGCCGTCAACGCTGGACATCCAGTGCCCGTCGCGGGCGACGTTGCCGCGCTGATCGAGATCCACACCCAGACCCTCGATGAGCTCGTTCTTCTCCGGGCCGACGAAGCCCATGGCGAGCAGGACCATGTCGGCCTTGAAGTGCTGTTCGCTGCCCTCCACCGGCTCGAATCGCATCCCGTTGTCGTCGATGACCTGCTCGACCTCGACGGTGTCCAGGCCGGTCAGCCTGCCGTCCTCGCCCGTGAACTGGAGCGTGTTGATCGAGAACACCCGCTCGCCACCCTCCTCGTGCGCCGAGGACGTGCGATGCACCAGCGGCCAGGTCGGCCACGGCGTGCTCGCGGCTCGCTGGTCGGGCGGCTGGGGCATGATCTCGAACTGGTGGATCGAGGCGGCCCCGTGACGGTGCGAGGTCCCCAGGCAGTCGGCGCCGGTGTCGCCGCCGCCGATGATGATGACGTCCTTGTCCTTCGCTGAGAACGGGTGCTCGTCGAGATCGCCTTCCTGCACCTTGTTGGCCGGCGGCAGGAACTCCATGGCCTGGTGGATGCCGTCGAGTTCGCGGCCCGGGATCGGCAGGTCTCGCCACTGAGTGGCGCCGCCGGCCAGGACGACGGCGTCGTAGTCCTCTCGGAGCTCGTCGACCGTCACGTCGACGCCCACGTTGACGTTGGTGCGGAACTCGGTGCCCTCGGCCTCCATCTGCTCGAGACGGCGATCGAGGAACTTCTTCTCCATCTTGAACTCGGGGATGCCGTAACGCAGCAGGCCGCCGATGCGGTCGGCTCGCTCCATGACGACGACGTCGTGGCCGGCGCGGGTCAGCTGCTGCGCGGCGGCCAGGCCGGCCGGTCCGGAGCCGACCACGGCGACCTTCCTCCCGGTCTTGACCGATGCGATGACCGGCTTGACCCAGCCCTCACGCCAGGCCCGTTCGATGATCTCGACCTCGACCTGTTTGATCGTGACCGGGTCCTCGTTGATACCGAGGACGCAGGCAGCCTCGCACGGGGCGGGGCACAGGCGGCCCGTGAACTCCGGGAAGTTGTTGGTGGCGTGGAGGCGCTCGATCGCGTCCTTCCAGTGGTCTCGGTAGACGAGGTCGTTCCAGTCCGGGATGAGGTTGCCGAGTGGGCACCCGTTGTTGCAGAACGGGATGCCGCAGTCCATGCACCGTGACGCCTGGGTCTTGAGGTGATCCTCGTCGAACTCCTCGTAGACCTCGTTCCAGTCCAGCAGGCGAACCGGCACGGGGCGGCGCGTCGGCAGCTCACGCTCGTGCTTCATGAATCCCTTGATGTCACCCATGTCGTCCTCTCCCCCGTCTCAGCCCTGTGACGCGGCCATGACCGCGGTGTCGACGTCGATCCCCTCCGCCTCGGCTCTCGCCACGGCGTCGAGGACTCGCTTGTAGTCCCGGGGCATGACCTTCGTGAACGCACTGACGGTCGAGTCCCACTGGGCCAGCAGACGCTCGGCGACGGTCGATCCGGTCTCGGTGAGGTGCCGTTGGATCCGGTCACGGAGCCACGACACGTCCTCCTCCGTCAAGGGATCGATGTCCACCATCTCGGGGTTGACCCGGGACACGAACGTGCCGTCCTCGTCCAGCACGAAGGCGATACCACCGGACATGCCCGCCCCGAAGTTGCGGCCCGCCTCGCCCAGGATCACGGCACGGCCGCCGGTCATGTACTCACAGCCGTGATCGCCGATGCCCTCGACGACGGCGATCGCCCCCGAGTTCCGCACGCAGAATCGCTCGCCGACGCGTCCCCGGAGGAACAACTCGCCGCCCGTCGCCCCGTAGAGGAGGACGTTGCCGGCGATGACGTTGTCCTCGGCGACGAACGGGACGTCCGCCGGCGGCCGGACCACGATGCGGCCGCCGCTCAGACCCTTGCCGACGTAGTCGTTGGCATCGCCGGTGAGGCGAAGCGTGATGCCTCGCGGCACGAAGGCACCGAAGGAGTTGCCCGCGGATCCGGTGAAGTCGACCTCGATCGTGTCGTCCGGGAGACCCTCGCCGCCCCACTTCTTCGTGAGGTGGTGCCCGAGCATCGTGCCGACGGTGCGGTTGACGTTGCGGATCGGCATCTCGAGCGACACCTTGTCGCCGTGGTTGATGGCGCCCGCCGCCAACTGGATGAGCGTCTGGTCGAGCGCGTGGTCGAGGCCGTGGTCCTGCTCGGACGTGCAGAGCCGGGAGGCGCCCTCGGGCAGCGGCGGCGAGTACAGGATCGGTCGCAGGTCGAGTCCCGCGGCCTTCCAGTGATCGATGCCATCGGAGGTGTCGAGCGCGTCGACCTGGCCGACGGCCTCGGCGATGCTGCGGAAGCCGAGCTGGGCCAGGATCTCTCGGACCTCCTCCGCGACGAACTCCATGAAGTTCACGACGTGGTCGGCCTGCCCCTCGAACTTCTCCCGCAGCTCGGGGTTCTGGGTGGCCACGCCGACGGGACAGGTGTCGAGGTGGCAGACGCGCATCATGACGCACCCCATGACGACCAGGGGTGCGGTGGCGAAGCCGAACTCCTCGGCGCCGAGCAGCGCGGCGATCACGACGTCGCGGCCGGTCTTGAGCTGACCGTCGCACTGCACGACGATGCGATCGCGCAGGTTGTTCAACAGCAGCGTCTGTTGGGTCTCGGCCAGACCGAGCTCCCACGGGGTGCCCGCGTGCTTGATCGACGTGAGGGGCGACGCGCCGGTGCCCCCGTCGTGACCCGAGATCAGGACCACGTCCGCGTGGGCCTTCGAGACGCCCGCCGCGACCGTCCCGACGCCGAGCTCGGACACCAGCTTCACGTGGATGCGGGCCTCGGGGTTGGCGTTCTTGAGGTCGTGGATCAGCTGGGCGAGGTCCTCGATGGAGTAGATGTCGTGGTGTGGCGGCGGCGAGATCAGGCCGACGCCGGGAGTCGAGTGGCGCACCTCGGCGATCCAGGGCCAGACCTTGTGGCCCGGCAGCTGGCCGCCCTCGCCCGGCTTGGCCCCCTGGGCCATCTTGATCTGGATGTCGTCGGCGTTGACCAGGTACTCGCTGGTCACGCCGACACGACCGGATGCCGCCTGCTTGATCGCAGAACGGCGGAGGTCGCCGTTGGCGTCGGGAGTGAATCGGTCCGGGTTCTCGCCGCCCTCGCCGGTGTTGGACTTGGCGCCGAGCCGGTTCATGGCGATGGCCAGCGTCTCGTGGGCCTCGGCCGAGATCGAGCCGTAGGACATCGCTCCCGTCGAGAACCGCTTCACGATCTCGCGCACGGGTTCGACCTCGTCGATCGGGACCGGCGGCCGGACGCCGTCGCGGAAGGTGAAGAGGCCGCGGAGCGTGCCGAGCTGTCGGGACTGCTCGTCCACCCGGCTCGTGTACTCGCGGAAGACGTCGTACCGGCCTTCGCGCGTGGAGTGCTGCAGCTTGAAGACCGTCTCGGGGTTGAACAGGTGATGCTCGCCCTCGCGGCGCCACTGATACTCGCCGCCCACCTGGAGCTCGCGGTGGGCACGGGCTTCGGCCACCGGCGGGTAGGCGATCTGGTGCCGCAGCCTGCACTCCTCCGCGATCTGTGCGTAGCCGACACCGCCGAGGCGGCTGATCGTGCCGGTGAAGGCGTCCATCACGAGCGGGAGTCCCAGCCCGATGGCCTCGAAGATCTGCGAGCCCACGTAGGACTTGACGGTGGAGATGCCCATCTTGGACATCACCTTCAGGACGCCCTTGTCGCAGGCCTTGATGTAGTTGTGGTGCGTCTCGTCCTTGTCCATGGACGGGTCGAGCCCGTACAGGCCGCGGTCGATCATGTCGTTGATCGACCGGAACGCCAGGTAGGGATTGACCGCGTTGGCGCCGTAGCCGAGGAGCAGGCAGAGGTGATGCACCTCGCGCATCTCGCCGGTCTCGACGATGAGGCTGACCTGGGTCCGCGTCTTCTGCCGGACGAGGTGATGGTGGACGGCGGCGGTGGCGAGCAGGGCCGGGATCGGTGCGTGGTCCCGGTCGGCCCCGCGGTCGCTGAGCACGATCAGGTTGTAGCCCTCACGGATCGCCGCCGATGCAGCGCCGCGCACGTGCTCGATCGCGGCTCGGAGACCGGGGCCGCCCTCGTCCACCCGGTAGCTGCACGGGATCACCCGCGTCTTGAAGTCGGCCGAGCCGGTTCCCGTCTCGTAGCCGTCGATGTCGATCAGGGCGTTGAGCTGGGCGTTGGTGATGACCGGGTGCTCGATCAGGATCTGGCGACACGACTCGGGCTGCGGGTCGAGCAGGTTGTGCTCGGGTCCGAGCCACCCGTAGGTGGCGGTGACGATCTCTTCGCGAATCGCGTCGAGCGGTGGATTGGTCACCTGGGCGAACAGCTGTTGGAAGTAGTCGTAGAGCAGCCGCGAGCGCTCGGAGAGCACGGCGATGGGAGTGTCGGTGCCCATCGAACCGATGGCTTCCTTGCCCTCGCGGGCCATGGGAGCCACGAGCAGCTTGAGCTCCTCGTGGGTGTAGCCGAAGGTCTGCTGGCGGATGTGCAGCGGGACGCCGCGCGTCCGATCGATGTCACGGGCCGGCAGGTCGTCGAGCCGGAGCTGATGCCGGGCCAGCCACTCCTGGTAGGGCCTCGCGGACGCCATCGACGCCTTGATCTCGTGGTCCCGGACGATCCGGCCCTCGGTCGTGTCGATGAAGAACATGCGACCGGGCTGCAGGCGGCCCTTCTCGATGACCTTGGAGGAGGGCACGTCGACCACCCCGACCTCCGACGCCATGATCACCATGTCGTCCTCGGTGACCCAGTAGCGCGAGGGCCGCAGACCGTTGCGGTCGAGGACGGCACCGACCACGGAACCGTCGGTGAAGATGATCGACGCGGGGCCGTCCCAGGGCTCCATGAGTGACGCGTGGTACCGGTAGAACGCCTTGAGATCCTCGGGCATGGACTCGTGGTTCTCCCACGGCTCCGGGATCATCATCAGAACGGCTTCCTGGAGGCTGTAGCCACCCATGACGAGCAGCTCGAGGCACTCGTCGAAGCCGGCGGTGTCCGACGCGCCGGGGGTGCAGATCGGGAAGATGCGCTCCATGTCCTCGGGCAGGTGCGGTGACGCGAGCAGCGCCTCGCGGGCGCGCATCCAGTTCCGGTTGCCCTGAACGGTGTTGATCTCACCGTTGTGGGCCACGAAGCGATACGGATGGGCCAGCGGCCACGAGGGGAAGGTGTTGGTCGAGAAGCGTGAGTGCACCAGCGCCAGGGCGCTCTCGACGCGCTCATCGGAGAGGTCGGGATAGAAGGGCTCGAGCTGGGCGGTGGTGAGCATGCCCTTGTAGACGATCGTCCGGCACGACAGCGACGGGAAGTAGACGCCGTCGTGCGCCTCGGACATCCCACCCATGGCCTCGTTGCCCTCGTCGCGACCCGCGGCGAGGTGGATCTCGTGCTCGACGCGCTTGCGCACCACGTAGACCCGGCGATCGAGCGCGAGCCCCGACAGGCCGTCGCCCGCGATGAACACCTGAGCGAACCGCGGCATGGTCGCGCGTGCCCCCGGGCCGAGAAGGCCGTCGGGTCGGACCGGCACGTCCCGCCACCCCAGGACGCTCAGGTCCTCGTCGGCGACGATCTGCTCGATCTGTTCGACCGCACTCTCGGCCTCCGGCTGCGCCTGAGGCAGGAACGCGATTCCCGTCGCGTACGAGCCGGTCTCGGGCAGGTCGAAGTCGACGACCTCGCGATAGAAGCGATCAGGGACCTGGATGAGGATGCCCGCGCCGTCGCCGGTGTCCGGATCCGCTCCCAGGGCCCCGCGGTGCTCGAGCTGGCACAGGGCGCCGATGCCGGTCGCGACGATGTCGTGGCTCTTGCGACCCTTCAGGTCGGCGACGAAGTTGACGCCGCACGCGTCGTGTTCGTTGCCCGGGTGGTACAGGCCCTGAGGTTGTGGGAGATCGGGATTGTCGAGCTGATGCATCGGTCTCCAGACGCGTCGGTCCAGGTCGTCATGGGCGGGGGTGGCCACGCACGGTGGGTGCTCGAGGGTGCCCGAGGGCTGGTCGAGACGTGTCCGGGACAGGCCTCGACGAGTTGCGGGACGGTTCGAGCGGCGCTGGGGCGACGATGACCCAACGCCAGGGGAACCCCGATCGTACTGAGGAGGCCCCCTGCAGGGCCAAGTTGCGCGGGGTGCGACAGCACCGTTGCCGCCGACGGGTACGGGAGGACCGGACCGTGGTTCGGCCGCCCGATGGGGCCATCATAGGAACATGACTCGACTCGATCACATCGATTGTCACGCGCTCGGAGCGTTCATCGACGCCTCGCCCTCGCCGTTCCACGCCGTGGCCACGGCTGCGGATCGGCTGGTCGAGGCCGGGTTCGTCGAGGTCGGTCAGGCCGACGACTGGACCACCGCCGGCGAAGCGGCGTTCGTCCGCCGTGCCGGATCGCTCGTCGCCTGGCGACTCGGATCCGAGCCCGCCGCCGGGTTTCGTATCGCCGGAGCTCACACGGACAGCCCGAATCTGCGGATCAAGCCCCAACCCGACACCGGTCGCGCCGGTGTCGCGCAACTCGGCGTCGAGGTCTACGGGGGCGTGTTGCTGAACTCCTGGTTGGATCGCGATCTCGGCATCTCGGGTCGGGTTGCCGTTGCCGGCGACGGCATCGAGCAGCACCTGGTCCACATCGACCGACCGGTGCTGCGCGTCCCGCAGCTGGCGATCCATCTCGACCGCGAGATCAACACCGCAGGACTCCAGCTCAACAAGCAGACCCACATGGCGCCGATGTGGCACTCCGGGGACGTGGTGGACGGCGGGTTCCGGTCCTGGATCGCAGACGAGATCGACGTCGATCCGGACGCGATCCGCGGCTGGGACCTGATGACACACGACCTGACGCCGAGCGCCGTGCTCGGGGCCGATGCCAGCTTCTACGCGGCGCCACGGATCGACAACCTCGCATCCTGCTTCGCCGCGATCGAGGCGCTGGTCGCCGTCGACGCCACGGCGGCGACGACGGTGGCCTGCCTGTTCGACCACGAGGAGGTCGGGAGCGTCTCGGCCAGCGGTGCGGCCGGCACGCTGTTGCCGACGGCTGTCGAGCGCCTCCACGAGGCTGCCGGCGGTACCGCGTCGTCGCGTCCGCGTGCGCTGGCCGTGTCGTCGTGCATCTCGGCCGACGGCGCCCATGCGACCCACCCGAACTATGCCGAACGCCACGAGCCCGACCACCACGTGCGTCTCAACGGCGGACCGGTGGTCAAGCGCAACGCCAACGAGCGCTACGCCACCGACGCCATGGGTCAGGCGATCGCCGAGGAGGCCTGCCTGGCCGCCGGTGTGCCGTTCCAACGATTCGTCAATCGCACGGACCTCGCGTGTGGCTCGACGATCGGTCCGGTGACCGCCGCGGGCCTCGGCATCACGACGGTGGACATGGGCATGGCGCAGTTGTCGATGCACTCGGCGCGTGAGCTCTGCGGATCCGACGATCCGGGGCGGCTCGCCCGGGCGCTCGAGGCCTACCTGGCGGGCTGACGCTCCTCAGCGGACTCGCACGACGGTGCGCCGCGCGTGGCGGTACCGCCGTGCCGCCGATGCGAACATCAACATGACGGCGTAGATCTCCAGGCGTCCGATCAGCATGAGTGCGGCCAGCACGAGGCGGGCCGGCCGATCGAACACGAGGAAGTTCTGGGTCGGACCCGCCTCGCCCAGCGCCGGCCCCATGTTGCTCATCGCTGAGATGGCGGCGCTGGTGGAGGTCAGCAGGTCCGTGCCGGTGGCAGCCACGACCAGGCTGCCGGCCAGGACGAAGCCGAAGAACAGGATCAGGAAGCCGAACGCCGACGACACGATGTCCTCGGGCACCGGGTCGCGCCCGAGCTTGATGGGGAACACGCCTTGGCGATGGCGCAGCCTTCGGATCTCACGGGTGAGATGTTTGCCCGAGATCAGGGATCGGTAGACCTTCGAGCCGCCCGAGGTGGAGCCCACGCAACCGCCCACGGTCATGAGGACGAGCAGGACGATCTGGACGGCGCCGCCCCACACCACGAAGTTGCCGATCCCGTCGTCACGCACGTTGCCGAACCCGGTGGAGGTGCCCAGCGTCACGACCGTGAAGAGCGAGTCCCGCACGGCCGTCCCGAAACCGGCCAGACCCTGCCGCCAGTTGATCACCGCCACGACGGCGAAGGCGACGGTCAACATCGTGAGGAAGGCCCGTGTCTCGGCCGAGCGGCGGTACGCGCGCCGGTCGCCGGAGGCGAAGCGGTAGTGCTGGGTGAAGCTGATGCCGCACAGGATCATCCCGGCGACCAGCACCAGTTCGATGGCGGCGGAGTCGAAGTGGCCCGCCGAGGAGTTGTACGGCGAGAAGCCGCCGGTCGCCGCCGTGGTGAAGCCGTGGGCCACGCCGTCGTAGAGGCTGGCGTTCGGCAGCGACCAGACCGCGATCGCGACCGCTGCGGTGATGCCGCAGTACACCAGCCAGAGCCGGCGGGCCGTCTCGCTGACCCGCGGTGCGAGGCGGTCCGAGGAGTGTCCCGGTGCCTCGGCCGTCATGAGGGCGAGCCCGCCGACGCCCAGGTACGGCAGGACCGACACCGCCAGCACGACCATGCCCATCCCGCCGTACCACTGCGTCAACTGGCGCCACATGAGGACGCCACGGCCGTTGGATTCGATGTCGGCCAGCACCGTGGAGCCGGTGCAGCTGAAGCCCGAGATCGACTCGAACAACGCGCCGTCCCATTCGCTCAGCGTGAACATCGAGCCGAAGAGGTATGGCAGCGCGCCGAACAGCGAGCACACGATCCACGTCCAGGCGACGATCGAGAACACCGACACCGCCCGCACGTCGTCGCCGAGTTCGGTGGTTCTGCGCACGACCCAGCCGACGGTGAAGCAGATCACTGCGGTGCCGAGGAGCGCCCACTCGTCGTGTGAGGTCGACGAGCCCCACTCGATCGCCGTCGCGAACAGCAGGCCCGGGGCCAGCATCATCAGCGCCAGCCCCACGACGTGGAAGGTCGGCGAGGTGATCGGGCGCGCGAACGGGTTCATCGATCCGCCGACCGGTGCCACTGGTCCTCGACGCGCTCGGCCGATCGCACGACGAAGTTGATGACGGCGAGCAGCACCGCGTAGATCGACAATCTGCCGAGCAGCATCAGGGCGGACAGCGTGACCTTGGTGATGGTGCCCACGGATCCGAGGTCGACCGGGTCGATCACCTGGGGCCCCGCGGTCGACAGTGCCGAGACCGACAACGAGATCGCGGCGCTCGGGGTGATGCCGCTGTCGCCGAGCTCGATCAACATGCCTCCCGCCGCGACGACGGTGACGTAGAGGACGATGTACCCCGTCATGCGCTCGAGGGTCCGCTCCTCGACCGCTCGGCCGTTGACGCGCACGACGGTGACGGCGGAGGGGTGCAGCTGCCGACGCAGTTCGCGCAGCGCGAAGCCGAACGCCTGGATGGCGCGGAGGTAGCGGAATCCACCACCCGCGGACGCGGTCATCGCGCCGACGCCGAGCAGCGTCAGGAGAAGCATCTGGGCACCGGCGTCGAGATTCCACCAGGCGTCGGTGGTGAAGCCCGTGGTGGACATGGCCGAGGTCACCGTGAGCGTGGCGGTGCGGATGGCCGAGGCGGCACCGTCTCCGATCCACAGCGCGAGCGCCACGATGGCGAGTCCCATGACGCCCAGGTACACGCGGAGCTCGGTGTTGCGGCGCAGCGCTCGTCGGTCACCGCGCAGGACCCACCAGACGACCCCGAGGTTCAGGCCGGCGACGGCCATGCCCACAGCGGCGACCCACTCGACGGCGCTGTCGTCGAATGCCGCGAGCGAGCCGGTCCGGGTGGACAGGCCGCCGGTGGACACGGTGGCCATGGCGTGCGCGATCGAGTCGAAGACCCCCAGGCCCGCAACGAGATAGGCGATGCCGACGAGGATCGATCCGGCCACGTAGATCGCGGCGACGTTCTGGACGCCCTGAGTTCGCCCATGGATGAGCGCACGCTCGCCGCGGTCGGACTGACCTCGCCCGCGGAGTTCCTTGCCGCCGACCACCAGCGGGATCACGACGAGGGCCACGATGAGGCCGCCGAGCCCGCCCATCCACTGGAGGAGCGCCCGGAACATGAGGAGGCCGCGCGGCAACGAGTCGGCGTCCAGCCCCGTCATCGCCGTGGTCGTGATCGGCGCGGTGCCCTCGAGCAGTGCGGTGTCGATCTCGTCGGTCGCATCGGCCAGCAGATGTGCTGCGGCGCCGCCCAGGGCGAGCACGGTGAACGCGAGCGTCGCCATCGTCATGACCGCCGGGGCAGACGTGACGCTCGGCCTGGTCACCCGTCGGAGCTCGAACGCGCCGATCGCACCGCACACGACGGCCCCGGCGAGGAAGGCCGCAGCGGTGTCGCCGTCGTCGGTGAGGTCGACGAGGGCCGAGATCGCGAAGCAGGCGCCGAGCTGAGCCATCGACAGTGCGATGGGGAACCTGACGAACTGGATGCGGGGCGCGGTGACGAGCCCTCGCCGCCGGGAGGCGGAGCTGAAGGTCGAGGTCACCCCAGGACGGCGCGCACGGCGTCGACGTTCTCGGGGCGGACGAAGACGACGACGTGATCCCGCTTGCGCAACTCGCTGCGGCCTCGTCCGATCTGAGCCTTGCCGTCGCGCACGATCGCTCCGATCAGGCAGTCCTTGGGCAGGTCGAGGTCGCAGATGAACGTGCCGTCGGCCGCGCTGTCCTCGGAGACCTCGAGTTCGATGACCTCGAAGTCGGCAGCCAGGAACGTGGCCACCTTGGCGACATCGCCCCGGACGAAGCGGAGCACCCCGTTGGCGCTGGCCGTACGGGGCGACAGGGCGACGTCGACGCCGACCTCCTCGAGGAGCTGGCGGAGGGCGAGGCGGTGGAGCACGGCGATGGTCTCGCTCGCGCCGAGGGACTTCGCGTACAGGCAGGCGAGGATGTTGGCGTCGTCGTGGCCGGTGAGGGCGAGGACGGCGTCGTAGGAACCCGCCTCCTCGGCTGCGAGGAGCTCGGCGTCGGTGATGTCGCCTTCGATGACCAGCACGCCGTCGAGACTCTCGGCCAGTTCCCGCGCCCGGACGCTGTTGCGCTCGATCAACGTCACCGCCCCCGACCGGTCGGCGACCGAGCGCGCGACGAGCTCGGCGGTCCGGCCGCCTCCCAGCAGCAGGACACGACGGTGCTTCCCCGACTGCAGGCCGAGCAGCTTCAGCACGTCGCGCTTCGCACGACGCTTGGCGACCATGTACAGGTGGTCGTCGGCCTGGAGGGTCTCGTCGGCCCGTGGGATCACCGTCTCGCCCGCCCGGGTGCGCGCGGCGACGAGGAAGTCCCAGTCGGGTTCGTACTTCGCGGCGATGGCCGACAGGGTCTGGCCGCAGAGCGGAGCTTCGGGGCTGAGGGTCGTGCCGACCACCAGGACCTCACCGCCGGCGAGTTGGGCGATCTCGGTGGCGCCCGGCGCCTCGAGGAGGTCGATGATCTCGGCCGCGGTCTCGGCGTCGGGATCGATGATCAGGTCGGCGCCGATCGCTTCACGGAGCTGCTGAGCGTCGCGGCCGCGGAGGCTCTCGGCCTCGATGCGGACCACGGTCCGCTCGACGCCCGCCTGCCGTGCCAGCAGGGCGGCGATCAGGTTGACCTCGTCGTTGGAGGTCACGGCGACCATGAGGTCGGTCTTCGCCAGGCCCGCCTGGTCGAGGACGTGGGGGTGGGTGCCACTCCCCTGGACGACCAACACGTCGAGTCGGTCGCCGATGTCTCGAAGGCGCTGCCGGTCGGTCTCGATCACCGCAACGTCGTTGCCGTGTCGTGTGAGCAGCTCAGCCACATAGGAACCGACCTCGCCGGCTCCGACGACGATCACTCGCATCGACTCATTGGTACCACTCGTCGGGGGGTATGTCCCGCATCGGCCAGGGCTTCGTGGAGCTCATCTCAGGGCGCCGTGGAGCCTCGAGGGGGTCACGACCGCGTCGAGACGGACGTCGTGGTCGTGCACGGGGAGCCGATCGACCAGCTGGAGGTCGTGGGCGACCCCGATGAGCCGAGGGGTCGCCGGTCGGGGGTCGGCGTTGAGGAACGCGAAGTGGCGGTCGTAGTAGCCGCGGCCGCGGCCGATGCGGTTCCTGGCCGCATCGAACCCGACGAGCGGCGTCAGGACGATCTCGAGCGTCTCGGGTGCGATCACCGGTGCGTCGGCGCGAGGCTCGGTCAAGCCCCAGGCGCCTGGCACGAGTTCCTCGTCGGAGCCCACGACGTGGAACGTCATGCGGTCGTCCGCCATGCGCGGGAGCACGATCGTCGTGCCGCGCTCGCGGAGCGAATCGAGCGTGCTCCCGATCCGGACCTCGCCGTCGGCCGCGACGTATCCCGCTGCGGTCTCGGGCGGCGATTCGAGCAGCGGCGCGAGCCGCAGTTCGACCGCTGACGACGCCGCCGCCTGGGCCGCCTCGTCGAGGCTGCGGCGCGCGTCCCGGAGGCTTCTGCGCAGCGACGGCGGGGGCGTGGTCATCGACACGAAATCTACCCTCGCCTGGATCACGGGCCGCTTCGCGCAGGCATGCCAGAATCGTCGGAATTCAGCGCCGCCGCCGAGTTGGTTCGGTCATCCCGGGATCGTTAGGGTTTCCCGGCCGTTCGTGCGCTCAACGAGGAGATAACGACAGTGGAAGCAATTCCGTATCTGGCCTTGATCAGTGGCGTGGCCGCCCTGGTTCTGGCCGTCTACTACTACCGGCTCGTGGAGGCGGCACCTCCGGGCAATGACCGCATGGTCTTCCTGATGACCGAGATCCAGAAGGGTGCGCGGGCCTTTCTCAAGGCCGAGTACACCTGGGTCGCCGGCTTCGTCGTCGCGATGATGATCCTGCTTGCGATCGTGATCGACCCGCTGGCCCCGATCGCCTACCTGCTCGGCGCAGTCCTGTCCGGTGGTGCCGGATACGCCGGCATGACGGTGGCCACCATGGCCAACGCCCGCACGACCGAGGCCGCGAAGGAAGGGCCCTCCAAGGCGCTACCCGTGGCCTTCCGCGGCGGAGCGGTCATGGGCTTCGCGGTCGCCGGCCTCGCCCTTTCCGGTCTGATGTTCACGTACCTGCTCTTCGTGGAGTGGGCCGAGGTGGACAACGCGTTCGAGGTCGTCACGTCGTTCGGTCTCGGTGCCTCGTCCATCGCCCTCTTCTCGCGTATCGGTGGCGGCATCTACACCAAGGCCGCGGACGTCGGCGCCGACCTGGTCGGCAAGGTCGAAGCGGGGATCCCCGAGGACGACCCGCGCAACCCGGCCACCATCGCCGACAACGTCGGCGACAACGTCGGCGACGTCGCCGGCATGGGTGCGGACCTGTTCGAGTCGTATGCGGGTTCGATCATCGCCCCGATCTCGCTGACCGCGTTCGCCGCCGGCATCACGGCTGCCGACGCCAGCCAGGACGGCGTCATCGAGTTCATGGTCTTCCCGATGGCGGTCGCGTTCGTCGGCATGATCGCCTCGATCATCGGCTCGTTCTTCGTCCGCAGTGGCGACAGCACGGATTCCCGTGCGCTCAGCCGCGCCCTCCACATGGGGACCAACGTGGCCATGGGGATCACCGTGGTCCTGACGGTCATCCTGGCGTTCATCATCTTCGACGGCGACGGGTTCGACAGCCCGATCGGTCTGGCGATCTCGGTGATCGGTGGTCTGATCGTGGGTTGGGCGCTGGGCAAGTCGGCCGAGTACTACACCTCGGACCACTTCGGCCCGGTGAAGAAGATCGCCAACCAGTCCGAGACCGGCCCCGCCACCACTGTCCTGGGCGGCGTCAGTACCGGCATGGTGTCGGTCGCCGCGTCCGTGATCCTCATCCTCGTCGGCGTGGGCGTGGCCTACTGGGGTGGCGAGATCACCCTCGGCGACGACAACGACTTCGCCGGGATCTACGGCATCGCCGTGGCCGCCATCGGCATGTTGGCCACCACCGGTGTGGTGGTCTCGGTCGACGCCTACGGCCCGATCGCCGACAACGCCGGCGGCATCGCCGAGATGGCCGAACTCGACCCCTCGGTCCGTGAGGTCACCGACGCACTCGACTCGTTGGGCAACACCACCGCCGCCGTCGCAAAGGGCTTCGCCGTCGGCTCGGCCGCCCTGACCGCGCTGGCGCTGTTCAAGAGCTTCGAGTTCGCCATCACCGAGGCCGGCGGAAGTCTCAGCCTGAACGTCGGCGAGGTCGACGTGTTCATCGGCCTGTTCATCGGGGCCGGTCTGCCGTTCCTGTTCGCGGCACTCACGATCGATGCCGTCGGCCGGGCGGCCCAGGCGATGATCGAAGAGGTCCGTCGCCAGTTCCGAGACATCCCCGGGCTGCGTGAAGGCAAGGAAGGCGTCATCCCGGACTCGGCTCGTTGCGTGGAGATCTCCACGGCTGCGTCGCTGCGCGAGATGATCCTGCCGGGTGCGCTCGCCGTGGTGGTCCCGCTGGTCGTCGGCTTCATCGACGAGGACGCCCTCGGCGGCCTGCTCGCCGGTGCGCTCGTGACCGGTTTCGCCTTGGCCATCTTCATGGCCAACGCCGGCGGTGCCTGGGACAACGCCAAGAAGTACATCGAGGCCGGCAACCACGGTGGCAAGGGCTCCGAGCCCCACAAGGCCGCCGTTGTCGGTGACACCGTGGGTGACCCCTTCAAGGACACCTCGGGTCCGGCCATGAACATCCTGCTCAAGGTCATGACGATCGTCTCGCTGGTCTTCGCCAGCGCCTTCGTCTAGACCCGGGCCGCGTTCGACAGGAACGCGCGAACGATCCTCACGGTAGGCCTCGCCACCCGGCGGGGCCTACCGCCGTTTTCGGGCAGGAGAGGCCGTTGAGGTGTCAGCCACCGGCCAACCCGTGCTGGCGTACTGTCCTGCGATGGCCACCACGCACGTTCGCGGCATCGACGTCTACCACGAGGTTGCCGGCGACGGTCAGCCGGTGCTGCTGATCTCGGGCACGGGGGCGGATCTGCGCAACGTGCCCCACGACCGGCACCCGTTGGCGCGCCACTTCGAGACCCATGCCTACGACCAGCGCGGCCTCGGGCAGACCTCGAAGCCCGACGAGCCGTACACGATGGCCGACTATGCCGACGACGCGGCGGCCCTCATCGCAGCCTTGGGTCTCGAGCGGGCCCACGTCGTCGGCGTGAGCTTCGGCGGCATGGTGGCTCAGCACCAGGCGCTTCGGCACCCCGCGATCGTGGATCGGCTGGTCCTGATGTGCACGTCGCCGGGTGGTCCGATGCCGTCGCTCGACCTGCTGAGCATGGTCGACCTGTCGCCGGAGGAGCATGCGGCCGCCTACCTGCTCCGGATGGACACTCGCGTCGTGCCGGGCGAGCCGCTGCCGGAGGACGTCGAGAGGCTCGTGGCGCTCCGTGCGCAGCGCCGTCCCGTGACCGAGCCGGACGCCAAGATGGGTGCGTACCGGCAACTCGTCGCACGCGCCGATCACGACGTGTTCGATCGCCTCGGCGACATCGTCGCCCCGACGCTGGTCATCGGCGGCCGCACCGACGGCGTCGCCCCGCCGGCGAACCTCGAGGCGATGGCCGACCGCATCCCGGACGCCCGCCTCGTGTTCTGCAACGGCGGTCACATGTTCGCCCTGCAGGACCGGACCGCCTGGCCCACCGTCATCGACTTCCTCAAGGACTGAGGCCACAGCGGCGTCCGGCAGGGACGTCCCGCCTCCGCGAGAAAGTGCCCGCGTGGGGTCTGACACCGGTTGGGCACTTTCTCGCTCGTCGTGGGGCCGCGGCGGGGATGCGTGACGGCCGGAGCGGTGCCACGGTGCATGGGCTCCCGCGCAGTACCGTCGCGACGTGGCCCAGGACGAGACCGCACCCCGACGTCGGCTGATCGTGCTGTTCGGCGGTCAGTCCGCCGAGCACGACGTGTCGTGCACGTCCGCCCGCCACGTCCTCGCGGCGATCGATCCCGAGAAGTACGCCGTCGAGCCCATCGGGATCTCGCGCGACGGCGAGTGGGTCCGTGCCGAGGACGCCATCGCGGCGCTGGAACAGGGCGCCGCCGCGCTGCCCGAACGGCTGAAGGCGATCGGCCCCACGGTCGACCCCATGCCGGTCCTCGCAGGGCCCGTCGAGAGCACGCCGGTCGTGTTCCCGGTGCTCCACGGGCCGCAGGGCGAGGACGGCACGATGCAGGGGCTGCTCGAACTCATGAACGTGCCGTACGTGGGCACCGGCGTGCTCGGCTCGGCGCTGTCGATGGACAAGATCAAGGCCAAGGAGATGCTCGACGTCCACGGCATCGCCCAGGCGCGCTGGCGGGGGCTGCACGCCGACGATAGGAGTGCCGAGCTGGCGGCCGAACTCGTCGCCGAGATCGGCTTCCCGATGTTCGTGAAACCCGCCAACATGGGCTCGTCGGTCGGTGTGTCCAAAGCCGACTCGGCCACCGAGCTCGCCGCGGCACTCGAGCTGGCTGCCACCTACGACGAGTGGATCGTCGTCGAGGAAGGCATCGACGGGCGGGAGATCGAGTGCTCGGTGCTCGGCAACCGGGACCCGGTCGTGTCCGTCGCGGGCGAGATCCTGCCAGGCGCCGAGTTCTACGACTACGAGGACAAGTACGACGACGGTGCGGAGCTGGTGATCCCCGCGCCGCTGGACGGCGACGAGCTCGCCGAGATGCAGGCGATCGCCCGGCGCGCCTTCCTGGCGCTCCGGTGCGAAGGACTGGCACGAGCCGACTTCTTCT
>JBCCFK010000028.1:0-23002 GCA_039029775.1 Actinomycetota bacterium | reverse complement strand
GCACCATGCCAGCACCGAGAATGGCCAACGGACCCGTCTCGGGCAGCAACGTACCCAACGACAACTCCGGACCAGCCGGGAGGTCGCCGGCGGGCTCGTCCGCAGGCTCGTCTGCCGGCTCGTCTGCGGGCTCTTCGGCGGGCTCGGACGCCGATGCGGTCGCATCGGCCTCGTCGTCATCGTCGCCACAGGCTGCGGCGATCATCGCGAAGGCCAGCAGAAGCGCGAGCAGGCGCATCCAACTTTGCTTCTTCATTTCCTGACATTCCTTCTGTCGTCGAGGACAGCGCTGGGGCTGCCCGCAGCCGGAATGACATACCCCTCCCGGCGCGGACGAGAGTCTAGGCAGGGTGGTCGAAAATGACGTAGCGGAACCGGCTCATGTCGAACACGTGTTCACGCGCCGTTCACAGGGCGCTCGCGTTCACCAGTGGCGGGTACCCGGTGCTCCCTTGAACGGACCGACGAGCTCGGGCGTGATCCACCCGCCGTAGAAGTCGCCGTCCATCGGACTGACCTCGTGATCGCCGACGAAACAGGCGTCCATCAGCCCTGCGTAGAAGGCGACGTGATCCTTCAGCGCGGCGAAGGTGGTGGTGGGTTCCGGGTAGGCCCAGGCGGCGCGCTCGGCCGCCCGGTTACCGGCGACGACGTCGAAGTAGGAGGCCACGCCCTTCCATTCACAGAACGACGCCCCGGTCGCGGGGCGGAGCACCCCGTCGGCGATGTCGCTCGGTGGGAAGTAGTAGGCCGGGGCGTGGCTGGTCTCACAGACGCGGTAGCCGGCGCTCGTCTCGGCCACCGTGACCCCGCCGAGGACGACCCGCAGCGTCTCCGGGACGGGTTCGAGGGCCGGGGGCCGCGGGAAGTCCCACACGCTCACCTGGCCGGGTCCGGGCTCGATACGCTTCGGCCTCATCATGGTCATGCTCCCTGTGACGCCGCGATGACGGCGGACGGTCTCGACATCGAAACGGTAGCGAGCACGTTGCTCGAGGCTGCGGTCGAGGCCACCCCTTCGTGGGTGGCCCGAAGTGTCGCTGAGGTCGTGAGGGCGCAGCGGCTCGACGTGGACGACGCTCACGCGGAGCGAGTCTCGGACGCCGCCGAGCGGGCGCAGCGCTACATCGAGACCAATCTCGGCGAGCTGTTGCGGACCGACATCGATCGGCAGCGCACGACGCCGCTGAGCGTCCTGCGCGATGCCGCCCGGTTCCCGGTCGAGGTCCTGCACGCCGCGGGCGCACGGGAGGTGCATCGCATCGACGTCGATCGGTGGGCGTTCCCCAATGACCCGTTCGGCGTCACGCCGGCGTCGCTCGCGGACATGGGCCCCCAGGTCCACGAGGCCGGGATCGCGTGGGGGGCGGCGAAGGCGCACGTGCATCTTCGCCGTCGTCGCGACGAGGGCCAGCTCTGATGCGAGTCGTCGCATTCGCCCCCGACCTGATGGATCAGTCCAAGTTGCGGGCCGCAGGCGTCGAGATAGTCCGGTCCGTCGGTGCGCTGGCCGAGGTGGAGGCCGACAGGGTCCTGGTCGACCTGTCGCGGCCCGGGGTGCTGGATGCCATCGCCGACGTCGATGCCGAGGTGATCGGCTTCGGTCCTCACGTCGACGACGATCTGCTCCAGGCGGGGCGGGCAGCCGGCTGCTCCGAGGTGCTGGCCCGAAGCGTGTTCTTCCGGCGCCTCCCCGCACTCGCCGCCGGCGACGGCGTCTAGACCCGCCAGCCCGTCCCCATCTTGCGGGGCTCGAAGAACAGGCAGTCCTCGGGACAGCCGAACGGTGCCTCCTCGTTCACCCCGAGTCGGCATCGGCGCACCTGTTCGCCGCTGGACAGCGTGCGGCTGGAGTAGTGACGACAGTCGTCTCGCACGGCCATGCCTCATTGTCGCACGGGGCGAGTCGAGCCCCTGAGTTTCCGACCTTTCTCCGGCGTTTCGCCCCGACACCACGGATCCATGGGGTGTCGCGCTCCTGTTAACGCGCTCGAAACAATGCAGAGACGTTCGAGAAACAACCTTTCCGGAAGCTGGCGCAGGTATTTGCAAGGGATGTCAGCTCGCGTGCCCGCAGCTGATGTGAGGGAGGAAACTGATGGAATCCGGTGATATCGCCTGGATGCTGATCTCGACCGCGCTGGTCGTGTTCATGGTCCCGGGTCTCGCGCTGTTCTACGGCGGCATGGACCGCTCGAAGAACGTGCTGAACATGCTCAACATGAACATGTACTGCATCGGCATCGTGCCGTTGCTGTGGGTCACGTTCTCGTGGACCCTGGGCAACTCGTCCGACGGCGACGGATTCTGGGGCGGTGACTTCATCGGCAACTGGGACCAGTTCGGCCTCGACGGCCTGAACCGCGACGCGGAGTCGCTGATCTTCGTGGCCTTCCTGATGACGTTCGCCTCGATCACGCCGGCGCTGATCTCGGGAGCTGTGGCCGACCGGATGAAGTTCATGGCCTGGGCCGTGTTCGTGCCGGTCTGGGTCCTGCTCGTGTACACGCCCGTCACCTACTGGGTCTACAGCGGCTGGCACGAGGAGATGGGGGCCATCGACTTCGCCGGTGGTACCGCCATCCACATCAACGCCGCGGTCGCGGCGCTGGCGCTCGTCCTGGTGCTCGGCAAGCGCAAGGGGTGGCCGAACGAGGTCGCGCCGCCACACAGCCTCCCGCTCGTCATGCTCGGCACCGGCATCCTCTGGTTCGGTTGGTTCGGCTTCAACGCCGGCTCCGCTGGTGCCGCGAACGGCCAGGCCGTGCAGGCCCTGCTCAACACGTTCGTCGCAGCTGCCGCCGGCATGATCGGCTGGCTCGCCATCGAGAAGATCAAGGACGGCCACGCCACGACACTGGGCGCCGCGTCCGGCGTCGTCGCGGCGCTCGTCGCGATCACGCCGGCGGCGGGCTACGTCGGCGGCCTCGCCAGCATCGTCTTCGGCCTCGTGGCCGGCGTCGGCTGCTACTTCCTGATCGGCCTCAAGACGAAGTTCGGCTACGACGACTCGCTCGATGTTGTGGGCGTCCACGGTGGCGGCGGCATCATCGGCGGCCTGCTGCTGGGGTTCTTCGCCGACAACAGCGCCATCAATCCTCCCGGCGAGGAAGGGTTCCAGGACGGTGTCTTCTTCGGCGGCGGCGAGCTGCTGTGGGACCAGATCGTCGCCATGGGTTCGGTCATCATCTTCTCGTTCGTCGTCACCTACGGCATCGCCAAGGCGATCGACGCCACCGTCGGCCTCCGGGTGTCCGACGACGCCGAGGAGATCGGTCTCGACCAGGCCGAGCACGCCGAGGCTGCCTACAACCTGCAGGACTCGGCCTACGGCCGGGCCGGCTGACGAGCGCCGAGAACTCCCCCCGGTGGGGACTGCTGGCCATCTGACGCCGGACTGCCTCACTTCTTTCGCTGCTGCGCCCGCCACGAGTTCCCACCCTCTGGCGGGCGCAGTAGCGTCCACTCCATGCCCCCGACCCGCCCGGAACTGAGCTGCCGATGACGCTCGCTGACCTGCGCTCCGACCTCGTCGAGGACCGGGGCCTGCAGGGGTCGGCCTTCTGCCGGGCCCTCACGGACCAGGCAGACAACTGGCTCGTCGACCTGCACCGAGAACACGTCGGTGACCTCTCGGGGGTCGCCCTGGCGGCGGTCGGTGGCTACGGCCGGAGCGAACTGTGTCCGCACAGCGACCTCGACGTCCTGCTCGTGCACGGGCGACCCGACGCCGAGATCTCCGAGATCGCATCGAGGCTCTGGTACCCGATCTGGGACGAGGGCGTGAAGCTCGGGCACTCCGTTCGCACGATCGACGAGGCGGTCGAACTGGCCAAGTCCGATCTCGACACGGCCACGTCATTGCTGACGGTCCGGTTCCTGGCCGGCGACCGGGCGCTGGTCGACAAGCTCGCGAACGCGGCGGCGAAGGCATGGCATCGCAACGCCAAGCACTGGATGCCGCGCCTCGAGGAGTCCGTCCGAGACCGCCATGCCCAGGCCGGCGAGATCGCCTTCACGTTGGAGCCCGACCTCAAGGAGGGCCGCGGCGGCCTACGGGACGTGCACGCCCTGCAGTGGGCGGCCGCTGCCGATGGCTCGGGCCGATACGAGCCCGACGAGCTCGCTGCACCGTACGAGACGATTCTGCGCGCCCGGGTCGAGCTCCATCGCAACACCGGGCGTCGCGGCGGCGACACGCTGCTCCTCGAACAACAGGACGCCGTCGCGGCCGGCCTCGGCCACGACGACGCCGATGACCTGATGGCCGAGGTCGCCGAGGCTGCTCGCCGGATCGCGTGGCACAGCGACGAGGTCTGGACGCGCATGGCGGACTCCAGGCGGCGTCGCAACCCGCTCAAGCGCCGGTCGGCGACCACCGTCGCGCCCGGTGTCACGGTGGCCGATCGGCTCGTGCACGTCGATGACGCGACGGAGATCACGCCTGACGTCGTGCTCGATCTCGCAGCAGCAGCGATCGAGTACGAGGCCCGATTCGACCCCGACACCATCGCGAAGCTCGAGGCCGCGACGATCACCATTCCGGACCCGTGGCCCGACGGGCTCCGGGACAAGTTCGTCGACGTCCTGCTCCGAGGCCACGCGGCCATTCCGATCATCGAGACGATCGACCAGGTCGGGCTGTTCGTACCCTTCATCCCGGAGTGGGCGCCGAACCGTTCGCGGCCCCAGCGCAACGCATTCCACCGCTTCACCGTGGATCGTCACCTCTGGGAGGCCGCAGCGGAGGCCTCCGCGTTCGTGGACGAGGTGGACCGTCCCGACCTCTTGGTCATGGGGGCCCTGCTCCACGATGTCGGCAAGGGCTATCCGGGCGACCACACCGATGTCGGGATCGAGCTGATCCCGACCCTCGCGTCGCGGATGGGATTCCCGCCCGAGGACGTCGCCGTGCTCGTCGACCTCTGTCGACATCACCTCCTCCTGCCCGATGTCGCCACCAGGCGTGACCTCGAGGACGACGACACGATCAGGAGCGTGGCCGACGCGGTCGGATCGATCGAGGTGCTGCGCCTGCTTCGCGCATTGACCGAAGCCGACTCGATCGCGACGGGGCCGGCGGCGTGGAGCCGCTGGAAGGCCGGGCTGGTCCACGACCTCACGAACCGCACGACGTACGTCCTCGAGGGCGGTGACGCTCGTGAGCTCCCGCGGACGTTCCCCACCGACGAGCACCGGCAGGCGATGCGCCGCGGGACCCGGATGATCCACGGTGAAGGGCATGCGCTCACCGTGATGGCCATCGACAGGCCAGGGGTGTTCAGTCGCGTCGCGGGCGCTCTGACGCTGAACGGCCTGGAGGTGATCGAGGCCGCCGCCCACTCGGAGTTCGGCATCGCGCTCGCCATGTTCCGGGTCGAGTCTCGGTTCGACGATCGGCCGATCGACTGGGAGGTCGTCGGCAGGAGTGTCGAGGAGTGCCTTCAGGGCCGCGTCGCCATCGCCGCCCGTGTGCAGGAACTCGTGCGGACCTACAGCGGCCGCCGGACGGCCTCGAAGTCCGCGAGACCCATCGTCGAGCCCAACATCACCGTGGACAACGAGTCGTCGTCGTCGGCCACCGTGGTCGAGGTGGCCGCGCCGACCGGTACCGGGCTGCTCTACTACGTGACCCGGGCGCTGTCGCAGATGGATCTCGACATCGCGTCGGCCAAGATCGTCACGCTCGGCGACTCGGTGGTCGACTCCTTCTATCTGCGCAACCGCGACGGCGAGAAGTTCCACGACGAGGCGTTCCTGGTCGAACTGGGCAAGGCGCTCGATCACGCCATCCGGTTGGCCAACCTGTCTCGCGACGGCTCCGATGGCTGACGAGCAGGACCTCTTGCGGTGGGCCGAGGCGCTCGCCGGCATCGCCCGCACCGGTCTCGGCTTCACCGACAGCCTCTACGAGAAAGAGCGATTCGAGGAGATCCTGCACATCGCGGCTGACATCCGGGCCCGGGTGGACGACCGGCCCGAGCCCGCGGAGCGGGTCGAGGAATGGCTCAAGAGCGTCGGTCGCGGTGTCCCCGGCTATGTGACGCCCAAGGTCGCCATCGGTGCCATCGTCGGCAACGACGACGGCGAGCTCCTGCTCATCCAACGGGCCGACTCGGGCGTGTGGTTGTTTCCCACGGGCTGGGCCGATGTCGGCTACTCGGCCGCCGAGGTCGCCGAGAAGGAAGTGCACGAGGAGACGGGCATGGAGGTCGAGGCGGTCCGCCTGATCTCGGTCCTCGACGGCATGCGTCAGGGCTTCACCCGGTCGCCCCTGTATTCGCTCGTCTTCCAGTGTCAGGTCGTCGGTGGTGAGCTGAAGGGGCACCCGCTCGAGGTGACCGACCTGGGCTTCTTCGCCCAGGACGCCCTGCCGGAGCCGATGGTCGGCGCGGATCGTTGGGTCGACCACGCCTTCGCCGCGATCCGGGGCGAGCCGATCGATGTCACGTTCGACGCACCGAGACGCCCTGCGTGGCGAGGAGATCCCGACGATGTTTGAGTTCGCATTCGCTCCCGATCTGAGGGACACGGCCGAGACCGAGGTGGTGACCGCCCGCAACGGCGTTGCCCAGCTGCGTCGCACCTGGGCGGCCGCCGATCCGCGGGGCGTGGTCGTGATCAGCCACGGCATCGCCGAGCACTGTGGCCGGTACGAACACGTCGCCCGCCAGTTGAAGGCCTCCGGCTTCACCGTCATCGGGTTCGACCAGCGCGGCCACGGGGCGACCGAGGGTCGGCAGGGATATGTCGCGTCGTTCGCCGAGTTCCACGACGACGTCGAGGATCACCTGGCCGTGGCCCGCACCTACGGCGTGCCGGTCGTGCTGCTCGGCCACTCGATGGGCGGTCTGATCAGCACCAGCTACGTGTTGGACCGAGACCGTCCTCGCCCCGACCTGGTCCTGCTCTCCGCGCCGGCGCTCGCCCTGTCGCTGCCCCGGCCTGCGGCCGGGGTCGCGTCGGTGCTCGGGCGTGCGGTCGGGAGGGCGTCGATCAAGCTGCCGCTGGACCCCGAAGGTCTGTCGACCGACCCGCGGGTCGGCGAGACGTACATGGCCGACCCCTTGGTCGACCTGAAGCAGTCGCTCGCGCTCGTCGGGTCCATGGTGCGGACCGCGCGAGGGCTGGAGGACGAGCTCGACGAGTGGGACGTACCGACATTCGTCGGTCACGGGACCGACGACGAGATCGTCCACCCCAGCGCGAGCGAGTTGATCGGCACCCGGCCGACGGTGGAACGCCGACTCTACGAGGGCCTGCGTCACGAGCTGTTCAACGAGCCCTCGGGGCCGCAGGTCGTCGCCGACATGATCGCCTGGATCGACGGTCGGCGAGACGGGGAGTAGCCGAGGCTCGCCCCGGTCCGGTCGTCAGCTGTCCGGCTGATCCCGGAGGAACTGCTCGACTTCCTCGACCAGCGCAGACGGGTCGGGGTCGGCGAGTTCACCGTCGTCGTACTGCTCCTCGAGGGAGCGGATGTACTCGGCGGTCTCGTCGTCCTCGGCGACCAGTTCGGTGATCTGGCGCTCGTAGGCGCTCGACGCGATCTCCAGGTCGGTGACGGACACGTTGATGCTCAGGAGCTCTTGCAGGCGGTCGACGAGGGCGAGCGCCGCCTTGGGGGATGCCGCGCCCGACACGTAGTTGGGGACAGCGGCCCACAGCGACGCCGACGGGATGCCCGCCTCGCGGGCGGCGGTGTTGAGCACGCCGACGATGCCGGTCGGGCCTTCGTAGGTCGAGCGCTCCAGGTCCAGACGGTCACGCACGGCAGCGTCGTCGCTGCCGCCGTAGATCGACACCGGACGCGAGTGCGGGATCTCGGCGAGCAGCGCACCGAGTGTCACGACCATGGCGACGTCGAGTTCCTGGGCGAGCGAGATGATCTGGTGGGTGTAGGTGCGCCACCGCATCTGCGGCTCGATGCCCTGCAACAGGATCAGCGAGCGGGGATCGGACGTGGACGCGAACGCGTTCTCGGGCCAGTGCAGGACCCGCTGGTCGCCGTCGAGCTCCACCACCGGGCGGAGGTTCGAGAAGTCGTAGAAGCTCTCCGGATCGATCTCGGCGAAGGTTTCGGCGTCCCACCGTTGCGCCAGGTGCCGGACCGCCCAGGTGGCTGCATCGCCGGCATCGTTCCAGCCGTCGAAGGCAGCGATCAGGATGGGCTTGTCGAGCGTCGGGCGCCGTCGCCACATCAGGTGATCGGATGACATCGTCTCAAGGCTAACGGGACCGGGTGCCTCCTCCGCAACGGGTCGAGAGTGCGCCGGTACGATCTGCAGCCATGGTCACCATCCACGAGGTCACCGAGGTCGACGACGAACTCGTCGAGGCGTTCGCACGACTCATCCCGCAGTTGTCGTCCTCCAACCCGCCCCCTGGAGCCGAGGCGCTGGAGGCGATCGTGTCGTCGGAGGCCTCCACGATCCTGGTCGCCCGAGACGACGAGGGCCGCATCCGAGGCTCGATGACACTGGCGATGTTCCGGATCCCGACGGGCTTGCGCGCCTGGATCGAGGACGTCGTCGTCGACGAGGACGCCCGCGGGTTGGGGATCGGGCGGCTCATCAACGAACGCGCGCTCGAGATCGCGCGTGAGGCCGGAGCGACCACCGTGGAGCTCACCTCGCGGCCCAGTCGCGAGGCGGCCAATCGCCTCTATCTCCGGATGGGCTTCGAGATCCGAGAGACGAACGTCTACCGCTTCAAGTTCTGAGGTCGCGGTCCACCGACCCTTCACACAAGCTTGATGTCGGGCGCGAGGGAGCCTTCACGGGCCACCGGTCCAATGGGTCGCAGACGCCGGCGAACACGTCGCCGGTGCGCACCGAAAGGACACCCCAATGCTGCTCGCCACCATCGACCTCTTCGCTCGCGGAGGCGGAGGAGGCCGCTTCCTGTTTCCGCTGCTGCTGCTCGGACTTCTGGTCTGGCTGACCCTGGTCCTCCTGCGTCGTCGCGGCGTCGGCTTCGCCGGGGCCACCGGTGCCGGCTCGCCGATGCAGACTCTCCAGGACCGGTTCGCGCGAGGTGAGATCGACCAGCGTGAGTTCGATCACCGCCGCGCCGTGCTGCGGGGCAAGCGCGACGTGCCACCGGCGGCCCCGGCGGGCGGTACGGACGCCGACGGCCCCGACGATGCCGAATAGGCTGACCGTCCAATGAGCGTCAGAGGGCCGACGATGTGTCGGCCCTCTGATCGCGTGGACCGAAACGGCTCACCATGTCCCAACGAATCATGGTCGTCGACGACGAGCAGGAGATCCGGCGCCTCGTGTCGTCGTATCTGCTCGACGACGGCTTCCACGTCGAGGAGCTCGACAGCGGCACCGGTGCCCTGGACCGCCTCCGGCGCCAACCGCCGATCGACCTCGTGATCCTGGACGTCCGGATGCCCGGCTTCGACGGCATCGACACCCTGCGCGAGCTGCGTCGGTTCTCCGACGTCCACGTGATCATGCTGACGGCCGCAGCCGAGGAGACCGACCGGTTGATCGGTCTCTCCGTCGGTGCGGACGACTACGTCACGAAACCCTTCTCGCCGAGAGAGGTGGTTGCCCGGGTCAAGGCGGTGCTGCGGCGCACTCGGAGCTCGACGGTCGAGGTGTTGACCGAGCCGCTCCGGTACGACGGCATCACCGTGGACATCGATCGCCACGAGGTCGTGGTCGACGGCCGTCCTGTCGAGCTGTCGGCGCTCCAGTTCGCACTGCTGCGCACCCTTGCCGAGAGCCCAGGCCGCGTCTTCGCGAGGCATCAACTCATCGACCGGGTCTGGGGCCGCGACTTCTTCGGTGAAGAGAGGATCGTCGACGTCCACGTCGGGAACCTCCGCAAGGCCCTCGACGACTCGGCATCGGCACCGCGGTTCATCGAGACCGTCCGCGGTGTCGGCTACCGCTTCATCGCATGAGCCGACCCGGCTCGCCCTCGAAACCGCTGAGATCGCGGTTGTTCTTCTCGCACCTCGTCGTGATGGCCGTTGCGCTCGCCGTGCTCGCGATCGTCGTCGCGATCGTCGTGTGGGCGGGCGAGGGTCGAGCGCTCGACCTCCGGCGAGGCGACCGCGGCAGCCCGGTCGCGCTGTTGCTCGGACTCGCGGCGGCGGTGATCGCTTCGGCTGCCGTCTCCTGGCGGATCAGCCGGCGGCTCACGAAGCCGATCGAGCGCATCGGTGGGGCCGCCAGGTCCCTCGCGTCGGGGCGATATGACGTCCGCGTCCCCGGGGCCGACACCACTGAGCTCGATGCCCTCGCCGCGGACGTCAACACGCTCGCCCGGGAACTCGCCACCACCGAGGAGCGACGACTGCGCCTGATCGGGGACGTCGCACACGAGCTGCGCAATCCCTTGAGCACCATCGAGGGCACGATGGAGGGCCTCCTGGACCGTGTCGTCCCGGGAGACGACGACACCTATGCACGGGTCGGTCGAGAGGCCGCCCGGTTGCGGCGTCTGGCGGACGACCTGTCGTCGCTGTCGGCTGCCGGCGAGTTCACGGTGTCGGCCGCAGAGCCTGTCGACCTGGTGGCCGTGGCGCGACACGTCGTGGCCCAACTCGAGCCGCAGGCGGTGGCCAAGGGGCTGTCGATGGGCGTCGGGTCGACCGCGGTCAGGCCTGTCATCGGCGATCGCGACCGCCTGACACAAGTGGTGACGAACGTGGTCGGGAACGCCGTCCAATACACCGACGAGGGACGGGTCGAGGTGAGAGTCCGCGAAAGCGCCGGCTCCGTGATCGTCGAAGTCGCCGACAGCGGCCGAGGGCTGGCGACCGAGGATCAGGAACGCGTCTTCGAGCGATTCCACCGGGTCGACGCGGAGTTCACGGATGGCACCGGGGTCGGCCTGGCGATCGCCGAATTGATCGTGAAGGCCCATGGAGGGCGAATCCGGGCAACGAGCGCTGGGCTCGGCGCAGGCACGACGGTCTCGATCGAGATTCCGTCGCAGGGCCGGAGATGACTCAGCCGGCCGGGTCGACGCGGTAGAGCGTGCTGTCGAAGGACAGCACGTACAGCTCGCCGTCGGGGCCCTCGCCGAAGCTGGCGAGGCTCTCGCCCGGCAGCGAACCACCGCTGATGTCGTAGCGGCCGAGGGCTCCTTGGCTCTGACTGCTCGCGAAGCCCCAGAGCCGGCTGGTGCAGTAGTCGCCGAAGACGTATTGGCCGAAGAGCTCGGGGATCGCCGAACCGCGATAGACGTAGCCGCCCGTCACCGAGCACCCGTCGCCGCGGCTGTACTCGTGGATCGGCCCGAGATAGTCCTCGGAGGGCGCCCGCGCGGCCTCGAAGGGTGCGGTGCCTTCGACATCGGGCCACCCGAGATTGGCACCGTTGCCGCCCCCGTCGGCTGCGTAGGCCACCGACACCTCCTCGAGCCGGTCCTGTCCGACGTCGGCGATCCAGAGGTCACCGGTGAGCCGGTCGAAGGAGAAACGCCACGGGTTCCGCAGTCCCCAGGCGAAGACCTCGGGAGCACCCCCGCCGTTCACGAACGGGTTGTCGGATGGGACGGCGTAGGCCACGTCGCCGCCGACCGGTTGGGGCGCGATCCGCAGGATCGTTCCGAGGAGGGAGAACGGGTCCTGGCCGACCTCGAACGGGTCGCCGGCGCCGCCGCCGTCACCGAGGGAGACGTACAGGAAGCCGTCGGGGCCGAATGCCAGGCCGCCCCCGTTGTGGTTCGCCCGGGGTTGTGGGACTCGTAGGATCGGTTGGACCGAGTCGTCGTCCACCAGCACGTCGCCGTCGAAGACCTGAGCGCCGACCACCGTGTCGCCGTCGACGTCGGTGTAGTCGACGTAGAGGGTCGAGCCGTCGGGGGAGAAGGCGAGGCCGAGAAGGCCTTGCTCGCTTCGGCCGCTGACCTGGCCCTCGAGGTCCAGGATCGTCCGGACCACCGACGCTTCGTCGCCGGCGACCGAGATCTCGTGGACGAGGCCCGTCTTCGTTGCGAGGTACAGCGAGTCGCTTCCCGGACGCGACGCCATTGCGATCGGCAGGTCGACCGAGAGCAGCGGCGTGAGCTCGACCTCCACTCCATCGGGCACCTCGACAGTGAAGGTGGCCGGATCGGGCGTCGGGGTCGGCTCGGCGGTGGGCTCGGGGGTCGGGGCGTCCGGTTCGGGCTCTGCCACCGGTTCGGTCGGAGCGGGGGTCGGGTCGAGCTCGGGCACCGGCGTCGTGGTGGGCGGTGCCGACGAGGCGGCGACCGGCTGGTCGGCCACGGCAGCGCCGGTGTCGTCTGAGCCGCCACAGGCCGCGCCGACGAGCGCGACAGCCAGCAAGGCGGCCGGGATTCGGGGGGTCATGCCCCCGATTGTGCCGGAGGTGTGGGCGCTGGTGGTGTCAGGATGATCGGCCCACACCGCGGCCGGGTTCGGCGCTCGGTACCGTAGGCTGCCGCATGCCCGGGCGGAGCTGCGCCGTGCGGGCCGCGTGGTGCTCGAAGATGAGCGGCACGCGTTGAATTCGTCCGGTTGTCGCCGATAGGTGAGACCGGACAAGGGACGGTGCAGACATGGTTCGCCGAATTCTCGATGAACACGGCCAAAAACTGATCCGTTATGCGGGAGTGTCCGTCGTCGGCGTCACCGTCGGCCAGACGCTGCTGTTCCTGTTCTACGAGGTCTTCGGGTGGAACGCCGTCGCCGCGAACACCACGGCGGTCACGCTGGGCACGATTCCCAGCTACGTGTTGAACCGCGCCTGGGTCTGGAAGAAGGACAGCCCTCACAGCGTGACCCGCGAGATCCTCCCGTTCTGGGGCATGGCCTTCCTGGGCCTGCTTCTCTCCGGCGTCCTCGTGTACCTGGTCGAGCAGCGGTGGGACAGCTGGGTCCTGATCAACGGCGCCAACTTCGTCGCCTTCGGTGCCCTCTGGGTGGTCAAGTACGTGGTGCTCGATCGTGTCCTCTTCGCCGCTCCTCCCGTGCCGCCGACCGAGCGCGTCGAAGCCACCATCTGACCGAAACGAACCCGCCGCGGTCTCTGGGACCGCGGCAGGTCATGCACCGGTAGCCTCCCGGCATGGACGCGAGGTTGCTCGAGCATGCACGGTCTGCGCGCGGGTTCATGCCCGACGACGAGGGCGACGCGCTCCACCGCGCAGCGCTGAACATCTCGATTCCCGGCCCGATGCTCGAGGTGGGCTCGTACTGCGGCAAGTCCGCCGTCTACCTCGGCGCCGCGGCACAGGCGAGCGGCCGGGTGCTGTACGCCCTCGACCACCATCGCGGCTCCGAGGAGAACCAGGCCGGGTGGGAGTACCACGAACCGGACCTGGTGGATCCCGCCGTCGGCAAGATGGACACCCTGCCGATCTTCCGGCGCACCATCCACGACGCCGGCCTCGAGGGCACTGTCATCGCGCTCGTCGGTGATTCGCCGGTGATCGCCGCCAACTGGGAGACGCCGCTCTCGTTCCTGTTCATCGACGGTGGTCACGGCGAGGAGCCGGCCCGCCTCGACTACGAGCTCTGGCTCCCCAAGTTGGCCGTCGGCGGCACGCTCGCCATCCACGACGTGTTCCCCGATCCGGCCGACGGCGGGCGGCCCCCGTACGAGCAGATCTATCTGCCCGCGATGGCGTCGGGGCGTTTCGATGAGAGGCTCGCCGTCGGGTCGCTCCGGGTCCTCACTCGGGTCTGATCGCGGTTGGACCCGGTCCGCTCGTCGCCGGGCGGGTACGGTCATCGCCATGCGTGCAGGCGATGTCGTCGAGAACTTCACGGCCACGGATCAGCACGGCGCCACGGTCAGCCTCGAAGACCTCGTCAGCGAGGGCCCGGTGGTGCTGTTCTTCTATCCGAAGGCCATGACCCCCGGTTGAACGAAGGAAAGCTGCCATTTCCGCGACCTGGCCGCCGAGTTCGGTGAACACGGCGCTCGGCGAGTGGGAATCAGCGCTGATCCGGTGGATCGGCAGAAGGAGTTCGACGAGACCAACAGCCTGGGGTTCCCCCTGCTGTCGGATCCCGATCGGAAGATCGCCTCGCAGTTCGGGGTGAAGCGGTTCGGCCCCATCCCGAGCAAGCGTGCGACGTTCGTCATCGACACCGACCGCACGCTGTTGGCCGCCATCACGAGCGAGACCAACATGCACAAACACGCCGACGACGCCCTGGCGGCCCTCGCCGCGCGCTGACCTCCGAGAAAGTGCCCGTTCGGGGTCAGACCCGATGTGGGCACTTTCTCGCCGAGACCCGTGGTCGGGTCAGTCGAGGCTGGGTTCGTCGACGTTGGCGGTGAGGTCGATGTCGATGAGGTCGGGGAGTGCGTCGTGGTCGACGAACAGACTCGACGCCGCGCTGGCACCGCTGAGGGCGTCGGCGGCGAGGATGACCGCCGCTGCCGAGTACGTCGAGCGTTCCTCGTCCGGGAAGCTGACCTCTTCGGGGTAGGCGACGCCCGTGTAGTAGCTGCCGTCGGGGCGCCGATAGTCCTGGATGGCCGTGAACAGCTCGAGCGCCTTCGTGCGCTCGCCGACCGTCAGGTACGCCATCGCACACTCGCACGTCTCGGCGGTGGTCACCCACGGCCGGTCCGACACGCACCGGACACCCTTGTCCTCGAAGACGAAGTCGTCCGCCCGTTCCGAAAGCCGAGCGAGCCCCGCGTCGCCGCGGAGGACTCCCGTCAGCACGGGGTAGTACCAGTCCATGGCCCAACGGTCCTTCGGTGCGAAGGCGTCGGGCACGGTCCGGATCACGTGCGTGAGCATGGCGGCGCCGAGCTCCCAGTCGGGGCGCTCGTGTCCGAGCTCCTCAGCGATCGCGACCGCGCAGCGAATGCTGTGGCTCATGCTGGACGAGCCGGTGAGCAGGGCGAACGACCACGGTGTGCCGTCGGCGTGGCGGGCCCAGATGATCTCGCCCCGGGGGGTCTGGAGCTCGAGCACGAACTCGATCCCCTTGTCGACCATGTCCCAGTTGGCCTGGAGCCAGACCCGGTCACGGGTGATGAGGTAGTGGTGCCAGATGCCGGCCGCCACGTAGGCGACGCAGTTGGCGTCGAGCTTGTCCTGCTCGATGCCGTCGGCCAGGTAGTACTGGTGCCAGCTCCCGTCGGCTCGCTGGGTGTCCGCCAGCCACCGGTACGCGGCACGAGCCTGGTCGTGCATGCCCATGATGTCGAGAGCCATGGCGGCTTCGACGTGGTTCCAGGCGTCGGCGTGTCCGCCGGGGAACCACGGGATCATCCCGTTGGGCAGCTGCCAGTCGGCGATGTGAGCCGCGGTCTGGGCGAGATCGGAGGCCGAGACGACCCCCGCGATGTCAGGCTGCGACACGAACTGTCTCCCCAGAGGTGGCGGTGGCAGGCTTTCGAGCATACAGAATGGCGCTCTTGCCAAGGACGGGGTTCAGGACCCGCTCGGCGATCCGGGTGACCGCCGGCTGCTCGACGATGTCCCACGTGAGGAACTTCAGATAGGCCTTCACCATGGGGTTGTCGTCGTTCTTCGTGCCGACGGCGCACTTCAGCCACCAGTAGGGCGAGTGCAGCGCATGCGCACGGTGGTAGTCGATGGGCTCCATCCCGGCGATCTCCATCTTCACCTCGAGTTCGGCCCGGGTGTAGATGCGCACGTGGCCACCCACCTCGGCCGGCGCGTGGTAGTCGTCGCTCAGCGCCCAACAGATTCGCTCGGGCAGGAACGCGGGGACCGTGGCGGCCAGGACGCCGCCGGGCTTGAGGACCCGGGTGAGTTCGGCCATCGCCGCGTGATCGTCCGGCACGTGTTCGAGAACCTCGCTCGCGATGATGCGATCGAAGGTGTCGTCGGGAAAGGGCAGCCGGGTGGCGTCGCCAGCGCTCGCGGTGGCACCGGTGTCGGCCGAGATCTCGCCCCCTTCGACCATCGCGGCATACGTGTTGCGGACCTCGCGGAGCTCGGGGATCGCCATGTCGCACGCGACGACGCGTGCGCCGCGACGCAGGACCTCGTACGCGTGGCGGCCGAAGCCGCAGCCGAGGTCCAGGACGAGCTCGCCGGGCTGGAGGCCGAGGCGGTCGTAGTCGACGGTCAGCATCAGCGGGCTCCGTTCGTGTGGAACTCCGAGAGCAGCTCTCGGCAATGGGCCTCGGTCTTCAGTCCCGACTCGTGCCAGCTCCACTTCTCGATGACGCGCTGACGGCCGGCGGCCGCGATCCGTTCCATCTCCGCCGGGTGCTCGAACGCGTACTTGATCTGTTCAGCCAGGGCCTCGCTGTCACCCGGCGGGACGGCGAGGGAGGTCTCACGGTGGGGGCCGGCGACCTCGGGCAGAGCGCCACCTGTCGTCGCGATGAGCGGAGCGCCACAGCTGAGGGCCTCGATGGCGGGGATCGAGAACCCCTCGTACAACGAGGGGACGACGGCCACGGTCGCAGACGCGAGCAGCTCGACCAGCGCCTCGTAGGAGATGCCGTGGTTGAAGCCGACGGCGTCGGCGAGGCCGAGTTCCGCGAGGGTGTCGGAGGTCGTGCTTCCTTCCCGGTTGCGGCCGACGAGCTCGAGGTGCGCCTCGGGGTACTCGGCGCGCACCTTGGCCAGCGCTTCGAGCAGGAATCGCTGGCCCTTCAGGGGCACATCGGCACTGGCGGTCGACACCAGGCGTCCGGGCACACGCTCGATGTGGTCCTGGGGAGCGAAGAACTCGGTGTCGATCCCGATCGGCACCACGTGGATCTTGTCGATGTCGACCCGATGGTCCGTGCTGATGTCCTTCTTCGACGACTCCGACACCGTGACGAATCGGCCGATCTGCTGGCAGACGAGCGTCTGCATGCGGGTGAAGGCGTACCACCGACGCTTGCCGATCTTCTCGATGAAGCCGCGGGAGTTGCCCAACTCGAGGCGACGGTCGACGGTGATCGGGTGGTGGATGACCCCCAGCACGGGCATGCCGAGGCGCTTCTGGATGGCGATGTCGCCGTAGCCCAGGCAGCCGTTGTCGATCACCATGTCGAACTCACCGGGCCGTGCCTTGAGAGCCTGATAGGCGCGAATGGAGAACGCGAGCGGCTCGGAGAAGTTGCCGGTCATGAAGGAACCGACCTCGGCCGCGTCGGCGATCGTCTTGATCTCCCAGAATCCGGGCAGGCGACCGGGGTGGTGGTCGTTGAAGATCTCGAGACTCGGGAACCGGTGCAGCTCGACACGGGGGTCGAGGTCGGGGTACGGCGGGCCGCCGAAGACCTCCACGTGGTGTCCGAGGTCCGTCAGCGCCTTGGACATCTCCCGCACGTAGACGCCCTGGCCGCCCACGTGGGGTTTGCCGCGGTAGGCGAGCATGGCGATCCGCAGGGGAGCGTCGGGCGGGGGCGTGGCTGCAGTTGTCAAGCGACTCTCCTGAGACGAGACCGAGGCTTACAACGTCAGTACACGCTAGGAGATTCCTGGCGAAATTCCCCATCGGTGGCGGGCGGCCGTCGGGCCGCTAGAACGGGGCGGTGAGAGCAGTGGTCCAACGAGCCCGGTCCGCCAGAGTCGACGTGGGCGAGGAGTGCGTCGGCAGCATCGGCCCCGGCCTGTGTGTCCTCGTGGGTGTCACCCACGACGACGACGAGGACGAGGCCCTCAAGTTGGCTCGGAAACTGCACGGTCTCCGGGTGTTCGACGACGAGGCCGGGGTGATGAACCGGTCGATCGACGACGTGGGCGGCGCGATCCTGATCGTGTCCCAGTTCACCCTCTACGGGGATGCATCGAAGGGTCGCCGGCCGAGCTGGACCCGGGCGGCGCGGCCCGAGCACGCCGAACCACTGATCGAAACAGTGGTCGACGAACTACGGACTCTGGGCGTCGACGTCGAGACCGGACGCTTCCGCGCCGACATGGTCGTCACCCTCGAGAACGACGGCCCGGTCACCATCATCCTGGAGATCTGAAGGCGCCGTTCCCCCGCCGTCCGCTCGGCCCGTCGGGCCACGCCGGGATGCCGCCCAGGCAGCGCCCAGCGCGAGCAGGGAGACGACGAGCATCGGCCACCGGCCGACGCGGGTGGCGATGGTGTCGCCCGATCGCAGCTCCACCGTTTCCTGCAGGACCGCGGCCTCGCTCACCGCGGTCCGCTGCAGCAGGTTGCCGTCCGGGTCGATCACCGCGCTGAATCCGGTGGGCGCCGCCTGCAGTACCCAGCGGCCGGTCTCCATCGCACGGAGGCGTGACGACGCCACCTGCTGGGTCTGGAGGATCGTCAACCAGTAGCTGGAGCCATTGGTGGGGTTGATGAGGATCTCGCCGCCGTTTCCGATGGCGTCGCGCGCCCGGTCCTCGAAGAAGACCTCCCACGAGATCGAGATTCCCAGCCGGACCGGCTCGCCGTCGATCTCGATGTCCAGGGTCGCCTCGCCGTCTCCGGGCCGGGTGTCCCGGACGGGCAGGTAGTCGGGCGCGAGCGGTTCGATCATGCTGCGCAGGGGAACGAACTCGCCGAAGGGCACGAGACGCACCTTGTCGTAACGGTCCACCTCGTTGCCGTCCGGGTCGAACGCGATGGAGGCGTTGGCGTTGGTCGTGGGGTCGAGGCGTTCGAAGATGCCGGCGATCAGCCACGAATCGAGCTCGCGGGCCAACTCCTGGAGCTCGCCGTACTCGGGGGTGTCGATCAGCAACCGGCGGACGTTGACGACGTCCTCGGGCCACAGCACGAGATCGACCGGGCCCTCGACGAACTCGGTTGCGGCGAGATGCCGTTCGAACACGACCCGCTCGTCGGTGTTGATCGCCCGGGTGCCCTGCGGTCCGCCGCCCTGGACGATGGCGATGTCGAGTTCGCGGATCACCGAGCCGTTCGGCGCGACTTGTGCGAGGAGCCCGATCAGGACGACCACGACGGTCATCGCCGCCGCCGGCCGCCACGACCGCTCCCAGGCAGCGGCCACGGCCATGCCGCCGAGCACCACCAGGAACGCGAGCAGGAAGGGGCCCAGGATGCGGACCGTCTCGCCGAGCGGTGCGTCGTGTTGGCTCATCGGCAGGGTGGCCAGTGGGACGCCGCCGAACGGCCAACGCCACCGCAGCATCTCGATCAGCGTGAACGCCGCCGGCAGACCCAGCCACTGCCACCGGTCGGCCGGCACCACGGCCGCGGCGAGGCCGAAGAGCACGGAGAAGATCAGACCCTGGACGATGTAGCCGGGTGGTGTCAGGTCGATCATCCAGAACGTCGCCGGGAACAACCATCCGGCCGCGAACCCGAATCCGACGCGATAGGCGCTGCGGCGTTCACGCCCGCGGAGCTGGTGCGCGAGCCAGGCGAACGCGACGAACGCCAGCGGCCACCAGCCCCACGGGGGCATGGAGAACGCCAGCAGGCCACCCGCGGCGAGCGGGGGGAGCGCAGCTCGAATCCGGGTCACGGCGCACCATGCTGGCAGCTCGCGAGCCCAAACCGGAAGCGGAGCGTCCGTTCGGCGCGGGCCGGGGGCCGGTCAGGTCGTGTGGGCGACGTGCACGCTGCAGGGCGCCTTCCGCATGACCGAGCTGGCCACCGATCCGAGGACCCGGGACAGGCCCTGGGTGCGCCGGTTGCCCACGACGATCATCGAGGCGTCGAGTTGTTCGGCCGCGCCGACCAACGCGTCCTCGGGATCGTCGGTGGAGATCGTGTGTGTCACCGTGATCCGGTTCTGATAGACGCCCGAGACGTCCTCGACGATCTGTTGGGCGTCGTCCATGCCGCCGACCGACCAGCCGGGTTCACCCTTGGCGATCCGGGTGGCCGCGTTGGGGTTGTAGGCCACGACGATGTGAAGCGCCTCGCCCAGTGCCTCGGCGAGCCGGGCGGCTTCCTGCACGGCTGCCGCGCTGCTGTCGCTGCCGTCGTGACCGACGACGATCGTGCTCATGTTGGTGTCTCCCACCTGCTGATCGTGACCACCGACCCGCCAGTCGGTCTGCGGCACAGTTCACACAACGACGTGCGGTCCACGCAACCCGACGCCGACAGCGGCGGGCTCAGGGCCGGCTCAGATCTCGCAGCTGTCAGGGTCGGAGCCGTCGCTGAGCTCCACGGTCAGCTTCTTGCGAAACCCGCCGCGCGTGGTGATGCGCATGGAGTTGGCCATGCCGACGAGCTTGGGGGTCACCAGGACCTTGAGGTCGGTCCCCGTGTTGACCCGCCGGTAGGGGGAGAGGTTCTTGCCCTTGACGTTGGTGTCGACCGACACCTCGGCGACCTTGCCTCAACCGGTGGGGCGGATGTAGTCGACGGTCAGGGTCCCGCCCTTTCGGCGCAGGATCTCCTGGGCTTCCTCGGTCAGTTCGAGACGCATCCGTGGTCCTCCCCTCGGTGGTCGGCGATGGGCTGGTGATGACAACCCAGTGTGGCAGTGGAGGCATTCCCCCGCATCGGTCAGGTATCCCGGCTGATCCCGGGGCCGGTCGGCTCGGGGGCCTCGATGCCCAGGTAGTCCTCGACGACCTTCGCGGCCCGGCGGCCCTGGTGGACGCACGCCGGCAGCCCGAGGCCTCGATAGGCGGCGCCGGTGATGACGACGCCGGGGGCCTCCTCGGCCAGCCGTGCCTCGATCGACGAGACCCGCTCGCCGTGGCCCGGCCGGTATTGCGGGAACGACCGAGGCCAGCGCGTGATCCGCACCTCGTCGGGTTCTGCGTCGATGCCGGCCGTCCACCGGAGCTCCTCGAGGAGGCGGTCGACGAGCGCGTCGTCGTCCATCTCCATGGCGCGTTCGTCGCCGGCGTGGCCGGCAGAGACCCGGAGGAAGGTGGTGGGCCCGGCGAGGTGGGCCCACTTGGTCGACGCCTGTGAGCAGGCGGTCATGAGCATCCCCTCGCCGCGGGGGATGAGGAACCCCGATCCGGGCAGCTCCGGGAGCTGGTCGGTGGCGAAGGCGAACGTCACCATCACGACCGAGGCGTACGGGATCTCGTCGAGCATCGCGGCGGTCTCGGGAGCGTGCTCACGCAGGAGCCGCGCGCTGGCGAAGGCCGGCGTCGACAGGACGACGGCTTCGGTCTCGTGCGCTCCGTCGGGGGCGAGGACCCGCCAGCCGTGCTCGGTCCGCTCCAGGCCCGACACCGGCTGGTCGAGGTGGACCCGGCGCTGGAGGCGCGTCGCCATGGTGTCGATGATCCACCCGACGCCGCGCGGGTGCGTCAGGAAGATCGGCGACCGGGGGTCGCGGCCGGCCTTGCGCAGGTGCTCGGGAATCGACCGCATGACGCTGGCGTCGTGTGAGACCGCGGCGGCGAGCTGCGGGACACCGGCTTGGAGGCTCAGACGGTCGGCGTCGCCGGCGTTGATGCCGCCGAGCAGGGGGCCGACGAGCTTGTCCATCACCTCGTCGCCCAGCCGACGCCGGATCATGGCGCCGGCGGACTCGTCGCCGGCCGGCGCGTTCGCCTCGGCCTCCAGGTCGAGTGCGGCGCGCTCGAGGCCCTCGTGAGTGATGAGCCCGGACTCGGCGAGGTCGTCGAGATCGAGCGGCACGCCGAGGTACTGCTTCCTGGGAAGCGGTCGGAGGGCTCCCTGGAGCCAGAGTCGCGCCGCGCCGGTGGCGGGCGAGACCAGGTCCTGGCCGATGTTGAGCTGCTCACACAGGTCGGTCATGTGCGGCTCTCGCACCAGGAAGGCGTCCGGACCGGCATCGACCTGGACCCCCGCCACCTCCGAGGTGAGGATCTTGCCGCCCAGCCGATCGGCCGCCTCGAGAACTTCGACGTCGACGTTGTGGTGGAACAGGGTCAGCGCAGTCGTCAGGCCGCTGATCCCGCCCCCGACGACCAGCGCCCTGCTCATGGCTCGTGCCGGTAGGCGTGGACTGTCTCGACGACCCGCTCGAGCACGGTGGGGTCGACGTCGGGGGTCACGCCGTGGCCGAGGTTGAAGATGTGGCCCGGGTGGCCGTCGTTGCGGCGCAAGACGTCGAGCACCTCGGCCTCGACCACGTTCCACGGCGCCCCGAGGATCGCCGGGTCGAGGTTGCCCTGGAGGGCCTTGTGGTCCCCGACTCGCTCGCGGGCGGCATCCAGGGGCACCCGCCAGTCGACGCCCACGACGTCGGCTCCCGCGTCGCTCATGAGGCCGAGGAGCTCGCCGGAGGTCACGCCGAAGTGGATCAGCGGGATGTCGAATGCCGCCAGTTCGTCGAACAGGTGCTGGGCCCACGGCATGACGTAGCGCTCGTACTGCGCGGGCGAGAGGGCTCCCGCCCACGAGTCGAAGACCTGCACCGCGCTGACACCGGCGCCGATCTGGGCCATCAGCGATGCCAGGGCGATCTCGGTGAGTCGCTCCATCAGCAGCGCCCACAGCGCCGGGTCGCCGGCCATCAATGCCTTGGTCTTGTGGTAGGTCCGCGACGGACCGCCTTCGATGAGATAGCTGGCGACCGTGAACGGTGCGCCCGCGAACCCGATCAGCGGGATGTCGAGCTCGGCGACCAGGTTCTTGATCGTCTCCTGGACGTATGGGACATCCTCGGCGGGATCGAGGGGGCGCAGCCGCTCCAGGTCCGTCGCGCTCTCGAACGGTCGCTCCGCCACCGGTCCGACGCCGGGTTGGATGTCGACGCCGAAGCCGACGGCATGGACCGGGACGACGATGTCGGAGTACAGGATCGCGGCGTCGACCCCGTACCGCCTGACGGGCTGGAGGGTGATCTCGGTCGAGAGGTCCGGCTTCTTGATCGCATCGAGGATCGAGCCCTCGCCCCGAATGGCCCGGTACTCGGGCAGCGATCGCCCGGCTTGACGCATGAACCACACCGGCACGTGGTCCGGTCGCTCGCACCGGCATGCCTTCAAGAACGGACTGTCGTACAGATCACCCATTGGGCTCACGCTATCGGCGCTGCCTCCGGCCGATTGCAATACTCCACTCCTATGCGCCGTTCGATCGACGACCATCCCTTCGACGCCGACGACATGCCCCCGGGCTGGGAGGACGACGAGCTGACCCCCGTGTCCTGGGCCGTCGCCATCGCCGACGACTACGAGGACGCCGAGCCCCGCGTCGTGCTGACCGTCGAGGAGGTCGGTCGTCCGG
>JBCCFK010000027.1:0-23021 GCA_039029775.1 Actinomycetota bacterium | reverse complement strand
GCCAGCGGCCACCATGAAGCGCTCGTCGTCGACGAGGTCTGGGCGCCCGCCCTCGCCGAAGAGCGCGTTGTAGTGGGCCTTGTCGTACGGGAGGACGTTGATCCATCCGTCCGACGTCTGCTGAGGCCGCCGCTGTGGTGTGAGGATGCGGGGGTAGCCGGCGGGGGCCACGGGCGGCTCGGAGATCGCCCCGGCCCCGTGCTCGACGAGCACGAACGAGCGCATCGCGTCGATCATCGGAATCTCGATGAACTGCCCCTCACCCGAGACCCCGCGGTGCACGAGGGCCGCGAGCACCGCGTTGGCGATGGTCATCCCGGAGACCTTGTCCGCCACCAAGGTGGGAAAGAGGCTCGGTTCGTGGCCGGCGAGGCGGTAGATGTCGCCGACACCGCTGGCACTCTGGATGATGTCGTCGTAGGCCGGTGCGTCGGCCTGTGGGCCGTCCGACGGATAGCCGTGGGCCTGGCAGTAGATCACCGCCGGCCGAACCGCTCTCACGGCTTCGTAGTCCAAGCCGAGGCGGCGCACGGGCCCCGGTCGCAGGTTCGTGAGCATCACATCGGCGGTCGCGGCGAGATCGAGGCAGGCCTGGCGGCCGGCGTCGTGTTTCAGGTCGAGCGCGATGCTGCGCTTGTTGCGCAAGAGGTTCAGTGCGACGCCGGAGAGCTCGCGGTGCGGGCCGCCGCCCATCGCCCGGTGCCGCTCGCCCTTCCTGCCCTCGACCACGATGACGTCGGCGCCGAGGTCGGCCAGGATCCGAGAAGCCAACGGCCCCATGATGACCGACGTCAGGTCGAGGACCCGAAGGCCGGCCAGTGGGCCGGTGCGGGGTTCAGGGGTCATTCGGACACGGGGCCGCCGCGGAAGTCCGGCGACCGCTTCTCGCGGTGGCTCGCGACGCCTTCGCGCGCATCGGGGCCCATGAATCCGAGGAACTCGTACGCGACGGAAGCGTCGAAGGTGGGCTCGAACATCCGGTACGCGTGGTTCAACGTCCGCTTCGTCCACCGGATCGCCTGCTGGGCACCGTCGGCGAGCTCGGTCGCGATGGTCAGCGCTTCCGCGAGCACGGGCTCGGGCCCGTCCGAGTCGTCGACGCACAGCGAAACGAGGCCGATGCGTTCGGCCTCCGCGCCGGACAGATCTCGACACGTGAGCAGGTAGTACTTGGCCTTGGCCATCCCGCACAGCATCGGCCAGCAGATGGCGGCGTGGTCGCCTGCGGCCACACCGAGCCGGGTGTGGCCGTCGATGATGCGGGTGTTCGCCCCGACGACCGAGACGTCGGCCAGCAGTCCCGCGACGAGGCCGGCACCGACGGCCGGCCCCCACATGGCCGAGACGATCGGTTTCGAGCAGTTGATGACGTTCATCACCAGGTCCCTCGCCTCGCGAAGCACCTCGAGGCCGCGCTCGTAGTCGTCGATGATGTCGTCGATCAGGTCGAAGCTCCCGCCCGAACTGAATCCCTTGCCGGCACCCGCGAGGAGTGCGACCCGCACCTCGCGATCCCTGTCGATCGTCGTCCACACGTCGGCGATCTGCCGGTGCTTCGCCGCGTCGACGGAGTTCAGCCCTGGCCCTTCCAAGGTGATCTGCAGGACGCCGTCGGCGGGATTCGTGAATGTGAGGCCGGGGAAGGCCTCGGCGTAGCGGTCGATCATCGATGGTTCCCCTCGTGTCGAGTCGTTCGGATCATGCCATCGTCAGGCCGCCGGACACCGACAGGGTCTGGCCGGTGGTGAACCCCGCTTCCTCAGAAGCGAAGTAGACGACGGCGGGCGCGATCTCCTGGGGTGTGCCGAGGCGCTTCATGGCCGAGGCATTGGCCATCGCCGCGATCACCCGGTCGCTGTCGTCATTGGCTTCGGCGATCTCGGTGAGCAGTGGGGTGTCGGTCGGCCCTGGGCAGACCACGTTGACCGTGACTCCCTTGCGGGCGACCTCGCGAGCGAGGGTCTTGGAGAACGCGATGGTGCCACCCTTCGCCCCGCTGTAGACCGCCTCGAGCGAGGAGCCGACGCGACCGGCGTCGGATGCGATGTTCACGATCCGCCCCCAGCCGCGCTCGATCATGCCCGGGACGCATGCGTGCGTAAGGCGGAGCATGCCCTTGTAGTTGATGTCGATGATCCGGTCCCAGAAGTCCTCGTCGGTGTCCACGAACCTCATGAACTTGTCCCACCCCGCGGCGTTGACGAGCACGTCGACGGCGCCCATCTCGTCGAGGACCCGGAGGTGGCCGTCGATGACCGCGTCCGAGTCGGTGATGTCCATCTCGACGGCGGTCGCCTCGCCACCTGCGGCCACGATGTCTTCGGCTGTGCCCGCTGCGCCGTCGGCGTTGATGTCGGCGACCGCGACACGACGGCCTGCGGCGGCGAGGGCCCTGCAGGTCTCTCGGCCGATGCCACTGGCACCGCCGGTGACCAGTGCGACTCGGGTCGTCATCTCGTCGCTCCTCAGCCTGCTCGGACAGCGGCGGCGACCTCGCCCCACCTGGCGAGTTCGGCGGGGTCGTCTCGCATCTGGCGCTCGCCCATGTAGGTGACCACGCGGGTCGCTCGGCCGGCATATCGGTCGACGAGGCGGTCGGCGATCTCGTCCCAGCGGCCGATGACCGCGAAGCAGTCGAGCATCTCGTCGGTGATCACGTCGCCCAGGTCGTCGAGCTCGCCGCCCTTCATCTTGTCCCGGATGCGGCCGGTCGTGCCCTGGAAGCCCAGGTCGTCGAACTGGAACGCGTAGTTCGGCGTGCTGCCGTAGAACGCGATCTGGCGCTTGGCATGGGCTACATAGGGCGCCCGGTCCTCGGGTGTGTCTCCGGGGCATGCGAAGACGGGAATGATGAGCTCGATGTCGGCCGCTTCTCGGCCCGCGGACGCCGCGCCTTCCGCCACGGCCGGCAGAAGGCGATTCTCGATGTAGGGCATCGAGTGCAGCGGATGGACGTGAATGCCGTCGGCGACCTCGCCGGCCACGCGCGTCATGACCGGTCCGACCGCCGAGATGTCGACCTTCATCTCGTGCCCGTGGGGTCGAGGCGCCCAGTCCGGCGGGAGGAGGCTGAGGTTCCAGTACTCGCCCTCGTGCGCCAGGCGCTCCTCGCGACCGAAGGCCCGGAAGCAGGCCTTGACGGCCGCCACGTAGTCGCGCATTCGAGCCGCCGGGCGGTCGAACTCCATCCCGTAGCGCCGTTGCACGTGCGCCTTGACCTGACTGCCGAGTCCGAGGCGGAACCGGCCGTCGGTGTTCTGCGCCAGCTCCCACGCGACCGCGGCCGACACCATGGGGCTCCGCGGGAACGCGACGGCGATGCCCGTCGTGAAGTACAGCTCGGGCGCAGCCATGGCCGCGCTCGCGATCTGCATCCAGGGGACGAGGCTGGTCTCGGTGAACAACATGCCCGAGAAGCCGGCGCGCTCGAGCTTCCTGGCCAGGTCGGCGGTGTCGCTCCAACTACCGCCGCCCGTCATGAGGTCGAATTCCATGGCCGGGCAGACTAGCGGGCCGGTCCGATCAGAGGCCGTGGTCCGCGACCCGCACGCAACGGTTGGTCATGGTGCCGACCCCGTCGACCGTCGTCGTGATCACGTCGCCGTCAGCGAGGAGCTTGCCCTGCGCGAATCCGATGCCATCGGGCGTCCCCGTGTAGATCACGTCGCCGGTCCGGAGCGTGGTGATCCGTGAGAGGTAGGCGATCAGCACGGGGATCGAGAAGATCATCGAGGCCATGGGGGCGTTCTGACGTTCCTCGCCGTTGACCTCGCCGACGACGCGGACGGCGTCGAGGTCGTCGAACTGGTCGAGCGACACGAGGACCGGCCCCATCGGGCCGAAGGTGTCGAACGACTTGCCCAGATCGAAGTGTGGCGGTTTGGACGCGAACTGGATCGGCCGATCCGAGATGTCCTGCCCGGCGGTCAGGCCGATCACATGGCTCCAGGCGTCGGCCTCGGCGATGTCCTTTCCCCCGGGGCCGATCACCGCGACGATCTCGGCTTCGTAGTCGACGCTGTCGCTGCGCATCTCGACGTCGGCGGTGGGTCCGACGATGCAGGACGGGAACTTCGTGAAGATCATGGGCGCCGGTGGCAGGTCCATGGAGGCCTCGTCGGCGTGCGCCTTGTAGTTGAGGCCCACGCCGTAGCAGTTCCGCGGCCGAGGGACGGGTGCGTCCAGCGTGACGTCGTCGAGAGAGCCCGTCGGCTCGGCGGTCGCGAGCGATGCCGCGAGTTCGTGGAGTCGGCCGGGATGCTCGAGGGCATCCATCGGGTCCGATCCGAGCTCTCCGGCGCTGAGCGTCTCGAGATCGAAGTACCGGTCGCCGTGCACCAGTGCCGCTCGGTTGCCGACGCTCGCCAATCGGAATGCCATCTGCCTCTCCCTCGTCGTCCGTCGGGGCGATCATCGCATGCAATCACCGTGCGTGCTGGGGCGGTCCGGGCACCGCGCCGTCGGAGGTGGCAGGGTGTCGGCGAGCGACGAGAGGGAGTGTCCGTGGCCACGCCAACCGAACGACTCGCCGATCTGGCGGCCCTGGTGGGTACCGATGTCGGTGTCAGCGACTGGAAGGCCGTCGACCAGCGGATGATCGACGAGTTCGCCGGTCTCACCGGCGACGACGGACCCATCCACACCGACCCGGAGGAGGCCAGACGGATCTCCCCGTTCGGCGGCACGATCGTGCAGGGATTCATGCTCATGTCACATCTCACGGGCTTCGCGAAGTCGCTCCGGATCCCGCAGACCGATGTTGCCTTCCGGCTGAACTACGGCTTCGACCGCGTGAGGATCATCACGCCGGTCCCCGTCGACTCCCGAATCCGCGGGCGCTTCACGATCGCCGGCCTCGAAGACCGCGGGGACGATGCGGCGATGATGACGCTGCAGGCCCGGATCGAGGTGGAGGGCAGCGAGCGACCGGCCGTGGTGGCGGACTGGCTCGCCTACCTGCAGCTCGAACCGCAGGCGGGCTGATGGACGCGGTCGTGCCGATACCGAAGCTCATCGGCGACCACCTCGATCGGTGGGCCGAGCAGCGTCCGGACCAACCCGCCCTCGTGCAGGACCAGACCGTGCTGTCCTACCGGGACACCAAGGTCGCCGTCGACCGCATGGCGCGAGCCCTGATGGTGGCCGGGGTCGAGCGGGGCGACCGCGTCGCCCTCATGGCGAACCCTTCGATCACCTTCTGGTTGCACTTCCTGGCGACGTCGGGGATCGGCGCGATCTGGCTGGGGCTCAACCCGAAGTACACGACCGCAGAGCTCGACCACGTCGTCGGCGACGCCGAGCCCCGCCTCCTGTTCGGGTTTGCGGACCTCGACGGTGAAGATCGCTCCGGCGATCTGGTGCGGTTGCTCGAAGACCATGCGTCAATCGAGGCCCTCGTCCTCGCCGACACGGCGCCGTCGGACGCCGGCGGGCGCGGCGAACCGATGGACGCCTGGTTGGCGACCGGAGCGAGCGTGCCCAGCTCCGAGTTGCACGCTCGTCGCGATGAGGTCCAGACATCGGATCCCGCGTTCCTCGTCTACACCTCGGGCAGTACCGGCCGACCCAAAGGCGCCCTGATCACACATCGGGGCTCGAATGTCTGCAACGCGATCGCCGTCGAGCGAAAGGGCCTCTCGAATCGGAGGATCATCTGCAATCTGCCGATCAATCACGTCGGAGCGATCGGCGACATAGCGGGACGGACGATGACCGGCGGTGGCACGCTCCACTTCCAGGAACGGTTCTCGCCGGAGGCCATGATCCGGGCGATCGAGTCCGAACGACTCAACACGATCGGTGGCGTGCCCACGATGCTGCAGCTCTGCGTGGACCATCCGGCGTTCGCGTCGGCGGATCTGTCGTCCATCGACCTGATCGCGTGGGGTGGCGCCGCGATCCCCGCAGAGCTCCTCCGGACACTCATCGACAAGACGGGAGCGACGCACTGCACGATGGGGTACGGCATGACCGAGATAACCGGCGGGGTGACCTACAGCGGGCTGACCGACTCGGTGGAGCTTCTCTCATCGACCATCGGCACGCCCGATGCCCGCCAGGAGATCCGGATCTGGCATCCCGATGGTCGGGTCGCGGCGCGCGGCGAACCCGGCGAGATCCAGTGCCGAGGTGACTGGTTGATGGCGGGGTACTGGAGGAATCCGGAGGCCACCGAGGCCGCGTTCACCGACGACGGTTGGTTCCACACGGGCGACCTGGCCGTGTGGCGCGAGGACGGCTACCTGCAGATCGTCGGGCGCATGAGCGAGATGTTCAAGAGCGGTGGCTACAACGTCTACCCGCGCGAGGTCGAGTTGGCGCTCGAGGAGCACGAGGCGGTGTCGATGGCTGCCGTCGTGAGCGTGCCGGATCCGACATTTCAGGAGGTCGGCGTGGCGTACGTGATGGGCGGTGAGATCGACATCGACGACCTGCGGTCATTCGCCGGTGAGCGGCTGGCCAACTACAAGGTCCCCAAGCGGGTCTACGTCCTGGGCGAGCTCCCGATGCTCCCGATCGGCAAGGTGGACAAGAAGGCCCTCCAGGCCCGGGCTGCAACGGAAGCGGAGTGATCCGGCGATGACTGCGGTGCTCTTCGATCGGCACGGTGCCGTGGCCTGGATCACCATCAACCGGCCGGACCGGAAGAACGTGATGAACCCGGAGGTCCTGCTCGGTCTCGCAGACGCGTGGGCCGAGTTCCGGGGTGACGAGAGCCTGCGTGTGGCCGTGGTGACCGGCGCGGGCGACGAGGACTTCTGCTGTGGAGGTGACCTCGGGGGCCTGATCCCGCTCTGGACCAGGGCGATCGAACCGACCACCGAGGTCGAGCGTCGGCTCCTGGATCGCCCCCACATCATCGACGACGTGATGCTCAAGGCCGAGCCCCTCGACAAGCCGGTGATCGCCGCGATCAACGGGCGGGCACTCGGCGGTGGGCTCGAGCTCGTGCAGGCGACCGATATCCGGATCGCGGCGAGCACGGCTTCGTTCGGGCTGCCCGAGCCGAAGTCGGGCGTGGTGCCGGGCGCGGGCTCGATGGTGAGGCTGGCGCGCCAGCTGCCGTATGCGCATGCGATGCGGATCTTCCTCGGCGGTGAGCCGGTGGATGCCGACACCGCTCTCGGAATGGGCCTCGTGTCCGAGGTGGTCTCGCCCGCCGACCTCCGGGTTCGTGTCGAGGAGGTGGCGGCCCGGGTTGCCGAGCAGGCCCCGTTGGCGCTTCGGGCCATCAAACGCACCGTGCTCGCCACCCACACCATGTCGTGGGACGAGGCGTTCGAGTTGGAGAAGCGCGAGGCCGGTGGCGTCATGCGAAGCGCGGACGCCCGCGAGGGGCCGCGCGCATTCAAGGAGCGGCGGTCACCACGCTTCGAGGGTCGCTGAGTCAGCCCGGGACGTCATCCGGAACGACGTCGATCAGCGCCACCGACGGCCGTGCCAGAAAGCGGAGCCGGGGGGCCGGAGCGCGCTCCACGCCAACGCCGGTCGAGACATAGATCCGGTTCTGGTCGACCTCGTGGAGACCGCCGCCCGCCACGGCCCGGGGTACGTCGCTGAGGGTGAGGAGCGGCCCGAACCATGGAAGCTGGACCTGGCCGCCGTGCGTGTGGCCGGCGATCGTGAGGTCGACGGCGCTCGCGACGGGGAGATCCAGCACGGCATCGGGCCGATGCGACACCAGAACGACCAGGTCGTCCCGGTCCGACGCGGCGAGGCGGGACCGCATCGCCGCCGCCGGCGCGCTCGCGTGGTCGAGTCGATTGCCACCGAGACGAACCGTCCGACCTCCCGCCTCCAGCTCGACGATCCGATTGTCGAGGCGCGTGATTCCCGTGTCGGCGAGCATGGCATCGGCCCGATCCCAGCGGTCCGAGTCGCCCTCGACGAAGTACACGCCGTGCGGAGCGTTGAGCCGCAACAGGAGGCCCCGAAGGTCCGCCAGCGCGGCCTCGAACTGCGTATCGCTTCCCTGGAACACGTCACCGGCCACGACGATGATGTCCGGCTCTCCCGCCATGATCGAGGCGACGGCCTCCCGTTCATGGTCGCCGACGCCATCGGTCTGGAGGTCCGCGAGGACGGCGATGCGGACCGATCCGGTCCCCGCCATCTCGACCACAACCTGCGGCCGGTCGACGCGGAGCCAGAACGGCTCGACGTGCACTGCGTAGATCCCGATGGCCACCACTCCGGTGGCGACGGTCAGCGCCGCGACATCCATGCGCCCGAACCCGGTGGGCCGCCTGCGGAGGACGGTCAGGGCGGTCACGGCCGGTGCGACCACGAAGACGAGTCGGCTCATGTGCCCGATCAGGGTGAACGTGTCCGTCCGCCCGGCGGCGAGCAGCACCACGGCAGTGGACGCCGCAGCAGCGACGACACCGGCGGCGACAGCGGTGACGGACGAACGCTCCCGCAGGGCTGGGAACTCCGTTGCGGTCACGCCGAGTAGACCCGCGAGAACGGCGACCAGGGTGAACTCGTCCATCGCTAGAGGATGGTTCGGATCGTCGCCATCAGCTCGTGCACGTCGGCCTCGTCGAGGAACGGCGTCCACATCGACTCGGTCAGGCTGACGGCGATGACGACGTCGTCTGCCGGCGACCAGTGGAAACTGACCTCGCCGCCGCTGTGGCCGATGGACGTGTAGGTGCGCTCGCCCGACTCGTCCACGCCGCACGGGCATGCCGGGAAGGCCCCCAGGGCGACGCCGAAGGTGTCATCGATCGTCGTCATGTGGTCCAGGGCTGCGTCTGAGAGCACGGTGCGGTCACGGTAGAGCGCGGCACCCCACCGGGCCAGGTCCGCGACATCGCCGACGAGCCCACCGGCGGACCAGCCGATCCATCCGTTGTGCAGGCTCTCGGCGAGTTCCATGGTCGGCAGGCCGACCTCGGCGAGGCGCTCGGCGACCAGATCGGCGAACGGCCGGCCCGTGGCCTGCTCTGCCAGGAGGCCGAGCACGAGGTATCCGTTGTTGCTGTAGCCCCGCTGGGATCCCGCAGCCCACTGGAGCGGCTCTGCAGCCGCGAGGCGCACGCCGAGGTCGGGGGTCATGGCCTCGTTCGGATCGAAGCCGGCCGTCTCCTGGTACGGAGCCACGCCTGCGGTGTGGTCGAGGAGTTGGCGAAGGGTCACCGCATGGGCGAACTCAGGGACGGCGCTCAGCTGCGGGATCGGGGCGTCCAGCTCGAGCAGGCCCTGATCGACCAGGCCGAGCACGATGGCTGCGGTGACCGACTTGGTCGCCGAGGTCAGCGGAACGACGTCCTGAGCGCTCAGCGACTCGCCGCGGTCTTCGCCGACGGCTGCCGTGGTGAGGGAACCGTCGGGAGCCGAGACCGCGACGCGTGCACCCGTGACGTCCTTGTCGGCCAACCATGCTGCGATAACCCCCTCGAGCGTCTGCGGGGTCACCCCCGCCGCCCCGGCGGCCGACCCGTCGTCACCCGAGACCTCCCAGAACTCGGTGACGGCCGGCCGGCCGCTCGGGGCGGGAGGCAAGGTGGTGCCCTCGCTCTCGGCCTCGGGGAGGCGATCACCGCCGTCGACCGCGCCGAAGTCGGCGATCGCAGGTCGGCCGCTCGGAGCCGGCGGCAGCGTGTCGGTGCCGGCGGGCCCGGCCGTGGCTGCCGACGGCACTGCGGCGACCGCGGCCAGGATGAGCGCCACCGTGACGCCGGCCGTGACCCCGATCCCGTGGCGGCGCACGAGCTGCGAGCCCGCGCCGGGCCTTCCTCGGGGTGTGGACCACGGCCGCTGCCAGAGGAGCGGACGCGTGGCGCTCGGCCACAGTTCGGGCGGGCGGCCGCCGGCGACGTCCTCGACCCAGCCGGTCAGCACCACCGCCACGACCAGGAAGCCGGCCATCGGAATCAGGACGAGCCCGCGGGATGCGTCCGGTGCGACGGCGTCCATGACGCGGTAGCCGGCCACGATGCAGGGGCTGTGCCACATGTAGACCGACATCGCCCGGCGGGTGAGCCAGTGCACCAGCGGGCCCGACAGGGTGTTGGCGGTCGCTCGCGAGAGGACGGGCCGCAGCAACAGGAAGAACCCCAGCCAGGCCACACCGACCGCCATGAGGGCGACGAAGGAGTGGTTGACGACGCCTGTGGGTGCCGGGAACGCCCACCACCAGACGACGCACGCGACGGCACCGATGAGGATCCACTCGCAGAGGCCATCGGCCTTCAACCGCTCGAACGCGCCGTCGTGGTGGACGAAGCCGAGCATGAGGAAGAAGGAGTACAGCGTGAAGTCGCCGAGCAACCAGGTCCACGTGCCGGGCGTGAGCGGCAACGCGTCCGGGTTGTGGAGCCACCACTCGATCGCGACGGTGGCGAGGATCGAGGGCAACAGCGCGAGGGTTCCGGCGCGGCGCACTCCGGCCCGAAGGATCGGCGAGAGCAGCAGCAGCCACAGATAGGCCCGGAGGTACCAAAGGGGGCTCGACGCCCAGCCCCCCTCCCACGCCGAACCCGTGGGGTCGGCGAGCGGGAAGATCCAGGGCAGGAGCTGGTCCAGGCTCAGGGCGGTCGCCGTCGTCGGGTTGCTCAGATGGACGAGGGCGAGCAACAGCAGCACACAGGCTCCGAAGAACCAGAAGGGGAGCAACAACCTCTTCAGTCGGGCCCGGTACATCTCGGACACCGGCTTGCGGTCGAGGGTCGAGGCCAGGAGCGAGCCGGCCACGAAGAACATCGTCGGCATCGTCGCCACCACCCAGGAGATCCAGGGTGCGCCGAACGCGTGCCAGATCATGACCCGGACGATCGCGATGCTGCGCACGGTGTCGAGGAATCCGTCTCGGGGCGGCTTCCGCCGCGCGTCGCGCGCATCGTCCGCCGAGCTCGCCGCAGGCCGAGCGACGTCGCGGTTTCGCGCCGGCGCCACGGGGGGCAGTTGCCCGATGGCGCTGCTCACGACGCCTCGATCACCAGGTCGCTGAAGTTCACTGCGGACTGCGACGTGACGAGGCCGACCCACCCCGTGCCCACGGCCTCGAAGGCGCCGATGTAGGTGCCGTCGAGGTGAACGAGAGTCGTGTCGGCGCGGACGTCGACGCGGAGCTCGTGCGGGGTCGCGGGGTCGACGCCGAGGTCCAGGCCGCCGAGGTAGGAGTACACGCCGTCCTGGGGGTCGTACCGGCCCCAGCGCAGGAAGCTGCCCCCGGCCGTGAAGTCGACGATGTGGGCGCCGCGTCGAGAGCCGGGGTCAGGCTGCCCGAGGATGACGCCGCCGCCGAGCTCGGGACCGTCGGCCTGCATGGTGACGGTGATGTCGTAGGCGGCGGGCATCTCCACCGTCAGCTGGTTGATGTAGTCGAACCCGGACGGGTCCGTCTGTCGAAGGGAGCCGTCGCCCGCCTGCCAGGTCCCGGTCATCACGAGCCAATCACCGGTGGCGACGTCGAAGGAGTCCTGGTAGATCACGCCCTCGGGAAGGGGTGCATCGGAGGCCTCGGGTGCTTCCTCCACGGGTTCTTCGTCGAGAAGCATCTCGCTCGGGGCCACCGCCACAGGGGCCTGCGCCTCAGCAGTCGTCTCGACGATGACCGGCTGTGGCGCCGATGGCTCTGGAGCGCTGAGGGCTGCGGTCTCGGGGCGCATCGTCGAGACCACCGCGACCAGCGCGAGGCCCGCCATCAACATCAGGCGGGCTCCGGGCCCCGGCAGACCGGTGGCGCCCAGGTCTCGTTTCCGCTGTGTCTCGTGGGCAGGAGCCACTCCCGCCGGGGGGAGGGTCGAAGGAGGGGAGGTCATTCCTCCGACTGTGGGAGGCCGACCTTTGCGGTCGTTCTCCCACGGATCAAGCTTCGCTCAAGATCCGGTTTCGCCGGCCGTCGGGCCGTGCTGGCTGGTCAGCCGACGTCGACGTAGTCGGTGAGATCCACGAAGGTCAGGGTCGGCAGGTCGTACTCCACCAGCTTCAACTGGTCGTTCGCGTCGGGCTTGGCCGAGCTCAGTGAGAAGAACTGGTACCCCGGGATGTGCAGTTCGGGGACGGTGTCGAGCGCAGCCACCCACGACTCCGTCGTCAGATCGGGACCGGCGGCTTCGGCGATCTGGATGAACATCGAGATCCGCACGCAGGAGTTCTCGGTGCCGGAGTAGTAGTTCGGTTCGCCCTCCTCGAGCTCGGATGCATGCTTGATCTCGACGCCGAGCGCGTCGGCCACGGCATCGAGGCACTCGTCGAGCGCCGGGTCGACGCCGGGCCTCACATCCGCCAGGCTCGACAACACCCGCGTCCCGTCTTCGAGCCCTTCGGGAGGGATCGCCTGCCAGTCGGTCACGCGGTCGCCGTTGGGGACGAGGTAGGTGAAGTCGGGCGCCGCCTCGAAGAACGCGATGTTCCGGATCTCTCCCTCGCCGAGCAGGACGATCGTCTCCGCCCCGTCGGTCTCGGCCCGCTCGATCATGACGTCGACCTCGGCCCGCGTGGCCTGAGCGTCGCCCGATGTCGTCGTGACCGTCGACAGAACCACGTCCGCGCCGGCCGCGCGGAGCGCTTCGGTCATTTCGTCGACGACGAACTGCTCGCTCGGGTTGGCCCCGATGACCATGAGCGGGCCGAGCTCGGCGAGCGTGCCGCTGTTGGCCAGCAGGTTGACGAATGCCGCGTTCCGGCGGTCGAGGCTCATCTCCTGGCTGATCCACCGGCTCCCGGTCGCCGCGATCTGCTCGGCCGTCGGAGCGCCGCCGACCAGAATCGTGTCGTGGAGGTTGACGATGCACTCGTTGATCGCTTCGGCACCGGGACCCTGGAACCCGCCGATGACCGCGAAGATCTCGTTGTCCTCGGTGAGCGCGAGACACGCGGCCTCGGCCGTCGCCCCGCCGACGGGCAGGTACTCCTCGTGCACCACCTCGATCTGTCGGCCCAGGACGCCGCCGCGTTCGTTGTAGAAGGCGACCGCAGCATCGAGCGACGGGATGAAGCTCTGGAACGCCAGGTCGAGGCCGAAGGTCTCGTTGAGCGTCACGAAGTCGATGGCCGTGTGGCCGATCGTGATCGCCTCGGCCGTCACGCCGCGGTCCGACGCGGTGAGGGTGAGCTCGGCCTCTGGCTCGGCTTCGGTGGTGCCGCCCTCATCGTCGGGGTTGTCCTGGCCGGACTCGGCTTCCGGTTCGGACTCGGGCTCGGCGGCCGGCTCCGGTGTGGCGGTCGGTGCCGGGGCGTCCGCGCCGTCACCGTCGGCCGCCGAATCCTCATCGCCGCCACAGGCGGCCGCGAGGAGAGCGAGTGCCAGGAGGCCGGCGAGCCACCGGCCGATCGTCGGCTTGCCAGTGCGATCCGGGGTCGTCATGGGGCGACAGTAAGGGTCGGCGGTTTTCGCTGCAAACGAGCTGCGGCCCGGGATTGCCTCGCCTCGGTCGAGTCCGGCGTCCGTGTCAGGCGTCGAGTTCGGACGCGAGGTCATCCAGGAACTCGCGTGCCGCCACGGCGTTCCGGTGACGCCACCGGTTCACGACATCGGGGCCGGGTTCTCGGGTGAGCTGGGCGAGTGCCGGGCCCAGCGCCTGGCGCTGAGCGCCCACGAGGCGGGCCGACCCCCGGCGGCGGCGCTGGTTCAGCCTCAGCTTCAGCAGGAACTCGATGCGCAGGTCGCGGACGTGATCGACCGGGCTGTCCAGCCAGCGGTTGAGCGCCGATCTTCCCCTCCGGGTGGTCCGTTGCACCGTTCGCTGAGGGCCGCCGTCGCCCGGCTCGACCTGGGCGGGTTCGACGAACCCCGCCTCGACCAGTCGATCCAGTGCGCGATAGACGAGCGGTCGGTGCACCGTCATCACCCGCCCCAGGTCGGAGTCGGGCCGGAGCTCCTTCGCGATCGCGAAGCCGTGGGTGGGGGACTCGGCGACGAGCGCGAGAACGACCCACTCGGTGAGGCTGAGGTCGGGCGGGGTGCTTCGGGCCATCGTGGTCGGAGGATAGTCGTGTCGTTTGGCACACTAGGAACGTTGCGACTACACACCATCCTGCAGTCGCTCGATCGATCCCCTGGGAGGTGCGCGGCATGGCGAGGGCATGGCTGGTGATCTGCACCCTCTCCCTCGTCGCCGTCGCTTGCGGTAGAGGTGACTCCGAACGCGCTGTCCTCGTCTTCGCCGCCGCGTCGCTGACGGACGCGTTCGCGGAGATCGAGGCCGCGTACGAGGCAGAACACCCCGATGTGGACATACAGGTCAACGTGGCGGGCAGCTCGGCGCTGCGCGAGCAGATCCTCGAGGGTGCACCCGCGGACGTCTTCGCCTCCGCCGACGAGCTGATCATGGGCCAGGTCGTCGACGCGGGCTTCGGAACCGGCGAGCCTCGGATCTTCGCCACGAACCGACTCCAGCTCGCCGTGCCCGCCGGCAACCCGGGTGAGGTACGAGGACTCGCCGATGTCGGCGACGAGGACCTCCTCGTCGGGGTCTGTGCAGTCACCGTGCCGTGCGGCCGGTTCGCAACGGAGGTATTCGCTCGCGCCGGCGTCGAGGCCGCCCCCGACACCACCGAGCCCGATGTCCGGGCACTGTTGACCAAGCTCGCCACCGATGAGCTCGACGTCGGTGTCGTGTACGCCACCGACGTCATCGCCGCCGACGGGGAGGTCGAAGGGCTCGAGATCGCCGACGACGTGAACATCGAGGCCCGGTACCCGATCCTCGCCCTCACCGGGTCGGATCAGGCGAACGACTTCGTCGACTTCGTCGCCTCCGGAGACGGGCAGGCGATCCTGGTCGCACAGGGATTCGGCACGCCGTGAGGAGGGGCACGCGAGCAAGGCAATCGACGCCGATCCCACTCGTCGCCCTCGCGGTGTTGGGGGCCACGTTCTTCGTCCTGCCACTCCTGGGGTTGCTCGTCAGGACGCCGTGGTCCGATCTCGCGGAGCTGGTGGCCTCCGATGTCGTCCTCGACGCGCTCTGGCTCTCCCTATCGACCTCGGTGGCGGCGACCGTCGTCGCGGTCGTGCTCGGCGTGCCCCTCGCCTGGGTGCTTGCACGACGGGCGTTCCCGGGCCGCCGCGTGCTGCGCGCGATCGTCACGTTGCCCATGGTGCTTCCCCCGGTGGTGGGAGGCGCGGCGCTCCTGTTCGCGCTCGGGCGCCGTGGCGTCATCGGCGAGCCCCTGAACGACGCGACCGGTTTCCAGCTGCCGTTCTCCACCTGGGGCGTCGTCGTCGCGAACGTCTTCGTGGCGATGCCGTTCCTGGTCATCACGGTCGAGGGGGCGCTGGAGGGCATGGACAGGCGCTTCGAACACGCCGCGGCGAGCCTCGGAGCCTCGCCACTGACGGTGTTCCGACGCGTGACGCTGCCGATGATCGCCCCGGCGCTGCGAGCGGGCACCGTGCTGGCGTGGGCTCGTGCCCTGGGCGAGTTCGGGGCCACCGTGACCTTCGCCGGCAATCTCCAGGGACGGACCCAGACGCTGCCGCTCGCGGTGTTCGTCACGCTGGAGAGCGACCGAGATGCTGCGATAGCGATCAGCCTCGTCCTCGTGTTCGTGTCGCTCGTCGTCCTGGTGACACTGCGCGACCGATGGTGGCGGGCGTCATGACCGGTGGGTTGGACGCGCATCTGGTCGTTCGTCGGCCGAGTGGGTTCGAGCTCGACGCGCGGCTGGAGATCCCTGCGGGCACGACGGCCGCGTTGCTCGGACCGAACGGCTCGGGCAAGTCGACCGCGGTCGAAGCCCTCGCGGGCATCCTGGCGCTCGACGACGGCGGGATCAGGCTGGCCGGGCGGGTGTTGGACGACCCCGGTGCCGATGCCTTCGTGCCGCCTCAGGAACGAGGGGTCGGGGTCGTGTTTCAGGGCTACCTCCTGTTCGAGCACCTCGACGTCCGCGACAACATCGCGTTCGGCCCGATGTCGTGCGGCGTCTCGCGGCGATCGGCCCGGGCCCGAGCGGACGAATGGATCGAGCGCTTCGACCTGTCGGGTCTCGCCGATCGGCACCCCAACCAACTGTCCGGCGGGCAGGCCCAGCGGGTTGCCTTGGCGCGGGCACTCGCCATCGACCCGGCGATGGTCCTGCTCGACGAGCCCCTGGCCGCCCTCGACGTCGCCAGTCGGGCGACGCTGCGTCGGACGGTCGCCGAGCACGCGGCGAGGGTCGACGGCCCCCGCCTGCTCATCACCCACGACCCGAGCGAGGCGTTCCTGCTCGCCGACCGCATCCATGTCCTCGAGGACGGCCGCATCACCCAGGTGGGCACACCCGACGAGATCCGCCGCCGGCCGGTCACGCCCTACGTCGCGGCGCTCGCCGGCCTGAACCTGCTCACCGGCCGCAACGAGGGCGGCCGCCTGACGGTCGACGGCACGGACCAGGGCCTGACCACCGCCGACCGGCACACCGCCGGCCCGGTCGTCATCACGGTCCACCCGAACGCCATCTCGGTCCACCTGGACGAGCCGCACGGCAGTCCCCGGAACTCGTGGCGCACCGTGATCGCAGCCGTGGAGCCGCTCGGCGAGATCACCCGGCTCACCGTCGACGCGCCCATCGCGTTGGGGATCGACGTGACGCCGGCGTCGGTCGGTTCGATGGGCCTTTCGCCGGGCCTCGAGGTGTGGGTTTCGGTCAAGGCGACCGAGGTGGACGTCCGCCCCGCCTGACCGCTACAGGCTCGCGAGTTCCTGCTCGAAGTAGTCGGCGTACTTCTCCCGGGCTGCCGCGCGCAGCTTCGGGAGGTGCCGGGAGGGGAACAGGTCGTCGACGGGCTTGTAGTCACGCAGGACCTGCCGGGCGATCGTGGACTTGTGGACCTCGGTGGGGCCGTCGGCGATGGCCATCACCTCGGCGCCGATCAGCATGCGACTGAAGGGCATCTCGTTGGACACACCCAGGGCCCCGTGAAGGTGCATCGCCCGGAGCACGACGTCGTGGTACACCTTCGGCATCGCCACCTTGACCGCGGCGATGTCCTTGCGGACCTTCCGGTAGTCGTTGAGCTTGTCGATCTTCCACGCGGTGCGCAGCACGAGGAGTTTGAACTGCTCGATCTCGATCCAGCTGTCGGCGATCTGCTCCTGGACCACGCCCTTCGAGGCCAGGGGACCGTCGCGGGTCTCCCGGGAGAGCGCCCGCTCGCACATCATGTCGAAGGCCTTCTCCAGTTGGGCGATCGTGCGCATGGCGTGATGGATCCGGCCTCCCCCCAGCCGGACCTGCGCGATGGCGAACGCGGAGCCGGGGTCGCCGAGCAGGTGATCGTCGCTCACGCGCACGTTGTCGTAGTGGATGTAGGCGTGGCTGGCCTCGTCCTCGGGCTCGGTGCCCACCCCGACGTTGCGAATGATCGTCAGGCCGGGCGTCTCCTTCGGGACGATGAACATGGACATGCCCTCGTACGCGCTGACGTCGGGGTTCGTCACGACCATCGCGATCAGGAAGCTGGCGTAGCGGGCGTTGGAACTGAACCACTTGTACCCGTTGATGACCCACTCGTCGCCGTCCTTGACGGCGGTGGTCTTGAAGAGCGTCGGATCGGCGCCCGCATGGGGCTCGGTCATCGAGTAGCAGGAGCTGATCTCCCCGTTCAGCAGCGGCTGGAGGAACCGCTCCTTCTGTGACTCACTCCCGAAGTGGGCGAGGATCTCGGCATTGCCCGAGTCCGGGGCCTGACAGCCGAAGACGCTCGGGGCGAAACGCGAGCGGCCCAGGATCTGATTCATCAGCGCGAGCTTGAGCTGCCCGTAGCCGGGACCGCCGAGGTCGGGACCGAGATGGCAGGCCCAGAGCCCTTCCGCCTTCACCTGTGCCTGAAGCGGCTTGATGATCGCCTGGGCCCGGTCGTCCGTCTTGTCGTAGGGATCGTGCAGGAGATGGTCGAGTGGTTCGACCTCTCGGGTGACGAAGTCGTCCATCCAGTCGAGCTTCTTCTGGAACTCCGGGTCGGTCTCGAAATCCCATGCCATGGCGGTGCCTCCGTGTCAGCTGCGTCGGGGGCGAATCTAGACCAGGTCGTCGGGCCGGCTCCCGGAGCCACTCCTAGACTCCCGGCATGGAGAGCTACCCCGTCGACCCTGCCCGCGCCCTCCCGGCGACCGCGTACCGGGCTGCAAGCCTGGAGGTCGACCTCGAACGGGTCTGGCGGACGAGCTGGGTCTGGGTCGGGACCGCCGAGGAGGTCGCCGAGCCTGGAGATCATGTGGCGGTCGAGGTCGCGGGCCAGCCGGTGATCGTCCTGCGGCGCCAGGACGGCCGGCTGGCTGCCATGTCCAACATGTGCGCGCATCGGGGGACGCTGCTGGTCGAAGGTCGCGGCAACACGAAGAGGTTCCAGTGCCCCTACCACGCCTGGACCTACGCGGATGACGGGCGACTGCTGGCCGTGCCCCACGCCGCCCGGGACGATGTCGATCGCGAGCAGCACGGCTTGCCGTCCTATCGCGCCGAGGAGTGGCACGGGTTGGTGTTCGTCAGCCTGCGCGGTGACATCGAGCCGCTCGTCGAGCTCTTGGGTCACCTGGATGGTGTGGTGTCCGCTGCGGACGCCGCCGAGCTCCACGACTGGACCTCACGCCGCCAGGTGGAGACCTGGGACGCGAACTGGAAGCTGGTCCTGTCGAACGCCATGGAGAGCTACCACCTGTTCCAGGTGCACGAGAAGACGCTCGAGCCGCTGACGCCGACCGCAGACGCCTACTACCTCACCGGCAGCGCCCACGGTTCGGCCACCGGCGGCCGAACGAGGGGAGCGCCCGACTACGTCCTCTTCTGCATACCGCCCAGCTTCGTGGGCGTGCTGACCGGGGATTCGCTGCTCTGGCAGGCGGTGCGGCCGGTGGCCCACGACCGGAGCGAGATCACCGTCGGTGGCGCGTACCGGCATCCGGACCCGGAGCGGAGCCGGGGCGTCGGCAAGTGGTTGAACCAGGCGATGGCGGCCGGCGCCGAGGTGCTCGTCCCGGACTTCCTGCCCGAGGACAGGGCGATCTGCGAGCGTGGGCAACGGGCCTCTGGAGGCGACTTCGAGCCGGGCGTGATCGTCCCGATGGAGCACATCATCACGGACTTCCACCACTTCCTCGCCCACAAGATCCACGGCGCGGAGCTGCCGGAGGTCCGGTCGGCCGGCGAGGTCGGGGTGGCCAAGAGCGTCGAGGGCTGACCTCAGGCGTCGAGGGCCGAGACCGCGACGTCGGCCTCGGCCAGCAGTTCCTGCATGATCTGAGCCACGGGCTTTATCTCGTCGAAGTAGCCGACGCTCTGGCCGGCCCCGGAGTGGACGAGGGGGCCGATCGAGTGCTCGTCGATCGCTCCCAGGAGGTCGCCGACCAGGACGTCCTGGTACGGCATCTTGAGGGGAGTGGGGGCCTCCTCGGCTTCCCACTCATCGCTCCACGAGGTCCTGATCTGGCGGAACGTCTTGCCACTCTCGCTTCTGGTGATGACGGTGTCGCCGACGTCGGCGGCGAGCAGCTTCTCGACGGCGACGGGGTTGAGGTGGGCTTGGTGCTCCGTGCTCAGGAGCCACGCGGTCCCCATCCACACGCCCTGTGCGCCGAGGGCCAGCGACGCTGCGACGTGACGGCCGGTTGCGACCCCGCCGGCCGCGAGCACCGGGATGTCACCGGCCATGTCGACGATGCGAGGGACCAGCGAGAACGTGCCGATCGGGCCGGTGTGAGCGCCGGCGTCGTAGCCCTGCGCGACCAGGATCTCGACCCCTGCGTCCAGTGCCCGACGGACGTGGCGAGGGCTCCCGATCAGCGCGAGCGTCGTCTTCCCGAGCTCCTTCGCCCGCTCGATCTGGGCCGGTGGAGCGCCGATGCCGCAGGCGAAGAGGTCGACGTCGCTCTGCATCACGGCCTCGAGCTGTTCCTCTTCGATCTCGGTCGATCGGATGAAGCGCGTCCGCATGCCGGGCCCGCTGGGCTCGGGGACCGCGTACTTGTCGATCAGCCCCTGCACGAAGTCTTTGTGCTCCTGGGGGATCGCGGCTTCGATCTCGGCCCGGCTGTTGTGCTCGGGCATGCCGGGCGGCAGCACGAGGTCGACGCCGAAGGGTCGATCGCCGACGAGTGCTCGGATGGCTGCGAGTTCGTCGCGGATCTCGTTGGGGAACCGTCGGGTGGCGCCGTAGACCCCGAAGCCGCCGGCGTTGGTGATGGCCGCCACGGTGCCGACGTCGTGCGCGAATCCGAAGACGGGATGCTCGATGCCGGTCCGAGCGCAGATCGGGGTCCGCAGGACCATCGTCAGGCTCCTTTCGGTGCGGTCGGCGTGAACGTGACCGGAAGGCGCTTGATGCCGGCGACGAGCGGTGTGCCCATGCTGTCGAGTGGCACCGGCGGCCCGGCGCTCTCCAGGTCGGGAAGGCGTGTCAGCACCTCGCGCATGACCACCGAGAGCTCACGGCGCGCCAGGTGGGCACCGAGGCAGAAGTGCGGCCCGGGCCCGCCGAAGCCGACGTGGTTGTTGGGGTTCCGCGTCACGTCGAACACCTGCGGATCGTCGAAGTGCGCCGGGTCCCGGTTCGCAGCTCCATAGAACAGGATGACCTTGTCACCCTCGGAGAAGTCCCGGCCGCCGTAGTGCAGGTCCCGGGTCGCCGTGCGACGCATGAAGGTGACGGGGGTGGAGTAGCGCACGATCTCCTCCACAGCGGTCGGGGTGACACCCTCGATGTCGTCCATCCAGATCCGCTTCTGGGCCGGGTAGCGCGAGAGCAGGTCGACCGCATAGGTGATGGCGTTGCGCGTGGTGTCGTTGCCCGCCACCGCGAGCAGGATGAAGAACGGTGGGATCTCGTTGGGCGCCAGGACGTCCTCGCCCACGTCGGCGTGGACCAGCTTGGACGTCAGATCGTCGGTCGGATGGTTCCGCCGCTCCTCGGCCAGCTCACCCATCAGCGTGGCGAGGGCGATCCCGGCTTCGAAGATCGCCTCCCGCGGATCACGGCCGTGCATGAACTCGGGGTCGCCGGCGCCCAGGATGGTGTTGGTCGCGTCGAGGACGGTGTCGAACTCGCTCCGTGGGATACCCATCATGTCGCAGATGACCAGGAGCGGGAACGGTTGGGAGAGCGCCTCGACCAGGTCGACCTCCCCCTTCTCGCAGAAGCCGTCGATCACCTCGGTCGTGATGGTCTCGACCGAGTCGAGCACCTTGGCGAGCTGCCGCGGGGTGAACGAACGGGCCACGATGCCGCGTTGGCGGGCGTGCCGGGGGTCGTCCATGTTGATGAACGACCCGAAGAAGTCCCTGGCGTCCTCCTGGAGGTCGATCACCGACGTCGCGCCGTGACCCGAGCAGAAGTCGGTCGGCCGGCGCGACATCTCCACGACCTCGTCGTAGCCCACGACCGCGGTGAACGTGCCCTCGGTCCCGAGAAACGGGTCGTCGAACGTCACGTCGTGGAAGGGGCCCCGGGCCTGGAGCTCGGCGAAGCCGAGCATCCGGTCGTTGAGGTCCTGCTTCCAGAACGTCGCTTCCCGCAGCTGCTGGGGGTCCATCGCCACTCGTTCGTCCTCCCGTGCGTGGGTCGTTGGCACCGTAGCGCCCGACCCCGGCTCCGTTCGGGTCGTCGCCTGCGGTCCCGCCGACCCCTCGGCCATGGTGAGCGAGTTGCGCACGCCGAAATCATGGGCGAGGTTCTGGCTCTGGCCGACCGCCCACCCCTGGGAGCAACCATGATCGATCTGTCCGGCAAGGTGTTCGTCATCACGGGAGGAAACGGTGGCATCGGCCTCGGCATGGCCGAGGGCATCGTGATGTCGGGCGGTTCGGTCGTCGTCTGGGGCCGACGTGAGGAGAAGAACGCCGCGGCGGTCGAGACGCTCCGGTCACTCGGCGGGCGAGCCGAGGCGTATGTGTGCGATGTCGCCGACGAGGACCAGGTGAGCGAGACGATGGCCCGTTCACGCGAGACGTTCGGGCGCATCGACGGCCTCTTCGCCAACGCCGGTCGAGGCGGCCCCGGGACAGCCTTCGTGGATACGTCGCTCGAGGACTGGCGTGCGGTCATGGCCACCAACCTCGACGGCGTGTTCCTGACGCTGCGAGAAGCGGCCAGGGTCCTGATCGATCAGGGCGAGGGCGGCAGCCTCGTCGCGGTCTCGTCCACGTCGGCAATCCACGGCGCGGCCGGAAACGAGGCCTACGGCACGGCCAAGACCGGGCTGAACGGGCTCGTTCGCGCGCTGGCGGTCGGGCTCGCCCGCCACGGCATCCGGGTCAACTCGCTCCTCCCGGGTTGGACGATCACCGAGCTCGCCTCGGGGGCCTACGAGTGGGACGTGTTCCGGGACGCGACGATCAAGCGCACGCCGGTCCGGCGATGGGCCGACCCCGCCGAGTTCCGGGAGGTCGGTGCGTTCCTGGCGGACCCGAGTCAGACCTACCACACGGGCCAGGAGGTCTGCGTCGACGGTGGCTACACGGTGTTCTGAGCCGTCCGAGTCGTACCCGGCCGCGGCGGCCGGAGCCGTGCGACCGTGGTCGGGCCCTCAGATCAGGACTCGCTTCCGCATCGGCAGAGGCTTCTTGGGTGACTTCGGCTCCGCCTCGGGGCCGAGGAGTGATCCGTTGGTCGTCGTGCTGCCGGGCACGACCTCTCGACGGACCGAGTGCGTCGGCCGGAACGCCGAGCGCCTGATGTCGACGAGCAGGTTTCGGGTCGCGGCGGCGATGGTCTTGACCAGCAGGATCGGATGGCGCCACAGCCACAGGTGCTTGCGGGCGCCCCGGCAGGGATACGTGAGCTGGCCGACGAGGTTCTTCGGCAGCGGCTCGGTGACGCCGTAACGCTGGGGCCGGCGTCCGGTCGAGTGCTTCGGCATGAAGTAGGTCCCGAAGATCTGGTCCCACCAGGGGAGGGCGGCGCCGTAATTGTGGCCGACCGCATCGTGCTCGCTGGAGTGGTGCCAGTGGTGGAACTCCGGGTTGGCCACGATCTTGTCGAGCCACCGCCACCGCACCCGCACGTTCGCATGGAAGAAGATGCCGAGCACGATCTGGAGGACGGCGAACAACCCGGCCACCTCCACGTCGATCCCGGCGCCGATCAGGAG
>JBCCFK010000026.1:0-23147 GCA_039029775.1 Actinomycetota bacterium | reverse complement strand
GCGAAGGTGCTGGTCAACCTGGCGTCCAACGAGTACTTCGGCTCGATCCAGCCCGCTCGCCTGGACGGCAAGCTCGTCACGCCCAACTTCCTCGACTCCAAGAACGGCGGCCCGTACAAGGTGGTCAGCTTCTTCGCGAAGCGGGCGCGGGGTGCGATGGCCGGCTGGATCATCACCGAGCGCGTCAAGACCGCCAAGGGCCTCCTGGACTTCACCGGCATGGGATACCGCTACGACGCCGAGCGTTCCACGCCCGACACGCCCGTGTTCATCCGTGAAGACGGCGGGATGAGCTGAGGTCGATCGGCGACCGGCTCAGGTGCAGAGGCCGTCCTCGGTGACGCCGCGGCTGCACAGCAGGGTGGCTTCGACGCTGTTCAGCAGCCAACCGGCGTCGGCGATCTCGGCCGGCTCGGCGAAGATGTGCAGGCGGTAGCCCTTGAGGGCGTCGTCACCGAGATTGACGACGTCCATCGTGATCTCGCCCAGGTCGCCGCTGGTGTCGGGGGGCACGGCCACGACGATGCGTGACGGTGGCTCCTCGCTGGCCACGATGCCGGCGATCAGCTGACCGAACTCCAGCAGGGTCTCGGCGCCACCCGGGTCCGAGTTGCCGTTGAGTTGGATCAGGTCGTTGGTGAAGTCCACGGTGGCGCCGATCCGGGCCATGAACCCCGATCCGACCCAGCCCTCGAGGCCGTTCCATCGGATCTTCCACCAGATCGACGCGGGCAGCTGTCGACCCTCGCCGGTGCCGACGGCATCGTCGGCCAGGTTGGGCAGCTCGCCGATCAATGGCGTGTTCTCGCCCGGGAGCTCGTGGAGTTCGAGGATGTCGTCGAACGCGACACCCACGACCCCGACGACCTCTCCGTCGAGCGGGACCAGGAAGTCGAACGGCTCGCCCGGGATCTCGGGCTCAGGCGTCGCCGTGGGATCCGGGTCCGGCTCGGGGGTCGCTGTCGGGTCCGGGTCGGGATCGGGCTCGGGTTCTTCGGCGGTCGGCTCCTCGGTGGGAGCGGGGGCCTCGGTCGGTGTCTCGTCGGCTGGCTCGCCGCCCGGCGTCGGCGTCACGACCTCCACGGCGACGGTGGTGTCGGCTGCGCAGGCTCCGGCCAACAGGATCGCGAGGAGCAGTGGGACGAGTCGTGAGCGTGCCGCCATGGGTCCAGTGTTGCAGCCGCGACCCTCGCCTCCGGGTCAGGCGGGTTCGAGCGAGTTGACGATGTCGCCGAGTTCGAAGTCGCGGAGCGGGCCGGTCACCGTGAACACGAGGTCGCCGCCCCGAACCCACAGGTGGGGAACCGTCTCGGGGGCGGTCGACAGTTCGGCGATCTGGCCGGTGAAGTAGGCACCGGTGACCTCGGCATCCAAGAGCTCGTAGAACTGTCCCTCGCCGGAGAACGGGTCGATCCAGAACTGGGGCTGGTCGCCCACGCGGCGGGTGGTCGTGGTGAAGGTGCGCCAGCCGTTGCGATAGCGGATGTGGACGACGTCGACGCTGGGTGGATTCGACCCTTCGGCACCCGTGAAGTTCTCGGACTGGCCCGGCGCCACGGCGACCGCATCGACTGCGTATCCCTCGGGGACGGTGTTCGGCACGATCGGGGTGTAGCCCACCAGCCCTTCGACCTGGTCGAGCGTGGTCCGTTGGAAGCCCTGGTCGTAGGTGAAGTTGGGGGCCGGGAGATCCGCCGGGAGCACGAAGACGTCGAGCCGGTCGCCGAACGCCTCGAACGAGGTGGCGACGAGGGACGACTGCTCCTCGCCCTCGAACGTGGCGAGATACTCGAGCACGAGGCCGGTCTCGGCGTCGATCGCCATGACGATGCGGTCCGGCCCACCGCCGATCGCGTTCGGCACCACGTCGGCTTCGTAGAGAACCGCGTCGCGGCCGAGCACGACGCCCTGGCCGGCGAATGCGCTCCCGGCCAGCGCGAGCACGTGGTCGATGGTGGAGAAGCCGGGCAGGAAGAAGCCGTAGAACAGATCGGGGCCGCCGAGGCCGAGGCCTTCGGTGAGGACGACCGACACGTCGTCGTCGAACACGAAGTACGAGGTCTGGGTGTCGGCCTCGGCGTCACGGACCTCGATCGAGCCGTCGTCGTAGTCGATCCGGTACGAGCCGTCACGCGCGACGGTGGCCACCATGTTCTGCGCGAACCCGAAGCTGTTGGACTGGTACTCGACCACGACGGTCTCGGCGGGCTCGACCGGCGCCGGCTCGGGCGTGGCTGTGGGCTCGGTGGTCGGCGCCGGGAGCGGCGTCGGGGTTCCGTCAGGTGCGGCGCCGGCGTCGTCGTCCGCCTCCGGGGTGGGGGTGGGTTCAGCGACCGTGGTCGGTTCGCCGGCCGCGGGCTCGGACGGCTCGGCTGGGGTCGACTCTGGCGTCGGCTGAACGACGACGGTGATGTCGCCGCCGCCACCGCACGCCGCGACGAGGATCGCGACCGCGACCACGATCAGCAGATGAGCGCGCATTCCTGCGAGCGTAGGCCCGGTGCTGCGCCACGTCGGGGCACGAACCCGATCAGCGTTCGTCGAGGTCGCTCGGCCGTTCCGGCACCATGTCGCCGAGCTGTCGGAGCACGGCGTTCTCGGTGCGCAGCTGATCGGCTTCCTGCTCGGCGTCTCGCAACCGAGCACGGAGGTCGTCGGTGTCGTCGTCCGGCGCGCCGATGGCCTGGCCGTGGGGGACGAGGCGCCAGAGATCGCCGATACAGCGATCGATGCGCTCGTCGACCAGGCGGAGCTCGTCGCCGTGTCGGCGGATGGTGGCCTCGCCCTGCTCCAGCCAGGCCTTCGCCGCGACCCACCGCCATGCGGCGTCGAAACCGCCGGCCCGGCGAGCCCATTCGTCGCGACGAGCGGGGTCGGACACGTCGTCGATGATGGAGCCCAGCGCAGGACGCAGCCGGGCCTCGATCGCCTCGCACCAGCGCAGGTTCTCCCGCAGGCTGTCGAGGTAGATCACGCGGTCGCGCACCTGGGCGTACGCGAGTGCGTCCCGGGTTCGGATCGCGCGGGAGAACGCGACGGCCCAGTCGGGTGGATCGGCCAGGTCGAGGAACGGTTGCACACGCCTCTCGCCCTTGATCACCAGATCGGTTGCCGCGACCGCGCGATGGTGTGCGCCAACGCGGTCGACCTCCTCCAGGAAGAGCGCCACCGAGGCCGGCACCTCGAAGGAGACGCCCTCGATCTCGTGGGCGCGGAACTGCGCGTCCAGTGCGGCGAGCTTGTCGCGGACGAGCAGGAGCCGGTCCAGCTCCGCCAGGCCGGCCCGATGCCGGTCGAGGCGCACCCGCACGCTGTCGGTTGCGTCGAGGTTGATCCGGGACGGCCAGAGGGTCTCCAACTGCTCGACCAACGCTCCGGCGCGGGCCCATGACAGGAACCCATCGAGATCGGCGCTGCTCGAGGGCGGGGCGCCGTTGACCCGCACCCGTTCGAGCAGGCCGGCGCTGTCGGCCACCACGGCGGGGATGCGGAGCCGCCGCTGCGGTCGCCCATCGCTGTTGACCCGCATCGCGTTGCCCGCGTCGAGCCAATCGCGGAGCGTGAGGGCCTGCTGGACGAGGTCCGCCATCGCTCCCGAGCACCGGATGCTGGTGTTGGGGTCCACGCCGAGCAGCTGCTCTTCCGCCTGCGCCACCAACGCCGTGACCTTGGCGCGGAGGTTCATCCACTCCTCGGGTCGGCCGGCGCGGAGGTCGCTGAGCGCGCCGGCGGCCCACCGGTGGGCCGTGATGTCGACGGATCCGAGGGCGGACGAGATGTCCACCACGAGTTCGCGCATGCCCGCCGCCGCGGACTCGGAGAGGCGGCCGACGGTCTCGGCCATGGGCGTCATCGACGTCCCGTAGCTGTCCGCACGCTGATGGGCTCGTTCCTCGTCGTCGATGACTCTCTCGAAGGCTTCGACGGACGGGAGTCGGTGGGGGGCGAGCAGCTCGCCGATGGCGACATCGGCGTCGGCGACGATCGCCGGGTCGCCTCGAAGGGCGACCCAGTGCCGCATGTGACCGTCGGAGACGGGCGCGGCGGTCTCCGGCAGGACCCGGGCGGTGGCGATCCAGGCGTGGTCCTCGGCTTCGGCCGCCAGCCGCTCGGCGATCCGGGCGCGAGACCCGGTGTAGGGGACCAGCCCCTCCGGGCCGTCCGCGGCCCGAGCCGCGGCGATGTCGGCTCGGATGTGGTCGCGTTCTCGCCGGAGAGCGTCGAGCGTGGCGAGCAGCGCCTCCTGGCGGTCGCTCCGATCGTCTCGATCCCCACCAGCGGCCGCCGGGGGGGACTCGCGAGTTTGGCGAGCGGCGTCGGCCATCTGCTCGGCCACGATCTCGCTGTCGGCGTCGACCGGTTCGGGGTCGGCCCACGGGACCTCGATCGGCGGGAAGGCCTCGACGGGCCGGTCGGTCTCGATCTCGGGCTCATCACCCGTCACCGTGTCAACGGCGGTCGCTGCTTCCTGGTCGTCGAAGTAACCGACGACCGAGGCCGGGCTCGATTCGAGTGAGGGTTCGGTGGGGGCGGTGGGCGACGGTTCCGGCTGTTCCTCCGCTGGTTTCGGCGGCGGAGGCGGTGGCGCGATCTTCAGCGCCGCCCGGCGACGCAGGATGAGCGCAGGGGCCCAGGAGACCACCGGATCCGGACCCGGCTCGGGACGCTCGTCGGTGGGCCGGTAGGTCGCCTCTCGGGTCAGCGCCGTCGTCAATCGGCGCACGTGATGTTCGACCTCGTGGCGGTCGTTCAACGGTCCGGAGTACTGCTTGGCCCACTCGGCCACGTCGTCGGCGACGGGTGGATCCATGATGCGCCCCGCGATCGAGTCGAGTTCGACGGCAGCCATGCCGCCGGTCGTGAGGACGCGAACCTCACCGGACACCACGTCGATCTCGGTCGTGACCGGCGTGACGAACAGGTGTCGGCGTATCGACGGCTCGCCGTCGGGGGTCCAGGCCAGAAGCCCGACGGCGAGGACGAGTTCGTTGTCGGCATCGGAGGCCGCCAGCACGTCGTGCGCCCCCCGCAGCTGGGCCTGCAGGACGCGGGCCGGCTTGTCGTGGCGCTCGGCCAGGGCCCACAGCTGCCAGAACGGCATCCAGAGCTCGATCTCGTCGCGCACGTCGGGATGGGCGTCGAGGAGCATCGGCGGTGGGGGCCGATCGTCGGTCGGGTCCGTGACCGGTGCCGCGATCGCGGCGAGCACCTCGGGCGGAGAGGTCGGATCGTCCAGCGCTCCGGTCAGCCACGGTGCGATCCGGGCGGATGGCTCAGGGTGGGGCTGGAACTCGACCGGACGCACCGCGAGGACGACGTCGCCGGTCGGTGCCGCGCTGATCGCCGCGTGATCGGCCAGCTCCGCGAACCAGACGATGATGCTGTCGGGATCGTCGGACGGGCGCGGTGATCCGGCGTCACCTGCGGCCGGGTCGTCGCCGCCCGGCTGCTTGAGCGCGCCGTCCTCGGAGCCCCGCATCCCCCCATCTTTCCACAGCGTTTTTTCGGTTCCGCCGGGGGATCACGGTGGGTGTTTGCCTCTCCACGTGGTGCACTCGGGACTCGGTTCCCCCGACCCAGCACCCGCGAAATTCGTCGGCGTGATGGGCCCGAGCGAGCCCTCGGATGGGCTGCCGGGGTCGCCGGTTAGAGTCCGACGATGACCGACCACCAGGCCCTCGTCGACGAACTCCGCGCCATGACCGAGGTGGTTCGGACCGCCGACGTCGACCAGGCGGCGGACGCGGGCGTCGACGTCGCGGCGATGGTCGGGGCGATCCGCCTGGGTCGCACGGCACTCGAGGATCACGTGGTCGACGACGTGCGGATGCAGGCCGGGCTTCGGGCTGTGGACCGACCGGGCGCCACGCCCGGGACGCTGCCCGATCTCACCGGCATCACGCCCGAGGACTTCTTCCCGTATTCGCCGGTCATCGGTCCCCTGAATCCCATCGCGCCGCCGTTCCGCTTCTGGATGGAGGGCGACGAGGTCCACGGCGAAGGCCGGTTCGGCGCCGCCTTCAACGGCCCGCCCGGCGGCGTGCACGGCGGACTGGTCGCCGCGCTCATGGATGAGGTGCTCGGCGTCACCGGGGTGATGACCGGCAACCACGGCTTCACCGGCACGCTGTCGATCCGCTACGAGTCGCTCACCCCCGTCGACACCGACCTGACCGTGCGGGGCTGGGTCGAGGGGACGGAGGGTCGGAAGGCGTTCATCAGCGGCGAGGTCTGCGCGGATGGCCACGTGTGTGCACGGGCGCACGGCGTCTTCATCCAGCCGAAGGTCGACGACGCCGGGTAGGTGCCCGGGCGGGCGGATCCCACCGCCGCCCACCCGGACCTGTGCCATCGACACCGGTCTGGCATTCCTCGCCCGCCGCCAGACAGTGGGTTCCGCCGCCGATGAACCTCTTGCGATGTCATATCGCAACGTGGTCACGCTAACCCACGGGGCGCCGGTGTGTCAGTCACGTGACGGCGGCCGCAGGCCGATGTCCGACCTGGAAGGATGGGCCCATGTCAAGCGGGCGACGATCCTCGGAGGAGTTGCGCGCCCTCGTGGTGGAGGCCGGCCGCACCGTCCTCTACAACCGGGGCCTACGGGCCACGGCGAGCCACGTCCCGATGACCGAAGCCCTGGCGGAGCTCGAACGCACCCACGGCATCACGGTGAGCATGGGGTCGATCTTCGGGCGAGGCCGCCTGTGGGCGAGCGTGAAGGAGTTCCAGCTCGACGTGCTGGAAGCGGTGATCGCCGATCAGGTGTCCGGCGGGCCCAACGACAGCTCCCTGAGCCTGATCCACGAGCTGCCGGAGATGACCGACCGGCCGTACGACGAGCGTCGGGGGATGCTCATCGAGCTGTGTCGGATCGCCGGGCAGATAAATGGCTATGTCCGCGAGCCCGAGAAGGACCGGACGTGGACGCTGTGGGTCGCCACGTGGACCATCGCCGTCACCGATCGGGAGAACGGCGCTCGCCTCCTCCCCAAGCTGCGTGACGGCGAGGACAAGATGCGGGGGCAGTTCTCCGAGCTCTACGAGGTCATGATGGCCAAGCTCGGACTCCGCATGCGGACGCCCTACGTCGTCGACGACCTGGCCCTGCTCGCGGCGGCCATCACCGACGGCATCGCCCTGCGCGTCGGCGTCATGCCCGAACGGGTCGCCACCGCGTCGAACGCCCACAACGACGGCGCGTGGAACATGTTGGGCCTGGGCCTGATGGCGATCGCCCTCGAGCTGATCGAGGACGACGCCGACTGATCAGCGGGTCGCGCCGCGGCCGGCGATCATGGGGAGGTCGAGGAACGTCTTGACCCCGGGGCCTGCCTCGACGAGGTAGGGGATGGCGTTGATCGCGTGCGCGCCGGTCGAGCCGAGGACGTTCCGGTTCCACCCGTGCGGCAACGAGATGTGCATGTCCGGGTCGCCGGAGATGTCGATCGACCAGTGGCCCTGTGGCCAGTCCGGCGCGGCATCCGCGTGCATGCGCCACACGGTCTCCTGCGTGACCAGCGGGGTGCCGTCGAGCGAGGCGGCCCACTGCCAGCGCTGCCCCGCCACCGTGCCGGCCGGCACGAGGCCGGGCGCGGTCTCGAGATCGTGGGTTGCGGTCCAGGTGGTCATCTCGCTGGTGACGCCGTCGACGTCGGCGTCCAGCCCGTCGGCCACCATCTGCACCGCCTCGGTGAAGAGCCCGTCGAGCCACCTCCGATGTCGGACCGATCGGGCCTCGAAGTCCTCGGGCGTCCGGGCGAAGTTCATCATCTCGAACATGATCTCGGGCGAGGGATAGAACTGGAAGTTGCTGATCTCGGTGACCGCGATGCGGTCGACGCGCAGCGACAGGCCCGACATCAGCAGCGGCAGCAGGTCGCCGAACCACCCTGGGTTGGCCCCGGTCCCGTGGAACGAGGAGTCGCCCTCGGCACACGCTGCCTCGAGTCGGCCCATCACCTCGTCGCCATAGACCTGCGGGTACATGTAGCCGACCGTGGTGACCACGCTCTTGCCGGCGCTGAGCAGGTCGCAGAACGCGTCCATGTCGGCGCCGGGATCGTCGCCGTGCACCATCGACGGCAGCGGCATGTGGAGGACCACGTCGGCGTCCCCGGCGGCGATCTCAGCCGGATCGTCGGTGGCCGCGACCCCGATCGGATCGATGCCGGCGATCTCACCGATGTCACGGCCGACCTTGTCCGGGTTGGTCACCACCAACCCGACGAGCTCCATGTCGGAACGCTCGGCGACGGTGGCGATCGCCTGCCGTCCCACGTTCCCGCTCCCCCATTGCGCGACCTTGATCGTCATGGCCCGACCCTAGGCCAGGTCGAGGTGCCAGCTCTCGGGTCAGCCTTGCTCGACGGTGACGCCGGCGATGCCGAACTCCTCGTCGGCCATCATCTCCTCGACGTCGACGAAGTAGCCGGTGGGGTGACCGGTCACGGGGTCGTAGTCGGCCGAGACGGAGAAGGCGCCGGCGTCGATCTGTGCCTCGATCTCGGCGAACATGGCCTCGACCGTCAGGGTCGGGACGTCGCCGAGGTCGACCTCCGACCGGACCTCGCTGGCCACGACCTCGCCGTTGACCACCGTGACCTCGACCTGGAGCTGCGGGCAGAAGCACACCTGGTCGTAGGTGACGACGTAGCCGTCGATTCCGGCGGCGGCCCACCGGTCCCGCGCCGCGTCGAGGTCGGCCCGCAGTGAGTCGTAGCTGATGAAGGCCTGCACGTTGAACGCGCGTCCGCCGTCTGCGGCGACCGCTTCCTCGTCGAGGAGAACGTCGACCGGTGCGCCGGTGGCGTCGTCGTAGGTCACCCTGTTGGTGACTTCGCCGCGTTGGAGGCCGAGCTCGATCTGATCGAAGAGGACCTCGACCGCGACGCCGTCGTACTGCGACGGGCTGCCGAACCAGGTCGTCGACACCACGACGCCATCGCTCACGGTGACCCGACGGGGCCCGACCGTCTCGGGGTCGCACTCGCAGGACTCGACGATCGAGTACGCGTACTCGCCGATCCCGGCGGCCGCCCACCGGGCACGGGCGTCGGCCAGGTCGGCCAGACCCTGCTCGTCGACGTTGCCGCCGGGCGGAGGCGTCGGCGTGGGCGTGGGGCCGGGCGTCGGTGTCTCGATGGGCTGCGTGGTGCCGTCCGGACCGGCGACGGTCGTCTCGCCTCCGTCGCCGCCGCATGCGGAGAGAAGAAGCGCGCCGGCGATCGTCAGTGTCACCAGCGGCTTCCGTCGCGAGGGGTTCATGCCTCTCCGACGACCGAACATCGGGTCCGGTTCCCGCCAGGAGTCAGTTCTCGACGGCTCGAGCCTGGAGGTCGACCACTTCGAGGGGTACCGGCGCCTGGCTGCGACCGATCACGCCGATGTCGTCGGCGCCGCAGGGCGACTCCCGCCCGCCGACCAGGTCGGCGTCGTACCAACACTCCCAGGTGACCCACCAGAAGGTCGTCGCGACCGCGGGGTAGGTCGAGCCGCCCGGATCCGCATCGGTGAACACGTGGCCGCAGTGGTCGAGGTCGGCCTGGTCCTCGTAGGCGATCGTCGTGTCATAGGGGCGACCGGGGCCACCGCAGTAGACCTCGGCGGAGCCGTCGCCCATGTCGAACCCGGTGTCGAGGAAACGTGCGGTGATGGTGAGGCAGGCCCACGACGGCGCGGCCTCGGGGATGCACGCGGCGGCGCTCTGGTCGGCCGTGTCCGTCGGGTCGATCCACAGCCAGGTCTCGAGCCCGACCACCTGCTGCGCGCCCTGGCCCGGATCGGGGCTGAACTGCGCGGCCGGCAGCGGGATCACCAGGCGCCGGCGAGCGTTCTCTTCCAAGACATCGGTCTCGGGAGGCTCGGGCCCGATCTGGAAGCCGTCGAGCCACGACAGGAACCCGGCCGAGTTCGTGCACCACACGATGACCCACGGCGCGTCGAAGTGGCCCAGGGGGTCGGGGTCCTCCTCGGTCTGGGGCTCGCCCCCGCCAGGGTTCCCCGGAAACGCCGCCCACCACAGCTGGTACCGGTAGTAGTCGTAGACCAGGTAGTCACACGGGTCGTCGCTGGCCCCGATCCCCGCCCGCCCGTGCGCATAGCGGAGCGCACCGTCGAACTCGCCCGGCCCGGGCTGACCGACGGAGGAGTCCGGCACCTCTTGCTCACCGAACGGGTCTGCCGGCTGTGCTCCAGCGGCTCCGACCTGAAAGACAAGGCTGGCAGTCAGAAGCACGCAGACTAGGCGCCGCATGGGTCACCGCTCTCTAGCGCAACGACTCTCCAGTCCCGGTCCACCGGGATGAGCCGGGCGACAACTGTCCTCCGGTCAGACGTCTCCAGTGTGACTCGATCGTCGTCGTCGAAGGTCAGCAAGTCCACGAAGATGCAGTCGTCGAGCTGCGCGTCGCCGCCGTCTTCGACCCGGACTGTGGGGGCAAGGCTTGTCACCGCGCCGCCGATGTACCGGCCTTCCGCCTTCTGCTGCACAAGGAGGTCTTCGAGCACCCTCTGCGCCCCTTCCGCGGCATAGCCCTCTATCGCCAGAGCCTCCCTACTTGGCTCCTTGCCGCGCGCCTGGATGGAGAGGTCGAGGTAGCGCTCCCAGGCGGCGATGACCTGCTCTTCGACGGAGAGCTCCACCTCCGTCGGCTCGGGGGTCGGGCTCGGCGCGGCGGTGGGCTCGGGGGTCGCCGTCGCAGCGGGCTCCGGCGTGGCCGTCGGCGCGCCGGCGATGGCGACGGTGGGCTCGGGGGTGGGCGCGGCCTCGTCGGACGAGCCGACGCACGCGCCGGCGAGCAGCGCCATCGCCACGCCGATCCCTCCGCCGAGGAGGACCTGTCCCCTGGGTCGCATCATCGTGCCGGCGAGGGTACATGCACTTTCGATACATTTCACACTGAGCGAATCGCCCTGATCCGATCGGCCCAGCGGCCTCTGGATCAGGCGCGGCGGAACAGCAGGACGGCCAACGTCAGCTGGCGGGCACCCCGGCGGATGGTGCCGCCGTCGTCGACGTCCTCCCAACCGGCGGTCTCGGTGACGTAGTCCAGCTGGGCCAGGACCCAGCCTTCGGCCTCGATGTGGCCGATGGCGTCGGGGGCGTCGGGTGTGTTGACCGACCCGCCCTCGGACCGATGGGCGACGTCGTCCAGCGGGATCCGGATCAGGAAGGTGGCCGCACCGTCGTCGTACGCGCTGCGAGCGCGGCCCGCCGGGGTGCGCTCGAATCGCCGATCGCCCACGTAGTCGACCGCGCCGGACACCGCTGACTTCGCCAGGCCCGCGGCCTTGCGCAGCGCTCCCGCGCCGTCAGCCTCCTCGTCGTCGCCGACGGGTTCGTCTCCCATGCGACAGATGATGCCACCGCATGGCAGTACGGTTGCCGCACGACGAACGGAGAACCCGTGAGCACAACCGAGCCGGAACGCCGCATCGCCGTGTTCCTCGACTACGAGAACCTGGCGATCGGCGCTCGGGAGCATCTGCGTCGCCCGTTCGACTTCGGCCTGGTGGCCGACGCCCTGGCGGAGCGCGGCAGGGTCATCACCCGCAAGGCGTATGCGGACTGGTCGTACTTCGACGAGGACCGGCGCATGCTGACGCGCCACCACGTGGAGCTGGTGGACATCCCCCAGCGCATGGGCGGCAGTCGCAAGAACGCGGCCGACATCAAGATGGCGGTCGACGCGGTGGAGCTGGCGCTCGACCGGGACTACATCGAGACGTTCGTGGTCTGCACCGGCGACAGTGACCTGAGCCCACTGGTGCACAAGCTGCGCGAGCTGGATCGGACCGTGATCGGCGTCGGGGTGCGGGACTCCACGTCGAAGCTGCTGCCGCCGGCGTGTGACGAGTTCATGTTCTACGACAACCTCGTCGACACCGATGAGCCCGGCGACGCGGACACCACCGAGGCCGAGAGCTCCAGTTCGGACGTCGGGATCGTGCTGCGGACGCTGGCGGGCATGGAGTCGTCGTCGGGGTCGGTGCGCGGGTCAGCGCTGAAGCGTGCGGTCCTGCGGAAGGACCCCACGTTCAACGAGTCGTCGCTGGGCTACCGCGGCTTCCGGTCGCTGCTGAACGATCTGCAGAGTCAGGGGTTGGTGTCGCTCGAGGGCGGGACCGACCCCACGGTGTCGCTCGCCGGCGGCAACGCCCAGGAGGCGGCCGACAAGCTGTTGATCGAGGTGTTGGGCAGCGGCTCGGTCCCGCTGACCGGCCTCAAGACGGCGATGCGCAAGCGCGACAAGAGCTTCAACGAACGCAACCTCGGCTATCGCAACTTCGGGGACTACGTGCGCGCCGCAGAGGGTCGAGGCCTCATCGAGGTCGCCGGGTCCGACAACGACCGCGAGGTCAGCGCCGCAGGCTGATCAGGCGACCGGAACCGCGCGCCGGGTGTTGAGCACGATGGCGTCGCGGATCTCGTCGAGGCGGGGCTGCGGGATGTCGTGGCCCATGTCGGGGAACGACAGCAGGCGAGCGCCCGGGATGGCGTGAGCGGTGGCCACGCCGCCGCTGTGCTTCACGAGCGGGTCGACCAGGCCGTGGATCACGAGCGTGGGCACGGTGACCGACGCCAGCAGCGGGGTGCGATCTCGCGAGCCCGCGATGGCGGCCGACTGCCGGGTCACGCCGTCGGGCGCCCACGAGCGCTCGATGGCCATGGCCGACAGCTCGCGGAATCGGGGCTCGTCGAACAGCGGCCCCGAGATCATGCGGAACATCTCGACCGAGTCGTCGAGGGCGGTCTCCCGGACCGGCGCGTCCATGCGGGCGAGCTTGCGGATCAGCGAGGCGGCGATGCCGCCGTTCCTGCGATCGCCGGTGTTGGACATGATGGAGCAGATGCTGCGGACGCGATCGGGGTGTTCGATGGCGAGCTCCTGGGCGATCATGCCGCCCATCGACGCGCCGACCACGTGGGCCGAGTCGAGACCGACGGCGTCGAGCACGGCGGCGGCATCGCCGGCCATGTCGGTCAACGTGTAGCCGACGCCCGGCAGCGGTCGACGGGTGACCATCGACATGAGGGTCTTGCGACGGTTCGGTGGCGTCCACGAGGTCTGGGTCGACAGGCCGACGTCACGGTTGTCGAAGCGGATGACCTGGAAGCCTTCGGCCAGGAAGAGGTCGACGAACTCCTGGGGCCAGTCGATGAGCTGGCCGCCCAGACCCATGACCAGCAACAGCGGCTCGCCGTCGCCCTGGACGTCGTACTCGAGGGTGATGTCGTTCACAGTGGTGCTCGGCATCCGGCGAGTCTAGGAGTGCGCCGACGGGACCGGCACCGGCCTGGACAGGTAGGGAAAACCCTCCCTCGGGATGGAGGTCACCACGGTTCTCGACCTGCGGGACGTAGCGGACACTCGAATGGCACGGACCACGGCCGGACGGTCCCGAGCGGTCGGGACCGACCCCGTACGCTGTCGCCCCATGGCCATGACCCACCCGGACGAGACCGACGACCTCGACGCCATCGCCGACGCCGAGATCCCCGAGGTCCAGCGGGAGGCGCAGGAGTGGCTGATCGCCAACAACGCGTCGGACCAGCGGACGATCACGATTTTCGCGGTCGCGCTGGGTGTGCCGTGTGCGCTGTTCGGCGTCTGGTGGGCAGTCGTACTGGCGGGCTGCATCCTGCTGGTGCTGCCGTTTCGGTGGGCCGCGGACCCGCACTTCCGCAGCGGCGATGTGCAACGCGGCCTGCTGCTGTCGAACCTGGGCACCTGGTACCTGGTCTTCCCGCTGGTGTTCATCCTCCCCAATGCGCTGCCGATCGCCATCCAGAACGTGATCGGCCCGCTGGTGTTGGCGGCCGCCTACCTCGAGCGCTCTGTGGTCCAGCGCCTGATCCCCATCGCGGTGGCGGTGGCGATCGGGGTGTCGGTGATCGGCCTGACCACCGATGGTGTCGGGCTGGAGGACCGCATCCCGGAAGGCATCTACTACCCGGTCCTCATCGCCTACCTGGTCGCCAACCTGCTGCTGGTGGTGACCGACATCCGCGAGTCCAACCAGCAGCGGCTGCGCATCCTGCGCCGAGCCGTCACCAGCAACCGCGAGCTCCAGGCGGCGGACCAGGCGCTGCGTGACTCCCGCCGGCGCCTCCTGGTCGCGGCGGACGAAGAGCGCATCCGGCTCGAACAGAACCTCCACGACGGTGCCCAGCAGCGACTGGTGTCGCTGGCGATGCAGCTGCGACTGGCCGCCGAGCTGGCCGAGGAGGGCGAGTCCGCATCCGGCGAGCACATGATGCGGCTCCACGCGCAGGCCACCGAGGCGGTCGAGGAGCTGCGCGACCTGGCCCAGGGTCTCTACCCCGCGCGCTTGACCGAGCTGGGCCTCGCGCGGGCCCTGCACGCGGTGGCTCGACGGTCGACGCGGCGCATCGTCATCGAGGACACCACCACCGGTGAGCTGGACGAGGCGTGCGAGGTGGCCTTGTACTTCGTGTGCCTCGAGGCCATCCAGAACGCCACCAAGCACGGCGACGACCAGACCACGATCGTGATCGCCCTGGCCGAGGACGACGACGGCCTCTGGGTGACGATCAGCGACGACGGTCCCGGGTTCGACACCCGGGTGGCCTCCGAGTCGAGGGGGTTGCAGAACATGGCGGATCGGGTGAACGCTCTCGGGGGCGAACTGCAGGTCGAGTCGACGGTGGGCTCCGGCACCACCATCACCGCGCTGTTGCCCAACGAGGCGGCCGATCGCCTGCCGGTGGGGGTGGGCGCATGACCCGGGTGGTGATTGCCGACGATGCGATGTTGCTGCGCCAGGGCGTGGTGTCCGTGCTCGCCACGCTGGACGACGTCGAGGTGGTGGCCGAGGCCGATGACCACAACACGCTGCTGGCAGCCGTCGACGAGCACCGGCCGGACCTGGTGATCACCGACGTCCGCATGCCGCCCACCCTGACCAACGAGGGCATCGACGCCGCTCGCAAGATCCGGGCCGAGTACCCCGAGACCGGCGTCATCGTGCTGAGCCAGTACCTGGACGCCGACTACGTGCTCGAGCTGTTGGAGGACGGGACCGAGGGGCTCGGCTACCTCCTCAAGGAGAACGTCGCCGACCGGCGCCAGCTGGCGACGGCGATCGACGCGGTCTGCAACGCCTCGTCGTCGATCGACCCGGCGGCCATCGAGGTGTTCGTGCAGGCCCGGTCGCGTCGACCGTCGCCGATCGACGACCTGAGTGACCGCGAGCGCGAGGTGCTGGGCCTGATCGCCGAGGGGCTGAAGAACTCGGCCATCGCCGAACGTCTGACGCTGAGCGAGAAGTCGGTGGAGAAGCACATCAACTCGATCTTCTCCAAGCTGCACCTGACCGACGAGCCCGAGAGCAACCGGCGGGTCCGATCGGTGCTGGTGTGGCTGGCGCAGCACTGACGCGCAAAGCTTCGGCGATGGTCGATGCGAAGAAGGTCGTGCACGACGGGTTCGTGGCGGTGGCGAAGGTGGCCGCCAAGCTCCTCCCCGACCGTGCGCCCATCACGTTCGTCGGCGCGGGGTCGGTGGGCGAGCTGGCCGGCGCCATGCGAGGCGCCGGCGTCAGCCGAGTCCTGGTGGTCACCGACTCCGTGCTGCGCGAGATCGGCATCGTCGAACGCGTGACCGCTGCTGTTGCCGACGTCGGGATCGAGGTCGCGGTCTATGACGGGGTGACGCCGGACCCCACGTTCTCCCAGGTCGAGGCCGGCCTGGCCGCCTACCGGGGCGAGGGGTGCGACGGCGTCCTGGCGATCGGTGGTGGCTCCCCGATCGACGCCGCCAAGGTGATCGCCGCGTCGGTCACGAACGGGGGCGACCCGCAGAAGCTGGCGGGCAAGTTCCGGGTGCGGAAGCCGCCGGCGCCGCTGTTCGCCGTCCCGACCACCGCGGGCACCGGCTCTGAGGTGACCGTGGCTGCGGTGATCTCCGACGAGGCCACGCACCTGAAGAAGTTCGTGTTGGACCCGAAGATCCTTCCGTCGATGGCGGCGCTCGATCCCACGCTGATGACCGGCCTGCCCGCCCCGATCACGGCGGCGACCGGCATGGACGCGCTGACGCACGCCATCGAGTCCTACATCTCCAAGGCGGCGAACCCCCAGACGATGGGGTACTCGACCACCTCGGTCGTATTGGTGTTCGAGCACCTACGCACGGCGGTGTCTGACCCCGAGAACATCGAGGCCCGCACCGGCATGGCGTTGGCCTCCTACTACGGCGGCCTGGCGTTCACCCGGACGTCGGTCGGCTACGTCCACGCCATCGCCCACAACCTGGGCGCCAAGTACGGCACGCCTCACGGCCTGGCGAACGCCCTCGCCCTCCCGCACGTGCTGGAGTTCTCCGAGGCCGAGGCCCGCGAGCGGCTCACGGAGTTGGGCCGGCTGATCGGGGTCGAGGGCTCCACCGCGTTCATCGCCGCCGTCCGCAGCCTCGCCGCCGACATCGGCATCCCCACCACACTCGACACGCTGCAGGCGGCCGACATCGACGAACTGGCCGACCTCGCACTGGCCGAGGCGTTCCTCGACTATCCGGTCCCCCGGTACATGAGCAAGGACGACTGCATCGGCGTGATCACCAAGCTCCTGCCCGCCTGACCCTTCATCTCGATGACGAGCGCGGGTACGGTCGGGGCATGGCAGTGGAGACGAAGTGCGCTGCGTGTGGGATCACGATCCGGTTCGACAACCCCGACGTCGAGTTCGTGGCCCGCGGCGATCGCTTCTGGCACCCCAGCTGCGTCGAGGTCCACACCGAGAAGTACACCGCGCCCACGCCCGCGTACCACCTCCCCCGCAACTGGTAGCCAACCCGCCGCGGTCCCAGAGACCGCGGCAGGCTCGTACCACCTGTACCAGGCCAAGCGTCCTGGTACGATGGTGACATGGCTGCGGTGATCGGGTTCGAAGATCTGCCTCCAGCGCCGCCGATGATGGATCGGGCGGCGGTCGAACAAGCGCGCCTGGTGCGCCTCGCCCGGGACCACCTGGCCTCCACCGAGCCGTCGGTCGACTACGACGGCCTGGCCGAGGGCCGGACGTCCACGATGCTCGCGGCCCGACAATGGGTGAAGCGCCAACGCAGCGCCGGCCGTCTGTTCGTCGTGGACCACGGTGGCGGCACGCTGATCCCGTCGTTCCAGCTCGACGAGGTCTTCGACGTCGACAACCGTGTCGCCCGGGCGGTGCAGCGGCTCACCGAGTTCGGGATGTCGGGATGGGCGATCTGGCAGTGGTTCTGCGCCCACAACCCCTGGATCGACGCTCGCCCGGTCGACGTGATCGGCACGCCCGACCTGGACACGGCGGTCGCCGGGCTCGTCAATGCCCTGGGGTCCCCGCTGGGTGACCCATAGTCCAGCGGGGCTTCCCAGGGATGTCTTCCGCTCATGGCGCCTCCGGCGCCGGGCCGCTCGGGCCACGGTCTCGCTCCGCTCGACCTCCTGACCGCCCCAACGGGCGAACGGAATCCCCCATCGTCGACCCCGCCGACATCGATCGGCGCCGCCTGCGCGTCGTCACCTGGCCCAAGGGCACCGAGCGCTACCGGGCGGCCAAGCTGCGCTACGCCGACTCGGTGTTCACCCCTGAGGGCATGGGCGAAGGCCGCTTCTCACCGCTTGCCGGCCGACCCCACACCTACGTCGCCGAGCAACGGTCCGCAGCGCTGTTGGAGTCCGCGCTCCACGAAGCGAACGGCCCCAACCCACGGATCTACCGGGCCCAGCTGGCGCAGTACGGCCTGGTGCGGCTGCGGTTCGCACAGGAGGTCCGGCTCATCGATCTCCGTGACGAGGCGCTCGCCGACCTCGGCCTCGAACCGGCCGCTCTGACCGACGCCCTCCCCCCGCCACTACCCCGACACCCGGCGGGTGGCGGAGCGGCTGGTCGGAGCGAAGGACACCCACGGCTTCGTGTGGACCTCGCGGCAGGGACGCATGCACGCCGAGCGGAACCGCGACGGCCTGGCGTCCGAAGTCCTCCAGCACCAGCGACTCGACGTCGCCGTCGTCTACCGGACCGAGCTGCCGGGCCGGGTGCGCATCGTCGACACCGAGCCGCTGCTCGAGGGCGACGAGCTGACCCGCTTCGTCCGCGAGCTCGCCAACCTGCTGCGCATCGCCGTCCTCTGACGGCGGTCGCTCAGAGCTGTCTCACCAGCGACAGCAACAACAACACCGCCATCACCGCGCCGAACACGAGCCCGGTGAGCAGTGGATGCCGCAGCGGCCACGGACTCGGGCGGTCCGAAGAGATGAGGTCGGCAAGCACGACGTGACGCCCCGACTCGGCTCGATAGGTGGTGCAGCGGGCCATCATGGCGTAGTCGTCGTCGGCGTCATCGAGGGCCTTCGGGCGGTCAGACACCGAGTGCGGCATCTCGCTGAGGGCCTCGAGGCGCTCGCGGCGACGGTGCCACGTGCTCCACACCCGTTGCGGTGCGACCTGGAGGATGTGGGACCCGTCGATCTCGGTCGAGTGCGACGAGGCGCAGATCATCGCCTCGACGAACCCCACCTCGATCAGCTGCGCGGCCTCGGTGTCGGGCAGGTGGTTGGCCAGCACATCCTCGGCGACCAGGAGCGCAGGGCCGGGGTCGAGCGCGGCGTCGTGCACAAGCCGGTCCGCGACGACCGTGGCCGCGAGCCACGCCGGCTGCTCGCGGAACCAATCCGCACCGAATCGGCGCGGCGGCACCTCACCCGGCGCGATCCCAGCCGCGCCGAGCAGCTGCGTGCTCACGATCTCCGCGTCGTCGACCTCCACGACGTCATCGTGGCCGCCCGCACGGCGCGACCCCGCATCCAAGCGGGGTTCGGGAACGGTTTCAGTGGTGGCCGGCACCCCACCATCGACGGAAGAAGCGACGGAGCGGCGAATCGCTGACCCTCTGATCATCGAAGTGAGCCTCGACACAGGGTGCGTGAGCGTCGCCGTCAGCAGTGACGTCGTCGCCGCCGCGGATTGGCCCGCCGCACACTCGGCAGACCGTCCGCTCCAACGGATTCAGTCGCGGCCAACGGCGATGAACTCGCCGATGGCGGCGTTCTCAGTTGCCAGACGGGCGTCAATGAGACCCTGGACGGTCTCGATGGCGGCTTCGTCACCGGCCCCGTACGCCGCCTCGGCAAGTCGTGACAGCACTTCGCTGGCGCGCTGGTAGTCGGCGGTGACGGCGCTGAGGGTCATCGACTCGGTGCGGTTGCCCTGAAACTCGGCGAGGGCCGAGTCGAGGGCGGCGCTGCCGAGGCCGGGGCCCATCTCGCCGGCGGCGGCCTCGACGGCGGCCATCTCCTCGAACATCCAGGCGAACTCGTTCTCGGCCCGTTCGATGAGGGCGTTGAGGACGGCCTGCATCATCTCGATCGCCACCTTGGTGGGGGCGTCGTCGACGTGGGGCATGACCTTGTCGCCGAGCTCGTCTCGGATGGTCTCGAGCAACTGGGGCATCGTGGGTGCGGTGATCATGCGGTCTCCTCTCGCCAGGCGCCGGCGGTTCGCATCGCGTTGACGTAGATGCCGTGCATCGACGGAATGGCGCTGGTCATGTACGCGACGGTCATGCCCGAGGCCTGCCCCCGGGCCATGGCGGCGGTGGCGCCGATGACGTTGCCGAACACGGTGAGCGACGCGAACACGGTGAAGTACGCCACGCTCTGGGGGTTGACGACCTCTTCGGACAGCCCGGTCGCCTCTCGGTAGCGGGCCAGGAAGCGGTCCTGGTCGGCAGCGATGAGGTCGGGCGGCTGGGACGTGTGGGCCAAGGCCCACCAGCCGAGGTCCTCGCGCGGGTCGCCGATGTGGGCCACCTCCCAGTCGAGGACGTGCATGCGTCCACTGGCCTCGTCCATCAGGAGGTTCGGGGCCTGGAAGTCGCCGTGCACGAGCGTGAGGTCGGTGGGCGCGGGTTTGTTGGCCTCGAGCCAGGCCGAGATGACCCGCATGAACGGGTCGCGCTCGGCGTGGTCGGCCTCGGCGCTGGTCCAGCGGTCGGCGCCGGCGGCGATGTAGTCCTCCCATGACGTCGGCCGCTCCAGCGCGTCGGGCAGCGTGGCGATGTCGACCTTGTGCACGTCGGCGATGGTGTCGGCCAACGGGTCGGTGAGATCGAAGTGGTCGGTGACCTCGCCCTCGAGGATGCGCACGTACATCGTGGGGCCGGACAGCTCTTCGTAGACGATGGCGGGTGCGCCGAGCGACGTGCCGTCGTCGAAGTACAGCGGCGCAGGGATGGCCACGCCGCCACCGCCGTGGACCGCCGTGGCCAGGTCCCACTCGACCTTGCGGTCCGTGTCCAGGATCGACTGCCCCGGCGGCGGGTCGGCCCGCAGAATCAACCGCTGCGTCTTGTCCCCGGCCGTGGCCCGGAACCGAGCCATGTACCGGCTGTACCCGCCGGTGATCTGTTCGTATTCGGAGACGGAGACGTCAGCCCCGTCCGCCCACACGCCACTCAGGTATCCCTCGAGTTGCTGCGGTAGTTGCTCAGGCTCGAGCACGGCCTCTCCCCCCGGTTCGGTCGTTCGTCGTGCCAGGCAGTTTGTCAGCATCCGCTGAGGCGCGCGCCAGCGAGGTCGGGGCGCAGTGGCGGCGGGCCCCGACCTCGCCTCAGCGGGCGGTCAGCCCAGCAGTTGCCAGATGGTCCGCTCGGCTGACCCCGGGACGATCAGATCCTCGGAGCGCTTGTAGTAGGTCTGGAACTCCGGCTCGGACTCGAGGCCGGCGTTGGCCTGCTCGAGGTCGTCGAGCGAGCTGCCGTAGGCCACGAATGCGACCTGAGACCGGTCGCCGGTGTAGGCGTTGATCAGGCCGACACTGCGGCCCATCTGCGCCTCGGCGAACTCGGTCACTTCCGCGCAGAACGCCAGTGCGTCGTGCACCGCCGGCATGTGGATGCGCACCGTGTCGATCCAGGCGAACTGTCCCCGCTCGCCCGGCGAGTGCAGCACCTTGCCGATCAGGTCCTGCGCATCGCTGATCATGTCGGCGCTCATCCGGATCGCCGACTGGATCTCGGCGTCCTCGAGGATCGCCGCACGCATCGCCTGGTAGCCCCCGAGGGTCTCCCACGGACTCGACAGGGCGATGACGCTGGGGTCACCGCCGATCTGCATCGAGTACCCGAAGTTGCCCCCGTGTTCGCTGTTGAGCCGCCCGACCACGTAGTCGAGAAGGCCGAGCGCGTCCTGCATGCGCGCAGGATCGGCCTTCATCTGCCTGAAGGTCATGAACATGACGTCTTCCCCGCTTGAGTTGGGGCCGCACGCCACCGACATGTCGGCGGTCGGCCTGAACGGGCTGGTCTGGGACCCGAGGAGGCCGACGGAGCGCCGACCGATCCGGCGGCTCGCAGCCAATGGATTCTGGGTGAGGCCGTCGTGTGGTCGAACGGGCGCTCGTCGGTCCAGAAGTGTCAGCGCGGCCCCGCGTCAAAGCCTCGAGGTCGACGCTATGCCCGCCGGCGCCGGGTGTAAAGGGTCGACGTCACCCCACCCCGGCGGTGGACGACTGGACGGTGAAGGAGTCACCATCGATGGTGCCGGACGCGTTGCACGACACGGACCGCCCGGCTGCGTTCTCCACGTCCGGGCCGTCACCGAACCCCTTGATGCCGCAGATCACCTCGCCATCGGAGCCCGTATTGGTGATCGTGATCGAGATGTCGAAGTCGCCGTCGAAGGTCTGGAACCGCGTGGCGGACTCGTTCTCGTCCAGCTCGATCACCTCGGTCTCGCCGTTCACCGTCAGCTCGACCACGGCACCGGTCGACCAGTTGAAGGCGACGAGCTGTAGCTCACGCCCGCTCGACCCGCCGCACGCGGTGCCCGCCAGCACCAGCATCGCCAACCCCATCCCCATGACCGCACGCATCCGTCCAGTATGGGTCGGGGCCTCGGATCGGTGCCGGGGCGCGGGCGTTCAGCCCTCCAAGACCCAGGCTTCGCGCCAGCCGAGCTTGCGGTCGGTGTGGATGACGCTGCGGACGTAGATGCGTTCGGCGAGGCGAAGGACGATCGCGGCGGCGACGGCGGTCAGGCCCATGGCGCCCAGCACCTCCCACCACTCGGCGTTGCCCGAGGCGATGCGGCCGGGCATGGCGAACGGCGCGGTCAGCGGCACCCAGGACACGACCGTTGCGAGGGTCGACCGCGGATCCGAGGCGGCGAAGATCGCCCCGAAGTAGCTGAGCATCAGCACCACGCTGACCGGGCCGAGCGTCGACTGGGCGTCCTCCTGACGAGGGGCCAGCGAGGCACCGGCAGCGAAGACCGAGCCGTAGAGCAGGTAGCCGAGGACGAACCACACCACGCCCGAGGCGATCAGGCCAAAGGTGAGCGACGGCAATGCGTCGGACCCGAAGATCGCGGCCGCGGTGATGGCCGAACCGGCCAGCACGATCACCTGCACCAGGCCCAGCACGCCGACGCCGATGATCTTGCCCAGCAGCAGGTGTCGGGCCCGGACCGATGACAGGACGAGCTCGACCACCTTGGTGCTCTTCTCCTCGAACACGCCCATGAGGATGTAGGCGCCCGCGACCTGGATGGCGATGAACAGCAGGATCACCGAGAAGAAGGCCACGGCTTCACGGTCGTCGCCATCGGGGTCGGGGTCGAGCTCGACGATGCCCAGCGGGGATGCTCCTTCGAGGGCGCCCGCGATCTCGGCGTCGGACAGCCCGGCGTCGCCCAGGCCGTCGACCAGGGCCGCCTGCTGCCAGGCCGGGGTGACCAGGGCGACGACGTCGTTGTTCGTCTCGACCATGCGCAGCTCGCGCCCGTCGGCGACGAGGCCATCGATGTCGCCGGCCTCGAGTGCGGCGTCGGCGTCGCGACGGAAGTCGAAGGTGACCAGCTCGAGTTCGGTCTCGATGCGTTCGGCGACGGCCTCAAGCGCCTCGATCGCCCCGGGGGGCTGGGTGCCGGTGAGGCCGATGGTGACCTCGTCATCGCCGCCGAACAGCGCGCCCAGGCCGAACACGCCGAAGATCAGCGCCACCGTGGTGAGCACGCCACCGAGGAACGCCTTGGAGAGAAGCCGGGACGAGACTTCCCGGCGGGTGATCAGGCGAATAGCTCGAGCGGAGTCGAACGTCGGGGCCGCCATCACGCCACCTCCTTCTCGGCGACGACCAGGGCGG
>JBCCFK010000025.1:0-24022 GCA_039029775.1 Actinomycetota bacterium | reverse complement strand
GTCGGCGGCGAACCGGCCGATCTCGGGCACGGTGACCGCGTAGTCGGACAGCACCTCGAGGAGGAACGCCTCGAACTCGTCGTCGGCGCGATCGACCTCGTCGATCAGCAACACCGGCGGGACCTCGTGGTCACCGGACACCGCTTCGAGCAGCGGACGCTTGACGAGGAAACGCTCGTCGTAGAGCTCGTCCTCCAGCTCGGCTTCCGAGCTGGTCCCGGCCCGGCCCGACGCCTCCGCGGTGCGGAGGTGCAGCAGCTGGCGGGTGTAGTCCCACTCATAGACCGCCTGGGACGCGTCGAGGCCCTCGTAGCACTGGAGCCGGATGAGGGGTGCGCCGGTCCACGCCGCGAGGGCCTTGGCGACCTCGGTCTTGCCCACCCCGGGCTCCCCCTCGAGGAAGAGGGGGCGCTTCAGCGAGAGCGCGAGGTACATGGCCGTCGACAGACCCGGACCGGGGAAGTATCCCTGCGCGGTCAGGCCGGCGACGACGTCGTCGACGTGGTCTGGTTCAGCGAAGCCCATGAAGTTCCCAGGGTACCGGGACCCTTGGAGGGTCCCCGAGTCCAGGTTCAGGGCGACTCAGCGCCCCGCAGCCTCGAGGCCCCGGCGGACGAGCACGCGAGCGAGGTGCTGGCGGTACTCGACCGAGGCGTTGAGGTCGGCGGGCGGCGATGCCCCCTCGGCGGCGGCATCGGCAGCGGTGGCCGCGTCCGCACCCGAGGCGATGGCGGCCTCGACGGCGCCCGCGCGCAGCGGCACCGAGTCCATGTTCACCAGACCGACACCGGCCTGATCGCCGTTCACGAGCACGGAGGCGCCGACGATCGCCCAGTCCTGGGCTCGGCGGTTGAACTTCTGGAACGACCACGTGGCGTCGGGGACCTTGGGGACCCGGATCTCGGTCAACAGCTCGGTCTCGCCGAGCGCGGTCTCGAGGAAGCCGGTGAAGAAGTCGTCGATCGGGATCTCACGCTCGCCGTCGGGGCCGCTGGCCACAACGGTCGCCCGCAGCGCCAGCAGCGCCGAGGGGATGTCAGACGCCGGGTCACCGTGCGCGATCGCGCCGCCGATGGTGCCACGGTGTCGGACCTGGTTGTCGCCGACGTTGGCGGTGGCCTCGGCCAACAGTCCCGCCTGGGACTTCACGTCGTCGTCGATCTCGATGTCGCGATGACGGGTGAGCGCGCCGATCTTGAGGTGGTCACCGCCGTCACGGACGTACTTCAGGTCGTCGAGTCGGCCGATGTCGACCAGAACCGACGGCGCGGCGAGACGAAACCGCATCAGGGGGATCAGCGAGTGGCCGCCGGCGATGAGCTTGGCCTCGTCGCCGTGCTCTCCCAGGAGGGAGATCGCCTCTTCAGCCGAACCGGCGCGGACGAAATCGAAGGCTGCGGGGATCACTGGCCACCTCCGGCTGCCTGGAGGACCGCCTTGACGATGTTGTGGTAGCCGGTGCAGCGACAGAGGTTGCCCTCGAGCCCGATCCGGACCTCGGTCTCGGAGGGATTCGGGATCTCGTCGAGCAGCGAGACCGACGCCATGACCATGCCGGGGGTGCAGTAGCCGCACTGGAGAGCGTGGCACTCGTGGAATGCCTGCTGCATGGGGTGCAGGGTCCCGTCGGCGTCGGCGAGGCCCTCGATCGTGGTGACCTCCTGGCCGTCGACCTGCGCGGCCAGCACCGTGCAGGACTTCACGGACTCGCCGTCGAGGTGGACGGTGCAGGCGCCGCACGACGAGGTGTCGCAGCCGATGTTGGTGCCGGTCAGCCCGCAGGCCTCACGGATGTAGTGCACCAACAACGTCCGGGCCTCGACGTCGTGGCTCTGGCTGGTCCCATTGACGGTGACCTGAACTTCCACGTGGCTCTCCAAGCAGCTCGGTTTCGGGTGTGTCGGCAGAATCCGAACACGGATTCGCAGACTAGCGGGACCGGACTCGGCGCACCGTGTCCGGCCCGCTGGGGAATGTAGTACACGGCGCCCAGGCGAGCCGCGGTGGAGACGACCTTGTCGTACACTCCGCGATGCGCGGGAGGATCCATCACACACCACGACGGGAGCTCTCTTCCATGCTGCGTACGCGTGTTCTCGCAGGCCTGGCCGCGCTGGCGGCCTTCGTCGCCCTGCTGGTCCCCACCGGACCCGCCGACGCCACTCCGCCATCGGTCGAACCCGACCTGACCGCCAGCACGTGGGTGTCGAGCTTCACGGTCCCGTGGGACATCGCGTTCACCCCCGACGGGTGGGCGATCGTGCCCGAACGCGACACCGGTGACATCACGGTCCGGTCGCCAGGGGGCACGACCCGCGACATCACGGCGGACATGAGCGACCTCAACGCGGCGGGTGAGGGCGGGCTGATGGGCCTCGTCGTCGATCCCGACTTCGACCAGAATCGCCGCTTCTACACCTGCCACACCACCAACAACGACGTCGAGGTCGTCGCCTGGACGATGAACAACGGCTACACGGCCGCGACCCGCGTCAACGACCCGCTCATCAACGGCATCGACCGGACCTCGGGTCGGCACTCCGGGTGTCGACTGCGCTTCGGCTGGGAGGGCTACCTCTGGGTCGCCACCGGCGACGCCGCGCTCGGGACGACCCCACAGGATCTGAACTCACTGGCCGGCAAAGTGTTGCGGGTCGACCCCGAGACCGGCGAGGGTCATCCCAAGAACCCCTTCGTCGGCCAGGCGGGTGACGACCGCATCTACAGCTACGGGCACCGCAACCCGCAGGGTCTGGACCGTCGACCCTGCACGAAGCAGATGTGGAATGGTGAACACGGGCCCGGCGGTGACGACGAGATCAACCTGCTGAAGGCGGGCGGCGACTACGGCTGGAACCCGGTCTCGCCCGGCAACCCGAACGGGTACAACGAGAACGTCCCGATGACCGACACCTCCCTCCCCGGCCCCCAGCAGCAGGCCAAGTGGGCGTCGGGCTTCCCGACCGTCGCGCTCAGCGGCGTCGGCTGGATCCGCGGCGCCGACTGGGGAGGCTGGGACGGCGAGCTGGCCGGGGCCACCCTCAAGAACCAGCGCCTGATGGTGTTCGAGTTCCGCAACAACAACTCGCTGCGCGACGTCGACATCCCGCCGGAGCTCAACGGTTCGTTCGGTCGGCTCCGGACTGCGGTCATGGGCCCCGACGGCGCGCTCTACGTGGCCAGCGACGGGGCGCGCGCCATCATCCGGGTGACCGCGGCCTCCGGCCCGACCCCCGGCGAGCAGGACATCAACGGCGACGGGTACGACGACATCGTCGTCGGGGCGCCAGGCAAGGACATCGGCAACCGCGACGGCGCCGGCGGCTTCACGGCACTGTACGGGGGCGCCAACAGCATCCGCCCCGCATCGAACGGTTCGGAGTTCCGCAGCCAGGACAACGTCAAGGGCGCCAGTCCCGAGACCGGTGACGCCGTCGGCTCCGCCGTCGCCTACGGCGACATCGATGGCGACGGTCTGACCGACGTGGTCATCGGCGCCCCCGACGAAGGGGTCAGCGGCAACGCCGACTCGGGCGCCATCCACATCATCTGTGGCCGCACCGCCGGCGTCGAGGGCCGCTCGAGCATGACGCTGACCCAGGCCGGCAGCGTCGCCGGCGCGGCGGAGCCCAACGACAACTGGGGCGGCGCCGTGGCCGTGGGCGACTTCGACGGGGACGGGCACGACGATGTCGCCGTCGGCGCCCCGGGTGAGACGCTGTCGGGCGCGCAGAGCGCCGGTGCGGTGACGATCCTCTACGGCACACCTGCGGGCGTCACGAGCGAGAACTCGCAAGCGTTCACGCAGGCATCCGCCGGCGGGCCGCGGAGCAGCAACAACCGCTTCGGAGCGAGCCTGGCGGTCGGGGACTTCGACGGTGACGGCATCGACGATCTCGCCGTCGGTGCGCCCGGCACATCGGTGTCGGGAGCGAACGGAGCGGGCACGGTCACGGTCTTCTACGGGTCGGCGACCGGGCTCACCTCGAGCGGCGCCGACCGTTTCGACCAGACGTCGGCCCCCGGGGACAACGGTGCAGGCGACGGCTTCGGCACCGCCTTGGCCGCAGGCGACTTCGACGACGACGGCCGCGACGACCTGGCGATCGGCTCGCCAACCGAGGACGTCGGCAGCGCGGGAGACGCCGGCGGCGTCGCCGTGCTCTACGGAACGAACAGCGGTCTGTCGACGAGCGGCGGCGAACTGTTCACCCAGGGCGGCGGCGTCTCTGGCGCGAGCGAGGCCGGCGACGAGTTCGGCGCCGCGCTCGAGGCGGGCGACTTCGACGGAGACGGCAATGACGACCTGGCGATCGGCAGCCCCGGTGAGAACAACTCGCGCGGCCGGGTGGTGATCCTCGAAGGCAACTTCGGTGGTCTGGACTTCGCCCAGTCGTTCAGCGCCGCCGGCCCGGTGGCGGGCAAGTCCGAGAACGGCGACATGTTCGGCGCCGCGCTGCGCGCGGGCGACTACAACAACGATGGCCGCGACGACCTGGCCGTCGGGGTCCCCGGCGAGAACGCCGGAGGACGAGCGGACACTGGCTCGGTGGTCGTTCTCAACGGCTCCGGCTCGGGCATCGCCAGCGCCGGCAGTCGGGCGTTCAACCAGGCGAGCAGCGGCGTTGCCGGTGCCCGCGGAGCGGGCGACACCTGGGGCTTCGCGCTCTGATCTGCCTCGAGCGACCGGTGGATCGCAGGCTGGCCGACGCCGTCAGTCCGTGATCCGCCGGTAGCGCCAGACGGCGACGGCCCCGAAGAATGCGATCATCGCCGCCAGACCGAGCAGGCCCGGATACGTCGTCCCCCACGTCACGTCGCCCAGGAACCCCTGCCGGGTCATCCGGATGACCCGAGTCACGGGATTGACGGCCGCGACCTCGTGGAGCCACCCCTCGATCGCCACCAGCGGAGCCTGCCCCACCGACAGGAACATCAGCGAGAAGATCCCGATCTGGGCGACGCCCAATGAACGGAGGTTCTTCAGCGTGAAGGCGACCGCCAGCGCCAGAAGCGACATCACGATGGCCAGGCCCGCGCCACCGACATAGGTCATCGCGATGCCCGCGACTCCGCCCGGCATGTCGGCTCCGAGGAACACGAAGGCCACGATGAGCACGGCGGTCACGGGGATGATCGACCGCACGACGGCGTACCCCAGCAGCCCAGCGATGACGGTCGAGGTCGCCACGGGAGCGAGGCGGATGCGATCGAAGAACCCGTTCTCGAGGTCGGTGGCCGCCGCGCCGGCCGCACCCATCCCCGAGAACGCGCTGCCCTGGAGCAGGGCCCAGGCGGCCATCCAGTTGACGGCCTCGTCGGTCCCATAACCGTCGATCTGGACCACCGCGGCGAACGAGCCGCTGAACGCCACGACGAAGAAGACCGGCATGATCACCATCGGGGCGATGATCGTGGGAAGGCGCATCATCCGGGTCAGGGCGCGGCTCGTGAAGGCCACGCTCGCCGCGGCGTTGTGCCGCAGCGACGACGGCTGGACGGCGGTCATGTCCGCGCCACCCGTCGTCGGAGTTCGAGAAAGGCCCACGTGACCGTGATGGCCGCGAGGCCCGTGGTGACCCCGATGGCCTGCCCGACGTCGCCCCACGAGAAGTCGACGACCACGAGACGGCGCACGGGATCGATCACCCAGGTGACCGGGTTGTTGCGGGCGATGGCGCCGTACCAGCCGTCCATCAGGTCCACCGGAAAGAACGCCGAGCTGGCGAACACGGCCACGAAGATCAGCGGGAAGATGCTCTGGACGACTTCCTGTGATCCCGTCCGGAGCCCCAGCGCCACCCCGACGCCGCCGAGGAACAGCGCGAGCAGCATCGACGTCACGAGCAGCGCCGCAACGGCAGGGACGCCGCCCGCGATGTCGGCGCCCATGACCACGAAGACGGTCGTGAGGATCGCCGACAGCACCACCGCGTAGGTCATCGAGCCGGCGAGGCGTCCCACGATGATGGCCGGACGGGCCACGGGCGAGGACAGCAGCCGATCCATGAAGCCGTTCTCGATGTCGAGCGCGAGCTCGGACCCACCATTGATCGCACCGAACGACACGCCTTGCAGGACCGACCCGACGAGCACGAACTCGAGGAACGACGCGTCCGGGAAGGGGAAGCCGGGGATGTCCACCGCCTTGGCGAACTGTGAGGAGTAGACCGCCGTCAACATGAACGGGAAGAACAGGCCCGGTATGTAGTTGCCGGGCTGTCGGGCCGCGCCCAGGATCGAGCGGCGGGACAGCTCCCGCATGTGAGCGACGATCACGGGTCGGCCTCGCCACCCTCGAGACGGCGTCCGGTGGCGTCGGCGAAGACGTCGTCCAGGCTCGGCTCGTCGAGCTCGACGTGATGGACGTCCACGCCGCCGTCACCGAGCGCGACCAGGACCTCGGAGACGCCGGCCGTGCCGGCCTCCAAGCCGATCGCGACGCGACCCTGGCGAGCGGGGCGCTCCTCACCGAACCGCACCATGACGGCGCGTGTGGCCTCGAGCTGCGAGTCGCCGACCTCGACCCGCAACGTGGGTGCGCCGACTGCGGACTTCAGCGCCGTCGGCTCGCCCTCGCGCACGATCTTTCCGCCGTCGATGATGGCGATCCGATCGGCGAGCGCATCGGCCTCCTCCAGGTACTGGGTCGTCAGGAACACCGTGGTGCCGAGGTCGTCGTTGAGGTGACGGACCTCCTCCCAGAGCGCCATCCGGCTGGTGGGGTCGAGCCCGGTCGTGGGCTCGTCGAGGAACAGGATCTCGGGCTCGTGCACGAGGGACAGCGCCAGGTCGAGGCGCCGACGCATGCCGCCGCTGTAGGTGCCGACCCGGCGGTCCCCGGCCGCCGTCAGACCGACGCGCTCGAGAAGGTCGGCGCAGCGGGTCTTCACCTGGCGGCGCGAGAGCCCGTGGAGCACCGCCTGCAGACGCAGCAGCTCGTTGCCCGTCATCAGGGGGTCGATGGCCGCGTCCTGCAGCGCCACGCCGATCCGGCGCCGGATCGCGGCAGCGTCGTCGATCACGTCGAGGCCCGCCACGCGAGCGTGGCCGCCGGTGGGTCGCAGCAACGTGGTGAGCATGCGGACGGTCGTGGACTTCCCGGCGCCGTTCGGGCCCAGGAAGCCGAACACCTCGCCGGGCTCGACCGCCAGGTCGACGCCGTCGACGGCGCGGAGTTCTCCGAAGGAGCGTTCGAGCCCCTCGGTCTCGATCGGCCGGGTCATCTCGCCACTCTAGGGAGCGACGGGGCGGCAGCGACTAGCCGCCGAGCGCTTCGGCGAGCTCGGTGAACGGCCACGCCAGAGGCAGGCGAACCGGCGGAGGGGCTGCGGGCAGGACGGCGTAGGCCTCCTCGCCGGGCATGACCAGATTGTGGTCGGTCCGGGCGATCCGCTCGATCTCCGCCTCGGTCCCGAGCGCGACCACGCGTGCGCGCAGCTGCTCGTTCGCGGCCTCGATCTCGACGAGTTCCGACTCGCGTTCGGCGATCGTGGTGCGTTGGTCGAGCCAGGTGCGGATCGGGAACACCGCATACGCCAAGATGACCAGCACGGCCACGATCAGCACCGCGGGCAGCACGACGCGCCGCCCGACGCGCAACAGCGCGTTCGGAGGCCGGGGATCGCGAGGCGGGGCCTCGCCGGCGTCGAGCGATGCGGCCGTCACGGTGGATCAGCGCCCGAACGCTGCGTGTCCCCAGTAGGCGGCGGCCTGGCCGAGGTCTTCCTCGATGCGCAGGAGTTGGTTGTACTTGGCGACCCGATCCGAACGGGCCGGGGCGCCGGTCTTGATCTGTCCGCAGTTCGTCGCCACGGCCAGATCGGCGATCGTGGTGTCCTCGGTCTCGCCCGAGCGGTGCGACATCACCGACGTGTACCCGGACCGTGTGGCGAGGCCCACGGCGTCGAGCGTCTCGGTGAGGGTGCCGATCTGGTTGACCTTGATGAGGATCGAATTGGCGACGCCCTCGTCGATGCCCCGCTGGAGTCGCGTCGTGTTGGTCACGAACAGGTCGTCGCCGACCAGCTGGACGCGGTCGCCGATGCTCTCGGTCAGCGCCTTCCAACCGATCCAGTCCTCCTCGTCCATGCCGTCCTCGATCGACACGATCGGGTACTTGTCGCAGAGGTCGGTCAGGTACGCGGCCATCTCCTCGGGCGAGAGCTGCTTGCCCTCGCCGGCGAGGTTGTAGGTGCCGTTCTCGAAGAACTCGGTGCTGGCGGTGTCGAGCGCGAGAGCGACGTCGTCGCCCGGCGTGAATCCGGCCTGCTCGATGGCGCTGACGAGAAGCTGCACCGCCTCCTCGTTCGAGCCGAGGTTCGGCGCGAATCCCCCCTCGTCGCCGATGGCGGTGCTCAGTCCCTGCTCACCGAGGACCTTCTTGAGCACGTGGTAGCACTGCGTGCCCCAGCGAAGCCCCTCCGAGAAGGACGCGGCGCCGACGGGCATGAACATGAACTCCTGCAGGTCGACGTTGTTGTCGGCATGCTCGCCCCCGTTGAGCACGTTCATCATCGGGACCGGCAGGACGTGGGCGTTGGCGCCGCCGACGTATCGATAGAGCGGCTGACCGCTCTCCTCGGCGGCCGCGTGGGCCACGGCGAGGGAGACGCCGAGGATGGCGTTGGCGCCCATCGTGCCCTTGTTGTCCGTGCCGTCCAGCAGGAGCATCGCCTGGTCCACGCCGCGTTGATCCATGGCGTCGAATCCGATCAGCAGATCGGTGATCTCGTTGTTGACGTGGCTGACCGCTTCCTGCACGCCCTTGCCCATGAAGCGGTCGGCGTCGCCGTCGCGCAACTCGACCGCCTCGAACTGGCCGGTCGACGCACCAGACGGGACCGCAGCGCGCCCCGAAGCGCCCGACACCAGGCCGACCTCGACCTCCACGGTGGGGTTGCCGCGGGAGTCGAGAATCTCCCGCCCGTGCACGTGATCGATCGTGCTCATCAGTTCACCGTTCACGGTTCACCCTCCGCTGGATCGGGACCGGGCGTCCGAGAGCGACGTGCAAATTCGCGCGATCCGCGCGAATTTGCTGCCGACCTGGGGAAACGCCCGTTGTGTGGCTGCTGTTGTTCCTGGGGAACGTGCGCCAACCGTAGCCCTCGAACCCCTGCTCACGGGGGCTTTTGTCAAACTCGCTCGTGACCTGCGAGGATGACCTGTCGGACATCGAAACTACATCGATGTCACTTTCCGCGCGATCGGGCGACGCTGTGCCCGCTCAATCGCCGGCTCGGGCCTCGAAGGCCCGCACCTCGTCCGCAGCCTGTTTCACCGCTTCACGAAGCGCCATCTCGGGATCCACTCCAGCGCCGCGCGCATGGGCGACGAGCGACATCAGCGCGGCGCCGACGGTGTCATCGCCGGGGCGCTCGGCGACGGCGGCGAGCCGATCGGCGAGGGCCGCGGTCAGCGACTCCGGGACGGGGGCCCCGATCGCACCGGCCTTCTTCACCGTCTTCTCGGCGAGCGACAGCGCGGGCAAGGCAGCCGGGACGCCGTCGAGAACCGAGGCCCGACCCTTCTCGATGACCTTGCGCGCCTCCCACGAGACGATCAACTCGTCCGTGCCGTCGACCTGTTCGCCGCCGAACACGTGCGGGTGTCGGTCGTAGAGCTTGTCGTGCACGCTTCGGGCCACATCCGCGAGTTCGAACCAGCCCTCCTCTGCGGCGAGCACCGAGTGCAGGAACACCTGGAACAGCAGGTCCCCCAACTCCTCCTCGAGATCATCGGCCCCCTGGCCAGTCTCGGGATCGAACGCGTCGATCGCCTCGAGCACCTCGTACGCCTCCTCGATGAGGTGGCGCCGCAGCGATCGGTGCGTCTGCTCGCGGTCCCACGGACACTCGCGACGCAGGGTGGCGACGAGGTCCTGGAACCGGAGCAGCTCGGTACCGACCGGCGAGGCCAGCGACCGGATGTAGATGCTCGTCAGATGGTCGGCCTCGACCTCACGGTCGAGATCCGCCCATGCGACCTCGAGGATCCGTTCGTCGGCGGTACCGAGACCCTGGAGCACGACGACGGGCTCGTCGCCGGGTTCGTCGACCGCCAGCTTGATGTCGGACAGCACCCGCTGGTTGTGGCAGTGCGCCACGAGCAGCGGCCCGCGTTCGCCCGCAGCGGCCGTGGCGAAGAGATGGCCGTCGACGAGGCGGACGCCGGCCTCGACCGGGTCGATCCCCAGGCGAGCCCACGCGACGTCGAGGAACGACATCGCCGGCACCAGCGTCACCTCGACCCGCTCGTCGTGCCGCAGGCGTTCGACGGACCGTTCGAGAACGAGCGGCGATCCGGGGACGGCGTAGACCGCGTGGCCCGACTCGGTTGCCGCGACCACCACCCGCTCCACGACCGCGTCGTAGACGTCGTCGAAGGTGTCCGCCGACTCGTACAGATCGTCGCAACTCTCGGCGGCACCCAGCGCATCGGCAGCGGGATGGCGACGGGTCCGAAGGATCACCGGCGAGGCGCCGTCGAGGACGGCGAGCGTCTCCGGTGTCAGCTGGTCGGGGCCCGCCGGGCCCAACCCGACGATGGTGACCCGCGGACGCCCGGTCATCGGGTCACGCGCAGGGGCTGAGGGCCACGAAGCCCGACCCGTCGACCCAGTCCCCGAATCGCGAGTCGATGGTCACGTCCGCGTCTGCGAAGAGCCGCTGGAGGACCGAGTTCCCTTCCTCGGCGGTGACCAGTCGGGCGAGGGCGTTGCGCAGCCCGAACGTCTCCTCGATGAACGGGCGGCCGTCCTCGGAGAACAGTGCGGCGGCTCCGAGGAGCAGTTGATCCGCCTGGGCCGACGCCTGGGTCCGGTCGTCGTCGTTGACCGCACCGCCGAGGCGGGCGATCTCCTCACGGATGAGGGCGTTCTCGATGGAGACCTGCACGGCGGTGTCGCGAATGGTGCAGTCCAACACCGGCGGGTTCTCGGGGACCAGCGGCGGACGCAGGTCCTGGATCAGGTCGAGCATCTCGCCGCGGCCGATGCTGTCGCCATTCACCTCGACCGCGGGTTGGGTGACATCAGCGCACGCGGTGCCGACGATGGCGACAAGACAGAGGGAGACAATCAGGCGCTTCACGGAGGGTCAGGGTAGTGGGGGTCAGTCCTCGACCGGGAACAGATCGATGAGCGCCTGCACCAGGTACTGCGGTGCGTCGGCCTTCGACTTCAGGGCCAGCTGCAACTGCTTCTGCTCCTCCTTGTAGAGCGAGCCCTTGTACAGCCGATCGAGTCGCACGGCCTTGCTCATCCGCATGGTCACCGGCGACATCTTCGCCACGTAGTTGGGTCCGCCGAAACCGGGTCCCTTCGCCATCGCCAGCTCGGTGATGCCGATCCGCAGGCACTCGACCCGCAGGCGGGCGATGGCCAGCAGCGCTTCCCCGGGCTCGGGCACGGGGCCGAAGCGGTCCACCCACTCCTTGCGCACGTCCTCGACCGCTTCCTCGGTGGTGGCCGCCGCCAGGCGCCGATACGCCTCGAGGCGGAGCTCCTCCTTCGGGATGTAGCCCGCGGGGATGTGGGCGTCGATCGGCACCTCGACGGTGATCTCGGGTGCTTCCTCGGGCACCTCGCCCTTCAGCTCGGCGACCGCCTCGGTCACCAACTGGCAGTACAGGTCGTAGCCCACCGCCGCGATGTGACCGGACTGCCCGGTGCCCAACAGGTTGCCGGCGCCTCTGATCTCGAGGTCACGCATGGCGATCTTGAAGCCCGACCCCAGCTCGGTGGACTCGCCGATCGTCTTGAGGCGCTCGTAGGCCTCCTCGCTCAGCTGCCGATCCTGGGGGGTGAACAGGTAGGCGTAGGCCCGCTGCCCGGCCCGACCCACACGCCCGCGCAGCTGATGCAGCTGTCCGAGACCCAGCAGTTCGGCCCTGTCGACCACCAGGGTGTTCACGGTGGGCATGTCGATGCCCGACTCGATGATCGTCGTGCAGACCAGGACGTCGAACTCGCCCTCCCAGAAGTCGATCACGACCTGCTCGAGCGTGCCCTCGTCCATCTGCCCGTGCGCGACGGCGATCCTGGCTTCGGGCACGAGTTCCCGCAGGCCCGCGGCGACGTCCTCGATGTCGGCGACGCGGTTGTGCACGAAGAACAGCTGCCCCTCGCGCAGGAGCTCCCGCCGGATCGCCTCGGCCACCGCCCGCTCGTCGTATTCACCGACGTAGGTGAGGATCGGTTGCCGGTCCGCCGGCGGGGTGTTCAGGATCGTCAGATCGCGGATGCCGGTCAGGCTCATCTCGAGCGTTCGTGGGATCGGCGTCGCGGTCAGCGTGAGGACGTCGACGTTGGTCTTGAGCTGCTTGATCGCTTCCTTGGCGGAGACGCCGAAACGCTGCTCCTCGTCGACCACCAGCAGCCCGAGGTTCTTGAACTCCACGTCTGCGGAGAGGAGTCGGTGGGTCCCGATCACGAGGTCGACCTCGCCCGAGGTCACACCCTCGAGCACCTTCTTGGCCTGCCCCGGTGTCAGGAAACGGCTGAGGACCTCGACCCGAACGGGGTACGGCGCGAACCGGTCGCTGAAGGTCTGGAAGTGCTGCTGAGCGAGCAGGGTCGTCGGCACCAGCAGCGCCACCTGCTTGCCGTCCTGGATCGCCTTGAAGACAGCACGGAGCGCGACCTCGGTCTTGCCGAACCCCACGTCTCCACAGACCAGCCGGTCCATGGGAACCGTGCGTTCCATGTCGCCCTTGATCGAGTCGATGGCCACCAACTGGTCGGGCGTCTCCTGGAACGGGAACGCCGCCTCGACCTCGCTCTGCCACGGTGTGTCCTCGGCGAAGCCATGGCCCTCCGCCGACACCCGCTTCTGGTAGAGCACGACCAACTCCTGGGCGATCTCCTGGACCGCGGACCGGACCTTGGCCTTGGACTTCTGCCAGTCGGCCCCGCCCATCTTCGACAGCGTCGGGGTGTCACCGCCGGTGTAGTGACGCACGGTGTCGATCTGGTCGCTCGGGATGTAGAGCTTGTCGCCGCCGCGGTACTCGAGCAGCAGGTAGTCGCGCTCCATCCCACCGATCGACCGCGTGACCATGCCCGCGTACCGGGCCACACCGTGCTGGCGGTGGACGACGTAGCTGCCGGTCTTCAGGTCGTCGAAGAAGCCCTGCGCGTCGCGACGGCGGGCTCGCTGGCGCCGGTGGCTGCGACGCCGACCTGTCAGCTCGGCTTCGGTGACCACCGCCAGCGAGACGTCCGGGAAGACGGCACCGCGTTCGAGCGGGGCCACGACGATCCGGCCACCGGGGCGCAGCAGCCCGGGGTCGTCGGCATCGGTGATCGGCAACTCCAGGCCCTGCTCGTCGAACAGCCGTTGCAACCGCGTGGCCGAACCCTGACCGTCGGCTGCGACCACGACCCCGTAACCCTGACCGAGAAAGTCGCCGACCGAGCCGACCGGGTCCGCGGTGCGTCCGCTGCCCGGGTCCCATCCCGAGGCTGCGAGCACAGGTACGTCCGGGTTCTCCGGGATGGACGTGAGCGAGACCAACGGCGCATCCGTCGTGGCGAGCAGGCGCTCGAACGGCACGTGCAGGTGGGGGAACTCTCGATCGTCCTCGATCCCCCAGGTCCGACTCAGCGAGCCGGCCAGGTCGGCCTCTTCGGCGAGCAGATCCGTGGCGCGGTCCCGCGCCCGGTTGGGCTCGACCAGCGCCACCAGGGCGTCGGCGGGCACACGATCGAAGAAGACCTCGTCCTGGTCGGCCAGCCACGGCAGCCACGACTCCATGCCGTCGAACAGTTCGCCGTCGGCGATTCGTTGCCACTGCTCCCGGCCCCAGGGCTCCGAGGCGATCAGGTCCTCGGCGCGAGCCCGCACGATGTCGTCGGGGAGCAGCTCGCGGCAGGCGAAGACGGAGATCTCCGAGAGCGCGGCGGTGCTCCGCTGGTCGGAGACCGCGAACTCGCTGAGCCGGTCGACCTCGTCGCCCCACAGGTCGACACGCACAGGAGCGTCGGCCGTCGACGGGTAGATGTCCAGGATGGAGCCACGAACGGCGATGTCGCCTCGATGCTCCACCTGCACGTCCCGGCGATACCCCATGCTCACGAGCCGTTCGACCGTCTCGTCGAGATCGACGACATCGCCCGCGCCGATCACGAGCGGATCGCCACCACTGCCGGGAGCGAGGCGCTGCACGAGGGCTCTCACGGGCGCCACGATCACCTGTGGGGGCGCAGCGTCGAGTGACCAGAGGACCTGGTTTCGGCGGCCCATGGTCTCGATCCCGGGACTGACCCGCTCGAAGGGAAGCGTTTCCCAGGCGGGGAACAGCGCCACGGATCCCGGTCCGAGCAAGGTGGTCAGGTCGCGTTCGATGCGCTCGGCGTCGACGCCCGACGGCGTCGCGATGACGACGGGCCGCCGCTCCCCCAGCTCGGCGACGGCCGCGAGGGCGTAGCCTCGGGCCGGCTCGGGCACGGCCACCACGGGGTGGGTCCGACCGATCGTCGCCAGAATCGCGGGCTGGTCGCGGAGCGTCGTCGCCAGATCGATGAGGGCCACGTCAGCTCGTCGTGTTGTAGCGGTTCATGGCCGGCTCGTAGCCCTGGGCGAGAATGAGCTCGACGGCGTCGGCGGCCTCCTCGATCACGACGTGGAGTTCCTCCCACTCGCGTTGGGACGGTCGCCCGAGGACGTAGTTGGCGCCGCGCTGGTTGCCGTGGGGGCTACCGATCCCGAGGCGGAGGCGACCGAACTCGTCGGTCTTGAGGTGCTGCTTGATCGACTTGAGGCCGTTGTGGCCGGCCAGTCCGCCGCCGAGCTTGACCTTGAACCGTCCCACCGGGATGTCCAACTCGTCGTGGACGACGAGCAACTTGTCGAGGTCCTCGATGCCGTGGCGTCGGACCAGCTCGATCACCGATCTTCCCGACTCGTTCATGAACGTCTGCGGGAACGCGAGCGCGACCCTGGACGCGCCGATGCGAACCTCGTCCACCAGGGCGAGCTCCCGCCCCTTCTTCAGACGCCCGTCGTGGCGCTCCGCGAGGACGTTGAGCACCTCCACGCCGATGTTGTGGCGCGTGTGCTCGTACTTGCTCCCGGGATTGCCGAGAGCGACCACCAGCAGGTCAGCCGGCGTCTCGGAGAAGCTCTTCTTGGCCCGACGGTCGTTGCGGCCGCGCCGCAGCATCGGTCGGTGACTCAGTCGTCGTCGCCGGCGTCGGCATCGCCGTCGCCTGCGTCATCGCCACCGTCGGCCTCGGCGGCTTCGCCTTCGACCTCTTCACCCTCTTCGGCTGCCTCCTCGGCCGCGATGGCCTCGAGGGTCGAACGGGTGACGGTACCGACGGCGACCGCTTCCTCGGGATCCACCTCGGTGCGGACACCGGACGGAAGCGAGATGTCTTCGACGCGGACCGACTCGTTGATCTCGAGTTCGGAGATGTCGACGGTGACCTCGTTGGGGATGGTGGTCGGCGTCGCCAGCACGGTGAGGCTGAACAACGTCTGGTCGACCATGCCGTTCTCGTCGGTGACCTTTCGGGCGTCGCCCTCGAGGATGATCGGCACGTCGACGGCGATCTCCTGGTTGGGGTCGACACGCAGGAAGTCCACGTGGATGACCTCGTCGCGCACGGGATGCCGCTGCAGCTCCTTGACGATCGACAGGGCCTGGTCACCGCCCATGTCGAGGCTGATCAGCTGGTTGAGACCGGCGTCGGTGCTCAGTGCGGCGCGCAGCTCGCCGTAGGCGACGGCCACGGACACGGGCTCGTCGCCCAGGCCGTACAGGACGCCCGGGATCTTGTTCTCGCGTCGCAGTCGCCGGGTCGCGCTGGACCCGAGCTCACGACCAAGCTCTGCTTGCAAAACCAATTCGGCCACGACAGTTCTCCGGTGGGTTGAAACCGACCTTCGATGCTATCGACTATTTCCCGAATTCGGCCCTGGGGTCGATACCTGCGCCGAGCGCCTCGAAGGACCGGGTGTTGAGCCCGTTCAGGAAGGCGCCGCCGGCCATGCGCCTGGGCAGCCGGACCTCACGCTTGCCCTTCTGCACGGCCTTGATCGTCTCCTCGGCAACCGTCTCGGCACTGACCTTGGCCATCGCCCCCAGCTTGAGGCCGCGTTCGACGACCCGCTGCATACCGGCCTCGTCCTCGAGGCGATCCCACATCTCGGTGTCGATCGGGCCCAGGTGGAGGATCGTGACGTCGATCGGCGCCTTCTTCATCTCCATCCGCACGGCCTCGGCGAACCGGGTGAGCCCGCCCTTGGTGGAGCAGTACACCGACATGCCCGCCTGGCCGATGGTGGCGGCGACCGAGGACGTGTAGACGAGGTGACCCCTCCCCCGCTCCAGCATCTTCGGCAGGATCTGGCGCGTCAGCTGCTCGGGAGTGATGAGGTTGATGCGGATCGTGCGTTCGATGTCGGCCTCATCGGTGTCCTCGATGAGGGTGCTCGTCTCGACACCGGCGTTGTTCACCAGCACGTCGATCGGACCGACCTGGTCCTCGACGCGGTCGATGAACCCGGCGACGCTCGCCGGATCGGCGGCGTCGAAGGGCACGGCGTGGCCGCCGAGCTCCTCGGCCAGGTCGTCGATGGCCGACTCGGTCCGCGCGGACAGCACGACCTCGGATCCGGCGGCCGCGAAGTGCCGGGCCATCTCGGCACCGATGCCTTTGGAGGCACCGGTGATCAGTACGCGTGCGCCGTCGAGTTCCATGGCTAGCTGAGGTTCCTTCCACCGAAGATCTCGCTGACCGAGGTGTCCTCGAAGACGGCATCGATCGCCTTGGCGATGATGGCCGCGACCGACAGCACCTCGATCTTGTCGCACTGCTTCTCCGACGGGAGCGGCAGCGTGTTGGTCATGGCCACCTTCTCGATGACCGAGTTCTTGATGCGGTCGATGGCGGGATCGGAGAAGACGCCGTGGGTGGTGCAGGCGAAGATGCGGCTGGCGCCTCGTTCTGCGAGCTGCTCGGCGGCGGCGACGATCGTCCCGCCGGTGTCGATCATGTCGTCGATCAACACGCAGGTCCGTCCCTCGACCTCACCGACGACGTCGCGGGCCTCGACGGTGTTCTTCTGGCCCTTGACCCGACGCTTGTGGACGATGGCGAGGTCCGCGGCGAGGTCGTTGGCGTAGCGCTCCGCCACCTTCACCCGCCCGGCATCGGGGGAGACGATGACGAGGTCGTCGCCGAGTCCCCGCATGTAGTCGACGAGGACGGGCATGGCCGTCAGATGATCGACCGGCTTGTCGAAGAACCCCTGGATCTGGCCGCTGTGGAGGTCGACGCTCACCATGCGACCGGTCCCGGCAGCGGAGAACATGTTGGCCAGCAGGCGGGCGGTGATCGGCTCGCGCCCCTCGGCCTTCCGGTCCTGGCGGGCATACCCGTAGAACGGGCAGACGACCGTGATCCGCTTCGCCGATGCCCGCCGAGCGGCGTCGACCATGATCAGCTGTTCCATGATCGAGTCGTTGATCGTCTTGCCGTCCGCGGCGGTGTGCGACTGGACGATGAACACGTCGCCCCCGCGGACCGACTCCCCGAACTTGCAGTGGATCTCGCCGTTGGCGAACTCGCCGAGGTTCGGCTCGCTGAGCTCGACACCCAGATGCGTGGCGATCTCCTCGGCCAGAGGCAGGTTGGAGCGCCCCGAGATGAGGTGCAGACGCTTCTTGGTGATCAGTTCCATGGTGAGTCCTGGGTCAGGGTCGGGCGTGGCTGGTCGGCTCGCTCGAGCGAGCGTGATGGAACGGTCCGGTTGCCACACCGGCCGCCACGTGGGACCCCGGGTCGAGCACGGCGAACGGACCCACCTGGGCCCCCTCCCCGATCTCGGCCTCGCGACCCATCGTCTTCTCTACTCGCGCCGACGCGCCCACCGCACAATCGTCGAGTCGCGTGTCCGGGCCGATCTCGGCGCCGGCTCCGACCACGGTGCTGCCCTGCAGCATCGTGCCCGGAAACAGCGTGACGTCAGGGGCGAGCCGAACCGTGGTGTCCACATAGGTTCGGTCGGGGTCCAGCATGGTCACGCCTCGACGCATCCAGTGCTCGTTGGTCCGTCGGCGGATCGCGGCCTCCGCCGACGCGAGCTGCACGCGGTCGAGCACGGGTCGGGCCTCGGACACGTCGCCGAGCTCGACGGCGGCAGCCTGGTGGCCGGCCCCGGTCAGGACCTCGACGACGCTGTGGAGCTCGACCCTGCCGCTGGCGGCATCGGGCCGGGCCCGGCGGATCGCGGGCGCGAGCAGGGACCGGCGGACCGCCATCACTCCGGTGGCATTCAGCCACGGCTCGACCACCGACTCGTCGGAGCTCGCGACTCGATCGACCGACCCGGGCTCACGGCCCGGAATCAATCGACCGGTGTTCTCGGCCGCGGGTTCGTCGACGCCGAGGACGGTGATCGCTCGCCCGGACTCCTGGTGCGCACCCAGCAGCGCTTCCACCGTGTCGGCGCGCAGCAGCGGCATGTTGCCCGGGACGATCAGCAGGTCGTCCTCGCCGAAGTCGTCGGCGAAGACCTCGAGGCCGAGGAGCACCGACTCGGCGCTGCCGCGTGCCGAACGCTGCTCGGCCACCACGAGGCGCGGATCGGCGACGGTCTCGGCGAGCCGCTTCTCGACCTGGTCGGCGCCATCGCCGGCCACGACGACGATGCGCTGAGGGTCGAGCCCCCGCACCGCGTCGACCACGTACTGGACCATGGGTCGTCCGCACAGCAGATGCAGTGGCTGTGGACGCCGGCTGTGCATCCGTTCGGTGGCTCCCGTCGCGACGACGAGGACCGAGTGCCGTGGTGAGCGCGGACTCGAGGGCGATGAGCTGGGCATCGACGCGGAGCTTAGTCACGTGGACCGACAGCGGGAGGAGGCTTTCGCTCCTGGTCCGGCACAGGGCCGACTGCCCTACGGTGACACCGTGACCGACGAGCCCGACACACTCGCGTTCCGGCCCGCCGCGACCGAGGACTGGGACCGGATCTGGCCGATCTTCGCGGCCGTGGTGGCGACCGGGGACACCTACGCCTACCCACCCGACATCACAGCCGACGATGCGTTCGCGAGCTGGATGCCCGACGGCACAGCCGATCGCACGACCTACGTCGCCGAACTCGACGGCGACATCGTGGCGACCGCGTACGTGAAGCCGAATGCCCAGGGTCTCGGCCGCCACGTCGCCAACGCCGGGTGGATGGTCGCACCCGATGCCGCAGGACATGGGATCGGTCGCAGGTTCGGCGGCTGGGTGATCGACCAGGCGGTGCGTCGCGGCTTCACGCACATGCAGTTCAACGCCGTCGTCGCGTCCAACGAGCGCGCCGTGGGACTCTGGCGATCGCTGGGCTTCGAGATCGTCGGGACGGTGCCGGAGGCCTTCGATCACGCGGACCTCGGACCGACCGCCGTGCACATCATGTGGCGGCGACTCTGACCACCCGCGTGTGGCCGGAACGCCCCTCGGTCGCCCTCCCACCGAGCCCGAGCGCTTGGTAGATTTCGGTCATCGATCCGGTGCCGCGAAAGCACCGAACCGGCGGGAGGAAGAGCCTCAAGGCGTCGGTCTTCGGACCGATAGTTCCCAGGAAGGTGGGACAAGGATGCTCGACGTGCTGAAACAGCAACTCCTGACCAGGGCTCCGCAGCCGTTGGTGTACGCCGCCAAGGCTCGCGCGCAGCGGCTGATGGTCCGCCGTCACGGCATCGCGCGGGCCCTCGACGCCGCCCGTCCCGCAGAGGGCCGCCTCGACATCGACGTGCTGCGGCAGCTTGACCGGGAGTTCCCGGCCCAGGCGGCAGGCACCATCGATGCCCACTGGACCTCCATCGCCATCCGCGACCGCGCCGCTCGCCGCATCGAGGTCATGGCCGCCCTGATCGGCAAGGAGTGGGCCACGAGCCAGACCGTGCTCGAGACCGGCGTCGGCGACGGCGTCATGGCGATGCTGATGGCCACCGAGCACGGCAAGACCGTCACCGCGAACGACCACCAGTCCGACGAGCTCGACCCCGGTGTCGTGCCCGCCGGCGTCGAGTTCGTGAAGGCCTCGGCGTCCGACATGCCGCTGCCCGACGACGCGTTCGACCTGGTGATCTCCCACGACGCGTTCGAGCACTTCGACGACCCCGTGGGCGCGCTCGACGAGGCCATTCGCGTGTGTCGTCCCGGCGGCCTGCTCTATGTCCGCTACGGCCCGCTCTATCGCTCGTCCGAGGGCCTCCACGCCGGCGCCCGCCTCGGCGTGCCGTTCGCGCCCGTCCTCTTCGAACGCGAGACGATCGACGACTTCATCGAGGAGACCCACCGCGAACCGATCTACCACTCGTACTGCAACGAGTGGTCGCTGGCGCAGTTCCGTGAGCTCTTCGACTCCCGGAGCCACATGGTCGACACCGTGCACTCCTTCGAGCACCTCGATCTGTACGGCGTCGAGGTGATCTCGCGCTACCCGGACGTCTTCAAGCGGATGTCGTCGGACCTCGACGAGTTCCTCGTGGCGTATCCGGAGATGCTGCTGCGCAAGCGCTGAGCCGCAGCCGGATCAGCCGGCGCCGAGCAGCTCCATGATCGCGGCGACCGATCCCATGTCGAAGTAGTCGCGCCACAGTGTGATCTCGCCCTCGTCGTTCACCTCGAAGACGCCGGCGACGGGGATGTCCGCACTGACGCCGCCCTTGGAGAAGCGATCGGTGCGCTCGTTCATGACGACGTTGCCCGTCGCGGTCTGCCGGTGGACGATGAACTGGACCTCGTCGACACCGGCGACCATCGGCATCAGGAACTCGAGCACCGCGGCTCGACCCATGTTCTTGCCCATGGGGACGTTGTCGTATTCGACGTCCTCGGCACACAGGGCGACCGCGCCCTCGATGTCCTTGGCGTCGATCAGGCGGATGAACTCGTTGACGGTCTCGACTGCAGTCATGGCGGCACCCTAGTTCTGCTCACTCGACGGCGACGCGGGGTCAGCCGGCGGCGGGCTCGACGAGGGGACGGAGCGAGACCACCCGGATCCGCCACTCGTCGTCGTCGGCGCCCTCGTCCGGGTCGAAGGACGCCCGGACCGGATGCCCGAGGGTGGCGTCGAACTCCGCCGTCACGGTGGAGCGGTCGTCGACGACATCGAACATCTCGTCGATCGACCACGGTCCGAGACCATCGGCCTCGGCGTACTCATCGGGCAGGTCGAAGCCCACGACCTGCCCGTCCACGACGACGACCGAAACGGGAACACTGACCTGGGCGCCGACGGTGTAGTCCAACTCATAGCTGGCCGGCCCCGTCGAGCGCCAACGGTCGCGGGCCTCGGCGAGCCCGGGGACCTCGTGACGAATGAAGAAGTACCAGCCGGTCCAGGCGAGCGCGGCAATCAGAACGATCAGCCCGATCCAGCCCCGGACCCCCAACCGTTCCCATGGCTCGGCCGCGGAGCCGAGTCGTCGACCCTCCGCCATGAGTCCATGGTGCCAGACCGCCGGGTCGGGCCCGCCGCAGCCCCGACTCAACCGACCCGGCCGGCGTGCCGATGGTTCTGCCATGACCTGCGTCCTTCGCCAGACGGCCGACGCGATCCGTGCGGCCGGCAACCGAGGCCCGGCATGAACCTGCGGTGGGTGCCCGACCGGGCGACGACGGCGGTCCCGGCACTTCTGCTGGTGCTGATGCTCTCGGGCGTCGTCTGGTACCAGTATGCGCCCGTGCTCCACGGCGAGGAGCACGACGTGACGCTGTACAGCAACTGTCTGAACTCCTCGGTCAGCGCTGGTGGCACATCCTGGGAGTCGACCGACTGGATACCCGAGTCGTGGCTCGGCGTTCACGTCGACGGGACGTTGCACGTACTCGGCAGCCGAGCGACGTTCACGGCCCGCGGCGAACGCATCGACTTCCGACGCAACGACGCCAACTTCTCGAAACTCCTCTGCAGCATCCCCTGACCCCGGACGCGAGACGGCCGACCGTCGCTCCCGCAAGCAACGGTCGGCCGACCCGAGGGGGATCTCGATTCTGTTCAGAGGGGGGGTCGTGCTCAGGTCATCGGTGAGCTGCCGTCGAGCGCTCAGTCGTCGAACTCGCAGTCGTGCATCTCGAGGTGGTCGAAGGCGCTGTCGACGTCGGCGGCCATGCAGACCATGGCCGCCATGTCCCGCAGGTCGTCGGTGGTGACGGCGGACAGATGCTGGATGTCGGCCAGGTACTCGGTGACCAGCTCTCGGGCGGAGTGGCTCGCGGCCGCGTTGTAGCAGTCGAGCAGGACGTCCATCGCCCGGCTCTGGCTGACGACCTCGCCCTCGAAGGAGGCCATGGTGTCGGCGACGAACGCTTCGAAGGTGTCGTCGTTGTCGAAGTTCTCGGTGAAGTGGGTGGTGGTGATTGCCATCGTGATCAGCTCCCCGCTGTGCTGTCCGGCGCTCCGTGCGCTGTGTCGTCCCAGCGCTCCGTGCGCTGTGCTTGAACACCAACGTACGAATCACGCGGCCACCCGGAATCGGGGGCTCCCCCTATTGCCCCCATAGGGGTTTCGAGGCGACCGGCCGTGCTCAGATCACGTCGGCGTAGTGACGCCGTGCCACGTCGGGATGCGAGCGCAGCCGCGTCTTCAGGTTGTTCTCCCCGAACACCTCGAAGATCGGACCATCGACCTCGCGCCTCGCACCTGGCGCGTCGACCGCGAGCTCCGGTGGCAGCTCGATCGGGAGGAACGGCGACTCGAATCGCGGGTTGAAGAAGTACGCGACCGAGATCCGACCGGGCCCGTCGACGGGGCTCACCACCCGATGGGGGGTCGCCCGGAGGTAGCCGTCGGTCGCGGTTTCCAACATCTCGCCGAGGTTCATGAGGTAGGCGCCGTCGACCGCGGGCGCGTCGATCAGCTCATCGCCGAGCTGCACCTGCAAGCCCCCGGTGTCGTCCTGGGCGATGAAGGTCAGCAGCCCGGTGTCACGATGCAGGCCGACCCCCTGATCGGCGGCCGTCTCCCGACGCGGCGGGTAGTGGATGATCTTGAGATGCACGTCGGACTCGGGCACGAAGCCGCCGTCCCACCGATCGATGGGCTGGCCCATACCCAGCGCGAGCGCCCGCAGCGCGCCCAACCCGACGGCGTCCATCGCGGCCATCCAGCCCAGGACGGCGCCGGGCATCGACGGGAGGCTCGGCGGCCACTGGTTCGGTCCACGGAGGCGGAGCCAGGCGGGACCGCCCGCCCCAGGATCGGGCGCATCCTGTTCCGGGCCGAGGTCCAGCTGGTGCCGCCAGTCGGACTCGCCGTTGGTCCGCTCGTCGCCGAGGACCGTGTAGCCACGGAACGCGGCGGAGTGCTCGATGGCCAACGCCTCACGCTCGTCCGCGGGCAGCGCGAAGAACGCTCGCGCCTGGTCGAAGATCCCGACGTCGAGGGCCGGGTCGACGCCGTGGCCGGTCAGGTAGACGAACCCCGGCCCGTGAGCTGCCGCCAGCAACTCGTCGACGAAGCGGCGACCGCCGTCGGTGGACGGGTCGGCGAGGAAGTCGGCCATGTCCAGCACCGGAAGCGTCAGCACGGCGCAAGCCTATGGCCGGCCATCGTCCTAGGCTCTCGGCCATGACCCTCGCAGACGAGAAGTACGTGTCGTTCACGACCTACAAGCAGGACGGCACCCCGAAGTCGCTGCCGGTGTGGATCGCCGATGTCGGCGAGGGCAGGCTCGGATTCACCACCGAGGACGGCTCCTGGAAGGTGAAGCGGCTCCACAACGACGGCCGCGTCCAGCTGCAGCCGTCGGATGCGCGCGGCAACGTCACCGACGGCACCAGCCCGGTCGACGGCACCGGCGTCGTCGTGCACGGCGCCGAGATGGAGGCGGTGATGGCGGCCATCAAGGCCAAGTACGGCTGGCAGGTCACCCTCGTCCAGGCGCTCGGCAAGGTGCGCGGCCTGGTCTCCCGAAAGGCCGAGGCCGATCGCTGCGCCATCGTGATCACGCTGGACTGAGCTGGCCGGGTGGGGATCGAACCCACGACCTCCTGATCCAAAGTCAG
>JBCCFK010000024.1:0-24426 GCA_039029775.1 Actinomycetota bacterium | reverse complement strand
GGCCTAGTCCCTTCACCATCGAAAGCACTGGAATCCAAACCCTAGCCCTCACACCCGTCTGCACCACCATTCCACTCAGTTGCCATTGGAGAGGCCTCACCAGCAGGCCTTCCTCCCCCGATTGATACAGCAACAGGGGATAGCTTCCCGGCCCCACCAATAGATACAATCGGCGAATGGGTCCGTGGATAGCCCCCCGCGTATGTTGCCGTGTTGGTCGCCGCTGCCGCGGTGGCTCTGCTGGCTATAGCCTACTGTCTGCTGCGGTGTTTGGTACGCAACGTGCGCCACTACCTGGATGCTTCGGGGAGCAGCATTTCGGCCTCGGAGCTGTCCGAAATGGCGGCGACAACGGACGCGAGGCTCGCGATGGGGCTCCGCGTTAAACATGGCTTGCGGTCTCCGGTCCTGCGCAATAAGGGGGCCTACTAAAAGATGGACGGGGTGGGCCGCCACGTTGCTCACTAGCCCCACGTGCTCGATGGCCTGGCGGTAACCCCCCGGCGGGACTCCATCAAAGCGGCGTTAGCCCCCCCCAGGGAGTTCACGCAGCAGGTCATGTTGAAAAGCACGGGCGATTTTAATAGCAGCAATCTGTTAGGGGAAGGGTACCGGGGGTTGGTGTATGGGGGTGTGCTGGGGGACGCCCGGTAGGTCGCTGTGAAAGTGATGTACGTGCACTCCGCGGCGTAGTCTGCCAGCCTTGAGCGCAGGGTGCGCTTGCTGGTGCGCCTGCAGCACGAGCACATGCTGCACGTGGTGGGCTACTGCCTCACGCCCACACGGCACTACGTCATGTTTGATTTCGGCGGGTTTTGCTCCCTGCGCCACGTGTTTGCGACGGCGCCGTCCCCACCGTAGCTGCAGTGGAGGCTGTGGGTTGGGTATGCTGTAGCTTAGGCGGTTGCCTATCTTCACTGGAATCCTTATGGGACCCTGCTGCATAGGGGGATCAGCATCAGCAGCGTGTTTGTGCACCAAACAAGTGGCGCGGTGTGCCTCGGAGACTTTGCAGAGTAGGGCCCCCTGCGAAAAGCCAGTTTGGGGAGCCTGATAGCCACAATACAGCGTCCTCCACGTGCTTCCCACCGCCCGTATCACAGCGGGGGCGGCCCCACTCCCAACGACTTTTTTGGGAGCCAGGCCGCCCGCGAACACGTGCGGACCTCGTCTCTGCCACGTGAGTTTGGGCGGGACAGCCACGTTGAGGGGGAGGTGTCGCCGGGGGGGTCCACTGTCCGGTAGATAGACGCAACGGTTACCACAGCGACAAGTAGAAGCAGTGGTGTACACAACCGGCTGTGGTCTGGGGGGTCTAGCGAGGCTGAGAGCTCAGCAGGGGTTGGATTGTAACCCTTGGTGGATAGTGAGGGACACCACGAGATCTCAGATGCTTCCATATGCCAAACAACGGACAAATAAACGCTCCAGTAGCACTATGCATCCCCAAGCCCGCTGCCGGTGGACAGCTCTGCTGGGCAGCTGCGTAGAAGCTGGAGGGTGCATTAGGCCGGGCTAGCCATGGCCACCCCTCCGGAGGTGTTTTAGTCCCACTAGTACACCGCGGCTAGCGATGTGTACCAGTTTGGCGTGTTCATGTTGGACTGTCTTGGTGGGGACCATGTGGACACCGGGGGCATTGCCGCCGCCCGGGCGGTGTTAACTGACCACCATAGGGTTTTGGAACTACTCCCTGATGGGGTGGAGCTGGTGGGTAAGGGTGTGGCTTAGGTGTAGGCCCTGGGGGAGCTGGTCCATGCGTGTTTGGCACCGTAGCCCAGCTCCAGGCCTACTATGGTGCAGGTGGTCCGGAGTATGGGGCATATCTTGGGCTACACAGAAGGGGATGGTGGTGACACCGTCAGACAGGACAATGGGCCCACCAAACCCAGCAGAAATAGGGTTGCTACAGGGGTCAAGGGGGGCGGTACGGCAGCGGTACAGAAGCAGCGGTAGGGGCCCTACAGCAAGGAAACCGTTCTGGTAGACGACTACTCAGATACACGAGGTGGCGCTGACATAGCCCACGTTGGGCCTGATGTTGAAAACCCTGCACCTGTGAGTGAGACGGATGCTAAGGTTGAAAGGAGTACGGGGGATGCCAAAGTGGAGGGCACAAGGGGTGGCAAGGGTGAGACCGGCGGTGGGAGGCATGCAGGGTGGCACGTGGGGAGGGGCAAAAGGCACCGGGGTGTGCCAGTTGGTGGCCACGCTCCAGGCCACCTTCCAGTTGAGGAGCCGGAGGTACTCGAGCTCGGCGCTCACCTCGGCGAGGTTGCGTCGCACCCACGGGATGTCGATGACCGGCGTCCCGTCCGCCCGGCTGGTCTCCCGAGCGAAGGCCACGGCGTTCTCGAGCGCCCGCTCCACCATGGCGGACGAGCAGAGCGTGACCCGCTCTCGGTTGAGCTGGCTCGTGATCAGGCGCCACCCCTGGTTCTCCTCGCCGATGATCGAGGTCGCCGGGACGCGCACGTCGTCGAGGAAGGTGTGGTTGATGTTGTGCGTGGAGAGCAGGTTCAGGGGTTCGAGGGTGATGCCGGGCGTGTCGATCGGGATCGCGAACAGCGAGATGCCCTTGTGTTTCGAGACGTCGGGGTCGGTCCGGGCGGCCAGCCAGATGTAGTCGCAGCCCAGCGCCAGGCTGGTCCAGGTCTTCTGGCCGTTGATGATGTATTCGTCGCCGTCGCGCACCGCCCGCGTGGCGAGCGAGGCCAGATCCGTGCCTGCGTCGGGCTCGGAGTAGCCGATGCAGAAGTGGAGCCGGCCCGCCGCGATCTCGGGGAGGAAGAACTCCTTCTGCTCGGGAGTGCCGTAGTCCATGATCGTCGGCCCCACCGTGTTGATCGTCAGCATCGGCGCCGGCGAGCCGACCCGCATCGTCTCGTCGTAGAAGATGAACTGCTCCACGGCGCTCTTGCCCTGGCCGCCGTACTCCTCGGGCCATCCCATCGCGATCCACCCGTCGGTCCCGAGCTGCTCGACGATGCGCCGCCGGATCGGACCCGTGCCCTCTTCGTGCTCCATCTCACGACGCACGTCGGGGTTCATCAGCTCGGCGTAGTACGCCTTCAGCTCGTCCCGCAGCGCGGCCTGCTCGTCATCGAGGTCGATGAACACCGGCACCCCTTCCGTGGTGATCGCCCTCATTCTGACGCACCGTCAGATTCGGTGGCCACCAGTCCCACCCGGCCCGGCTGGGTGGTGGCCGACCGGTACGCTCGCGGCGTGGGCAGACACCGTGCTTCTCGTCGGGCGCGCGCGGCGGCCATCACCTTGGCGGTCGGGCTCGTCGCGGCCGCGTGTAGCGGCTCGGGTGACGAGGAGCGCGCGGCCGGCCCCACCCCAGCGCCCAGCCCCACGGCAGCCCAAGAGGTCGAGAGCACGCCGACCGAGGCGCCGGCAGCCACGCCCGCGCCGGTGCCGACCCCTGCGGCGCCGGGCCTCACCCCGGCGGTCGAGGTCCCGTCGTTCCCCGGCGACGACGAGGTGCTGCCCTTCGACGACGAGGTCAGGACCGGCGTCCTCGACAACGGGCTCACGTACTACATCCGGCGCAACACGGCTCCCGGTGGGCGCGCCGAGTTGCGTCTCGCCGTCGACGCCGGGTCATCGTCGGAGGACGACGACCAGTCCGGCGTGGCGCACTTCCTCGAGCACATGCTGTTCAACGGTACGACGGCGTACCCGGCGAACGAGCTCATCAGCATCCTGGAGTCCTTCGGCAGCGAGTTCGGCCCCGACGTCAACGCCTACACGTCCTACGACGAGACCGTGTACCAACTGTCGGTCCCCACCGACGATGGCGAGCTGTTCGACCTCGCCCTGGGGGTCCTGCGCGAGTGGGCGTCCGAGGCCACCGTCGATCCCGATGAGGTGGTGGCCGAGCGAGGCGTCATCCTCGAGGAGTGGCGGCTGCGAGATCAGGGCCTGGGGAGCCGGGTGTTCGACGTCTACGGCGATCTGTTGACCGCAGGCACCAGCCTCGAGGGGCGGGAGCCCATCGGAGAGCGCGATGCCATCGAGGCCATGACCGAGGAACCCCTCCGGAGGTTCTACGAAGACTGGTATCGCCCGGACCTCATGGCGGTGATCGTCGTCGGCGACGTCGACGTCGACTCGGTCGAGGCCGCGATCGCAGATCGCTTCGACGGCCTCGGCGGCCCCGACGACCCTCGTCCTCCTCCGGTCGACGAGATCGACGACGCCGCGACGTTCGCCTATCGGCGGCTGGCCGACCCGGAGCTCCCCGGCGCCTTCATCGAGCTCGTGCTGCCCGGTCCGGGCGGTCCGGTGGTGACCGCGGGCGACTACCGGCGGGCGATGGGGGTCGACCTGGCGTCGACGATCATCGACGAGCGGTTCGCCGACGACGTGACGCGGGGCGATGCCGCCTTCCTGGACGCGGGCACCAGCGTCACCCCTCTGGCACGCGGGATGGCGACGCCCGGGCTGATCGCTCAGGCGGAGCCCGCTGCGTTGCTCGACTCGTTCGAGGCGCTCCTCGTGGAGCTGCGTCGTGTCCGCGACGGCGGCTTCACCGAAGCGGAGCTCGATCGGGCCGTCGCGGCTCGCCTCGCCGAGGTGGAGCAGACCTACGCCGGACGATCGACACGCCAGGACGTCGACTACGCGGCCGAGTACGTCGACCACCACCTGGGGGGCGAGGCCTCGCTGTCGTGGGACGACTGGATCGAACTGGAACGCTCGTTGCTCCAGGACATGACGACGACGTACGTCCAGGCCGCGTACCTGGCCTCGATCGCCGGTCGGGCACCCCAGGTCGTGGTTCTCGGTCCCGAGGACGACATCGGCGTCCTGCCCGACGAGACCCAGGTACGTGAGCTGTACGCCGAGGTCTCCGCGGCCGGCGTGGCCGAACGGACCGACTCGACCGCCGCCGTCGACCGACTGATGGACGCCCCCGAACCGGCCGAGATCGTCGAGCGCCGCACGATCGGTCCGCTGGATTCCACCCGTCTCGACTTCGCGAACGGCGTCACCGTCTTCCTGAAGCAGACGACGATCTCCGACGAGGCGTTCTTCGTCGACGGCGTCAGCCCGGGAGGGCGATCGCTGCTGGCGGACGCCGAGATCGCAGCGGCCGCCGTGCTGCCCGACGTGATCGGGTCCTCCGGCCTCGGCGCGGTCGACCAGGTCGCGCTCGATCGACTCCTGGCCGACCGGATCGCCGGCGCGGGCGTCGGTCTCGCGGAGACCACCGAACAGATCACCGGCGGCGGGTCCAGCGATGACGCAGAGCTGGTCCTGCAGCTGATCCACCTGCTGATCACGGGCGCCAACGCAACCGACGCCGCGCTCCGCACCGTCGTGGGCGAACTGCGTCCGTTCGCGGACGCCCCCGAGGAGCTGCCGTTCCTGGCGGGCACGGTCGCGCTGCTCGAGGCCCGCTACGGCGACGACCAGCGCTGGGCGCCGCTGCCCACCGTCGAGGACCTCGACGATCTCACGCCGGCCGCGATCCTCGACGTCCACCAGCGCGCCTTCGGTGACAGCGCGGGCTCGGCGTTCGCCATCGTGGGCGACTTCGAGCTGGACGCCATGGTCGACCTCGCCGCCAGATACCTCGGGACTCTGCCTTCCGACGGGGAGCCCGACGGCTTCCGAGACCTCCAGCCGCCGCCGCCCGAGGGCATCACCGAGCGGCGTATCGCCGTCGGTCAGGACGCGCAGGGCGAGGTGACGATGCTCTACACCGCGGCGTTCGACGTGGACCAGGCGACCGAGATCGAGCTGGCGGCGCTCGAGAACGTGTTCGGCATCCGACTGCGCGACCGGCTGCGGGAAGCTCTCGGAGCGACGTACTCGCCGTCGGTGTCGATCGCCGCCGCCGACGAGCCGATTCGGCTCGTCGAGACGTTCGTGGAGGTCGGGGGAGATCCCGACGGGCTCGACGCCATCGTCGCCGAGGTCGACGCCATCGTCGCCGATCTCGTCGCCGGGGGCATCGACCCGACCGAAGCGGCCACCGCGTCCGAGCAGGTGCGGCGGGACAACGAGTTGGTGACCAACGCGTTCTGGGCCGAACGCCTGCACCGCACGTACCTGTACCCCGACGAGACGCCGCTGACCGTGCCGGAACGGATTGCAGTGGCCGCTGCGATCGACGCCGACCGACTCAACGAGCTCGCAGCCGCCGTCCTGTCGGCAAACGAGTACATCGTCGTGCTTCGCGGCCCCGCCGAGAGCTAGCCGCGGGCGGATTCGAGGGGGTGGGAATGCCCCGGCGCACGCCGGGGGTTCCGTGCGCCATGCGACGACGGGTGGCACTCCGCCGCGCGCCCCGGGGATCCCGCCCATGATCGACCCCGACGGCGCCATCACGCCGGTCACCTATGCCGTCGCGTTCGGCGGCGGCCTGATCAGCTTCGCCTCGCCGTGCGTACTGCCACTGGTGCCCGGCTACCTCTCGGTCGTCACCGGCCTCGACGTCGGCGAGCTGCAGGAGTCGAAGCGCTCGAACGCGCTGGCCGTGACCCGCGACACCGGCCTGTTCGTCCTCGGATTCGGTGCGGTGTTCGTCCTGTTGGGCGTGTCCGCCACATCGATCGGGAGCTTCGTCTTCGACCAGCAGATCCTGCTCACGCGGATCTCGGGGGCGCTCGTGCTGGCGATGGCGTTGTTCATGCTCGGCTCGGTCTATCTCCAGGCGCCCTGGCTCTACCAGGAGATGCGTTTCCATCCCCAACTCGGACGGTACGGCCGCGCCGCGCCCACCGTGGCCGGTGCGGCGTTCGGGTTCGGCTGGACGCCGTGCATCGGACCCGTCCTCACCTCGATCCTGGCGATCGCAGCCGCATCGGGACGGGCCACGACAGGGGCCGCACTCCTCGCGGCATACACGCTGGGCCTCGGCCTGCCGTTCCTCGTCACCGGGCTCCTGATGGGGCGGCTCAGCTCGAGCCTGCGGTGGGTCCAGCGCAACCTGCAGACGATCGTGATCGTCTCGTCCATCTCGCTCGCCCTCTTCGGCGTGCTCCTGATCTTCAACCAACTCATCCGGGTCACCACGCTCCTCCAGGACCTGCTCCGAGCCGTCGGCTTGGACTTCCTGGTCGAGCTCGGCTGACCCCGTCTCCGGGAGGGGCCATGGCCAACAAGAAGAAGTCAAGCGGCAAGCGCCGCGCCGACTATCAGGCGCCGAAGCAGTCCGCTGCGGCCAGGACGAAGGCCGAGGATCGCGCTCGGGTCAAGGAGGACCGCCGCGTCGCGGCAGCGGTACCCGACCGACCGTCCCGCCGGCGCGGTGCGAACTCGGCCCTCAGCTGGTGGCTGTTGGCCGGCGGCATCGCGGCGATCGTGGCCCTCGTGGTCGTGCTGTCGGTCGTGACCGGCGAGAACCAGACCGGCGTCACCGATGCCGAGGCGTGGGACCTGCCGGCGCTCGACGAGGACAACGATCCGGACGGCGACGGCCGCATCACCCTCGCGGAGTTCGAGGGCAAGCCGCTCGTCGTCAACTTCTTCGCCTCCTGGTGCGTGAGCTGTGACCGGGAGCTGCCGATCTTCAGGCAAGCGGTCGACGACTTCGCCGACGATGTCCAGATCGCGTTCATCAACGCCAACGAGACCGGCAACTGGCGGCCGATGGCGGAGCGCAACGGGATCGACGATCAGATCCTGATCGACGACATCGGCGGTGGGAACAACAACGGCCTCTACCGGTCGCTCGGCGGCACGGGCGGGATGCCGATCACCGCGTTCTACGACGCGGAGGGGAACCTCTTCGACGTGGTCTTCGGCGAGTTCAACGCCACCGGTCTCTATGACGCGCTCATGCGGGTGATGGTCGCCTGACCGTTTCATCCGGTGGCTGGCACCGAGTGGCACGGTGAGTGTTTCAGTTGGTGCCAGGCACGGAGTGAAACGCTTCACCTGTGAGTGTTTCAGTTGGTGCCAGGCACGGAGTGAAACGCTTCACCGGTGGGCGGACGGGCTGTGAGTGTTTCAGTTGGTGCCAGGCACGGAGTGAAACGCATCACCGGTGGGCGGACGGGCTGTGATCCAATGGGCCGGTGGAGCAGACGGGACTGATCTGGATCGACGGCGACCTGGTGCCCGCGGAGTCGGCCTCGGTGTCGGTCTTCGACCACGGGCTGGTGGTGGGCGACGGCGCGTTCGAGACGCTCGTCGTCATCGACGGGACCCCGTTCGCCGCCACGCGCCACATCCGTCGACTGCACACGACGCTGGCGGCGCTCGCGGTCGAAGCGCCGTCCGAGCAGGTGCTCCGTCAGGCGATGGAACAGGTGGTCTCCGCCAACCAGGTCGACCGCGCCCGCCTGCGGCTGACGGTCACGGGCGGCCTCGGGCCGCTCGGGTCCGGAGCGCCGACGGGTCCGGTGTCGATCATCGCCGCGATCGGACCGTTGGCCGAGCCACCGACCCCGGCCGTGGTCACCGCGCCCTGGACGCGCAACGAGGGGGGCGCCCTGGCGGGCCTCAAGACGACCAGCTACGCCGAGAACGTCCGTGCGCTCCGCTGGGCGAAGGAGCGCGGGGCGAGCGAGGCGATCTTCGCCAACACGAAGGGGGAGTTGTGCGAAGGCACGGGGACCAACGTGTTCGTGGTGGTCGACGGCCGCGTCTCGACCCCGCCGTTGCGGTCGGGCTGCCTCGCGGGCATCACCCGCGAGCTGGTGCTCGAGATCGCCGAGGTGGACGAGGTCGATCTCCCGCTGGACGTGCTCCGGACCGCCGACGAGGTCTTCCTCACCTCGACGACCCGCGATGTCCAGGGTCTGACGAGCGTCGACGATCGCGCACTCCCGGTCGGCCCGGCGACCGATCGGGTGGCCGCGGCGTTCGCCGAACTGGTCCGCTCGGGTCTCGACCCCTGACTCAGATCCGGGTGTCGGCCCGCACGTGCGTGGTGCCCGGCCCCGCATAGGCGAGGCCGTAGCCGGGCATCGGCTCGAAGCTCGGCACGCGAACGGCGGAGATCGCCGCCCGCCAGTGCTCGACGAGCCGGTCCTCCGCCTCGTAGTCGAACGGGTCCTCGAGCACCCGTTCCTCGGTGCCCCCGGGGGACGGGCGATGATCGGCCAGCCACCGCGCCGTCGCCGCGATGGCCTGGCGTGCCGGCACCAGGTCTCGATAGCCGAGCAATGCCCTGATCTTGTCCGTACCCATCACCCGGTGGGTCGTCTTCGCCCCCATGACCATCGGCCGCGCGGGGACTGCGAGGTCCCACGGCATGTCGACGATCTCGATCGACGAGTCGAGCTCGGCTCGGACCACCTCGATGATCTGGTGGATGGTCAGGCATTCGTCGTCGCCCACGTTGAAGATCTCACCGTCACCGGCGTCGCTGTCGAGCGGCAGCGTGACCGCGTGCGCGAGGTTCCGGGTGTAGCCGTGGGTGACCATGGTGAGACCGCCGTCGGCGACCACGATGTGCGGGCGCTCGTCGAGGATCCGCCGGACGACACACCACTCCCGAGGCGCCAGCTGTCGAGGGCCGTAGACCATCGGATACCGGAAGTGCGACGCCGTCGGGTGCAGCTCGAACACGAGCTCTTCGGTGCGTCGGATCCTGTAGCTCTTGCCGTCGTCGTCCTCGGTCGAGGTGGGGGCGTCCTCGCGGGTCGGCACCGGGAGCCCGGCCGGCACGAACCGGTCGGGGTCGAAGTAGCCCCGGTAGGCGGGGACACCACCGACCGAGATGAATTTGCCCACCCGACCGTGGAGCAGCTCGGCGAGCATGCGCAGCCGGCCGTAGGTCACAACGGCGACGTCGAACGTCCTGTCGCCGAGCCCATCGCGTGCCTCCTCGACGTCGTGGACGCCGCAGTGGATGTGGGGGACGTGCTCGACCTCGGGCAGCTCGTGCTGCCCCGTGTGCATCAGCGTCACGTCGTACCCGCGGCGTTCGAGGCCTTCCAAGATATGGGGTCCGGTCGGGCCGGTTCCCCCGATCAGCAGGGCGGTGGGCGCGTTCACGGGCCCGAACCTAGGCGATTCGGTCAGGCCAGGTGTCCGGCGCCGAGGTCGTACCCACCGCTACATCGCGTGGCTGGTGGGGATGGAGTGGCTCAGCTGCATTGGGGATTTCGCGCCCTCCTGCAGTAGTTTCGCCGGCTGTGAGGGGCCGCACCGCGACGAGAGCTGGGCAGTCCGTGCCCGCGGAGGTGCTGGCGCGCGCCGCCGACACGAGTCATGCCAACGTGGCCGCGGGTCGTCCCGCCGGTTGGGATCTGGGCGAGGAACCCAGGAAACGACCGATGTCGCCCGCCCGCCGACGTCGCGAATGGCGGCGTACCTTCGTGTTCGCCGCGGTCGCTTTCGTCGTCATGGTCGGATTCGTCGTCCGTGACGACGCCAACTCCGACGTCGAGCCCTACACCGAGGAAGCCGTCACGCTCCCGGCGTTCGACTCGATCGGCCCGCCTCGCCACGATGCCGCCGATCAGCTGACGCTCGACGTCTTCGAACGCGATGGAGATCGGGTGGTGGTCTCGGGGTGGGCGGCGGCGACCGACCGTGTCGAGTTGATCGCCGATGGTCGGATCATCGAGCGGATCCCCGTCCGGTTCGAGCGCCCCGACACGGCGCTGGCCAACGACCTTCCCAGCTCGTTCATCGGGTTCGAGGCCGATGTATCGGTCCCCGCGGGCACCGAGATGGTGTGCGTCACCCGGCCGGGTCAGCTGCCAGGCCTGTTCGCATGCGACCGCACGCAGCTCGACATGGCGACGCAACGCATCGTCGCCTTCTACGGCGTGCCGTTCGAACCGCCGCTCGGCACGCTCGGGGACGGTTCGGCCCGCTCCGTGCTCGAGCGTCTCGTCGAGCAGGCCGAGCCCTACGACAGTGCGGCCCGTCCCGTCATGCACCTCTTCGAGATCATCGCCACCGTGGCCCAGGCGGGGCCCGGCAGCGACGGCAACTACTCGGCCGCGATCGGCAAAGACGACATCTGGGACTTCATCGAGGAGATCCGGACGATCGGCGGCCACACGGTGATCGACTTCCAGACCGGTCGGGACATGTACCTCGACCAGGTCCCGGACTACATCGAGTTCCTCCGCGAGCCCGATATCCACATCGCGCTCGATCCCGAGTGGGACATGGAGGAGGGCGAGATCCCGAACGAGGTGATCGGCTCGTCCAACGCCGAGGAGATCAACGACGTGATGGAGTACGTCGCCGAGATCATCCGCGAGAACCGCCTGCCGCGGAAGGTGATGGTCGTGCACAACTTCACCGAGGGCATGATCGCCAACCGGGATCTCCTCGACCCCCCGCCCGAGATCGACCTCGTGATCCACATGGACGGCCACGGTCCACCACAGAACAAGATCGGTGTCTACGACCGGTTGAGCTCCCGGCGCTTCTTCAACGGCTTCAAGCTCTTCTACCAGCGGGACTTCCCGCTGATGACGCCCGAGCAGGTCCTGGCCCTCGACCCGGACTTCATCAGCTACCAGTGACGCGGTCAGTCGAGGCCGGCTGACACCAGTTCGAGGCCGTAGAGCTCGGCGAAGCGTCGGCGCCACGCCGGGCCGTCCTCGGCGAGTTCGCCGAGTTCGACGAGCTCCGCATCGGTGAACGGGCGGCCCTGCCACATCTGCTCGGCGCCCCACGCCACCGGCCATCGCAACCGGCCGACCGGCGCCTCGATGGCTTCCTGGATCGTCTCGGCGACCGCTTCGGCACGGATGTTGGCCACGATCCCCGTGGCATAGATGTCGAACATGCGGCCGTACGCACCGTTGTAGGCCGAGCCTTCGGGGAAGTCCGGGTTCTTGCCCAGGATCGCCGTCCGCGTGACGCCGGGCTCGATGATCGAGACGCGGATCCCGTGGGCGGCCAGGTCGTGCGCCATGTTCTCGCTCATGCCCTCGAGCGCCCACTTCGACGCGCAGTAGACCGGCTGGCCCATGATCCCGGTCCGACCCGCGATCGACGACACCTGGACGATGTGGCCGCTGCCCTGGGACCGCATGGTCGGCAGGACCGCCTGGGCGCACCGGACCGTGCCCCACACGTTGATGTCGAACAGATCCTTGCCCGCCTGGATGTCGACGTCCTCGATCGCCGCGTTCTGCCCGATCCCGGCGTTGTTGACGAGCACGTCGACCCGGCCCGCCTGCTCGATGACCGCTGCGAACCCCTCGGCGACCTGGTCGTCGTCGGTGACGTCGAGCACCACCGGTGTGACCTCGACGCCTGCCTCGCCGGCCAACTGCGCCAGCTTCTCGCCCTTGTCCAGCGATCGCATCGTGCCGAAGACGCGATGGCCCTGTCCGGCGAGATGCAACGCCGTGGATCGGCCGATCCCCGAGTTGGCGCCGGTGATGATCGTGACGGGTTGCGACATGGCGGTTCCTTGATCGGCCCGGACCGGATCGCCGGGAGTGTCCGCAGAGTATTGTGCGCCCGGCCGCCGGACCGGACGACCCGGGCGGGGGCGCCACCACCGAGGACGAGGAGCCGCACATGAAGGTCGGAGTGATGTTCGCGAACACGATGGGGTTCGCCGGCGCCGAGGGCGCCACTCGGCTGGCGCAGGCGGCCGAGGCCGCGGGTTTCGAGTCGGTGTGGACGGTCGAGCACGTGCTCTGGCCGGAGGGGTATCAGTCCACGTACCCCTATGCCGAAACCGGCCGGATGCCCGGCGACCACCGGTCGGTCATCCCTGATCCCCTGACCTGGCTCACCTACGTGGGAGCCAAGACCGAGACCATCAAGCTGGCCACCGGCATCCTCATCCTGCCGCAGAGGAACCCGGCCGTCCTCGCCAAGGAGGTGGCCACGATCGACATGTTGACGGGCGGCCGGCTGATGCTCGGGATCGGCGTCGGGTGGCTCGAGGAGGAATTCGACGCCTTGGGCGTCCCGTTCAGGGCGCGCGGAAGGCGCAGCGACGAATACGTGGAGGTCATGCGGTCGTTGTGGTCCGCCGACGACGAGGGCGGCGCCACCCACGACGGGGAGTTCGTCACGTTCGCCAACGTGCACTCCAATCCGAAGCCCGGAGGCGGCGCTGTTCCGATCCACGTCGGTGGCCACTCACGCAAGGCGGCCGAACGTGCGGGCCACCTCGGGGACGGCTTCTTCCCCGGAGCTGGCGACATCCCCGAACTGCTCGACATCATGCGACAGACCGCTGCCGACAGCGGTCGAGACGCGTCGGCGATCGAGGTGACGACGGGTCACCCGGGCCTGTTCGGAGACGATCCGCAGGCGGCGTTGGAGGAGCTCGACTCGTGGGGCGTGCACCGGACGCACGTCCCGGCGTTCGCCCTCGGGCGCGGCGACGTGGCCGAGAACTGCGCGATGTGGGGTGAGAAGCTCGGTCTCGGCTGAGCCGATCAGCCCGTCATGACGAGCAGGGCGCCCACGACGGTGCCGGCGAACAGGACGTTCAGGATCCGGTTCGACGGTGCCGCCTCGGCTTCCTCCTCCGCCTCGCGCAGCGGCTCGACGTCGATGTCGCCGACGCTCGCTGCGAAGCCGTGGTAGCTCGCGTCCAACGCCTCGACGAGTTCGTCCAGGACCCCAAAGGCCCGGACGGCGTCGCGCAGGCGCGGCTCCCGGCCTCGGGTCGTGACCACCGTCAGTCGGCCGTCGAGGATCTCGATCGCCGACGGGGACGTCGACGTGATGGCGTCGCGCAGGCTCGGAGCGAGCTCGTCGACGCCCGACACGTTGAAGCGTCGGCGGAAGGACTCGTCGCCGGGCCTCACCTTTGTCCATGCACCGCCCGGGGCGATGCGCAGGTCGTCGACGTCGTCGCCGACGTCCAATGAGATCGCGACGAAGTTGAAGTCCGTCGTCCGGTAGTAGGGCGAGTCGAGGTCGAGCCAGTACCGACGACCGGTCGCCGTGGTCCCGGTGAGTACTCCGCCGTGGCCGAGGACATCCCCGGCGGGCGTGACCACCGACGGCCGCGGCCAGTCCTCGGCGTCTTCGAGACCGAGCAGGTCTCGGAGCTGTCGGCGGACGCCCTGGGCCGCCGCCCACTGACGTCGGGCATGGCCGCCGACATAGAGGACGACGCAGGCGGCGATGACGATCCAGCCGAGGGTGATCATGAGGGGGAGGTGTGAGACGCCGGAAGCACACCTCCCAATCGGCAGCTCGGCGGCTGTGCTGAACTGCTCGCATGCATGATCCGGCCGAGACCCTCGCGGGCAGCGTGGCCCTCGTCACCGGCGCGAACCACGGGATCGGTGCCGCGACGGCCTTCGCGCTGGCCGAACGTGGTGCCGACGTCGTCGTCACCTACTGGCCGGCGAAGCCCGCTGGGCCGGGCGACGACTTCGGGCGGATGCGCGCCTCGGACGGGAGCGATGTGGTGGCGGCGATCGGCACGCTCGGGCGGCGCTGTCATGCCATCGAGGCCGATCTGCGCGATGCCGAGACGCCGGCCGCGCTCTTCTCGGAGGCCGAGCGCGAGCTCGGGCCGGTCCGGGTCCTCGTCCACAATGCGAGCGGATGGCGGAAGGACAGCTTCGCCGCAGGTGGGACCGACGTGGTCGGGCGAGAGAACCACCCGGTCACGGCCGAGTCGATCGACGTGCAGTTCGACGTCGACGCCAAGGCCGGCGCGCTCCTGATGAACGAGTTCATCGAGCGCCATCGCCGGCGGGGCGATGACTGGGGCCGGGTCGTGACACTGACCTCAGGCGAGGGCCGCCAGTTCCCGGGCGAGGTGTCGTATGGCGCGGCCAAGGCGGCACTGATCAGCTACACGCTGTCGGCTGCCGCCGAGATGGCTGCCGACGGCGTGTGCGCCAACGTGGTGTACCCGCCGGTGACCGACACCGGTTGGATCACCGACGAGGTCCGAGCCTTCGTCGACGGCGACCACGACCATCACCACGTGGCCAGCCCTCGCGAGGTGGCAGAGGTGATCGCCTGGCTGTGCGCCGACGCCGGACGGATCGTCACCGGCAACGTCATCCGCTGCCGTTGAGCGGCGCTCGCGCTCGGGTCTGCGGTCAGTCGCCCCGCGGCGCTCGCGCTCGGCTCTGCGGTCAGTCGCCCCGCAGCGCTCGATCGACGAGTTCCATCGGGTGGATCGTCGGGACGTCGACCGCCGCGAGATGCATCGAGCATCCCGGGTTCGCCGATGCGACCAGGTCGGGTCGGGCCCTCGCGATCGACGCCACCTTCCGGTCGCGGATCTGGGCAGCGAGTTCGGGCTCGAGGACCGAGTAGGCGCCACCCGCGCCACAACACAGTCCGTCGTCGTCGAGCTCCACCAACGTCCGCACGAAGGGCTCGAGTACCACCCGGGTCGCCTCGTGAACCCGCTGCACGTGCCGGAGGTGACAGGGGTCCTGCACGGCGACGGTGACGTCGAGTGGTTCAGCGGTCGGCAGGACGTCGACCCGCTCGGCCACGAACTCCTGCACGTCGAAGACGCGGGCGGAGAAGGCCTCGGCCTCGGGTGTGCCGAGCAGGTGGCCGTAGTCCTTCATGGCGGCACCACAGCCGGCGGAGTCCACCAGGATCGGGAGCTCGGGGTCGAGCGATGCCATCATCCTGGCCGCGAGACGTCGGGTGTCGTCGGTGAGGCCGGCGTGGGCCTGCAGCGCGCCGCAACACGGTGCCAGGTCCCCGGTGGGGATCGTGCCGACCCCGGCGGCGGTGAGCACTCGCTGGGCCGCGGCATGGACGTCGCGCTGCCACGCGTCCATGACACAGCCCGTGAACAGATAGGCGTCGGCACCGGTGGTCTCGAGTGCCTCCTGGCGCAGGGGCAGGTCGTCGGGGATGCCGAGTCGGTCCGGCACCAGTCCGGCCTTCTTGGCCACGGCGAGGGCTTTCGAGCCGAGGCCGAGCAGCGCCGGGTTGTCGAGGGGTTTGAAGGCCAGGCGCTGCCACCGCGGGGTGATCTCGTGGGCCTCGGCCAATGTCTCCCTGGTGCGTTCCATCAGGTGTCCGTAGGGCACGCCGGACGGGCAAGCGGGTTCGCATCCCCGGCACTGCACGCACGTCTCGAACGAGCGGATCACGTCGCCGGTCAAGGGGGCGTCGTTGTCCTGCACCTCGCGCATGAGTTTGATCCGGCCTCGGGGCGACATCGCCTCGTCGCCGGTGACGCGGAACGTCGGACAGTGCGGCAGACAGAGGCCGCACTGCACACAGGTGTTGAGATCGTCGCTGTCGAGATGGAGGTCCATCAGGTCGCCCCCACGACGCGGCCGGGGTTGAGGCGTCCCGTCGGGTCGTACTCGGCCTTGACGCGTCGGCTCACCTCGGCGACCGCTGGATCGATCGGACGGGGCGGCTGCGGTTTCTCGCCGAAGACGAGTCCGGCGCCGATCACGGCGGTGAACGGGCCGGTGTCGTGGTCGTCGAGCCGACCCAACGCCGCCGGCGGCAGGGACCACCGGTGACCGGCGGGCGCCTGGGGCGGGTCGACCTCGGCGAAGCTGCCGAACGATGCCAGCGCCGCCGACTCCGCGTCGACCGCTGGGCCGTGGCCCTCGAGCAGCACCGACGTGCGTCGCCCGTCCCACAACACGGCGCTCGGGGCCAGGACGGCGCTCGCCGCGGCGAACGGGTCGGCATCGTCGGCCGCCATCCATCGACTGACCGCCGGTCGCGGATTCGTGCGGATGATGACCTCTGCCAGGCAGCCCAGCGTGCCCAGCGAACCGGTCATGAGCCGAGGCAGGTCGAAGCCCGTCACGTTCTTCACCGTCGGGCCACCGCCGGTCACGATCCGGCCCTCGGCCGAGACGTACCGCACCTGGAGGACGGCCGTGCGGAGCGCTCCTCGGCCGAGCATGCGCCAGTCGTTCTCGCCGACCGCGACCGCTCCGCCGACGGTCCCGCCACGCTCCGGCAGCGCCGTCCACTGGCCGCGCTCGGCGAGCGTGGCGTGAAGCTCGTCGACGGCGGTTCCGGCGAGCACCCGGACCGTCATCTCCTCGGGTACGTACTCGACGATGCCCGCCGGCGCGGACAGTTTGCGGGCCGCCGGCTCGACGGGACCGCCCAGATCCCAGCGCGTGCGGCGCCCGACGACCGTCACCGGACCCTCGCTGCCGACCTCCTCGGCGAACGATCGGAGGGTGGGGTCGTCGGTGGCCAGCCGGGCCGTCATCCCCAGACGTCCTTGGGGACCGATCGCAGGTGCTGGATGTCGGCACAGCTGTGACCCATGGGCATCACCTTGCCGGGGTTGGCGCGACACACCGGGTCGAAGGCCTTGCGGATCCGGTTCTGGTGGTCGAGGTCGTCGTCGGTGAACAGCCGGTCCATGAACTTCTGTTTCTCGACACCGATGCCGTGCTCACCGCTGAGGACGCCGCCGGCGGCCAGTGAGGCCTCGATGATCTCGGCACCGGCCTCGTGCACTCGTTCCAGCACGCCGGGGATGCGCCCGTCGAAGACGATCAACGGGTGGAGGTTGCCGTCGCCGGCATGGAAGACGTTCATGATGATCAGGTCGTGGCGGTCGGCGATCTCATAGACCTGCTTCAAGACGTCGGCCAGCGCGGACCGGGGCACGACCGTGTCGTGGAGGTAGTAGTCCGGGGCGATCTGCGCGATCGCGCCGAATGCCGTCTTGCGACCCTTCCAGAGCAGTGCCCGCTCGTTGTCGTCCGCGGCGAGACGGACGTCGGTGGCCCCGTTGTCGAGACCGATCTCGCGGATCCGCTCGGCATCGATGTCGACCTCGGCCTCCAGGCCGTCGACCTCGGCCAACAGCACCGCCGCAGCGTCCCGGGGGTAGCCGGCGGCCACGTAGTTCTCGACCGCCTCGGTGATCTTCTGGTCCATGACCTCCATCGCCGCGGGGACGATGCCGGCGGCGATGACACCGCTGACGGTGTTGGCGGCGTCGGACACCGACGCGAAGGACAGCAGCAGGGTCCTCACGGCGGGTCGGTTCCGAGTCAGTCGGACGGCGATCCTGGTGGTCACGCCCAGCGTGCCCTCGGAGCCCACGAACACGCCTCGAAGGTCGTAACCGGCCGGCTCGGGGTCGAGGCCGCCGAGTTGCAGGACCTCACCCGACGCGGTCACGACCTCGAGGGCCACGATGTGGGCGTTGGTCACGCCGTACGCGAGGCAGTGGGGACCGCCCGAGTTGTTCGCGACGTTGCCGCCGATGCTGCAGACCTGCTGGCTCGAAGGGTCGGGAGCGAAGTGGTAGCCGTGCGGCCGGAGGTGGTTGGTCAGGTCGAGGTTGATCACACCGGGGCCGACCCAGGCGACACCGTTGGCCTCGTCGATCTCGTGGATCTCGTTCATCCGGGTCACGGCGACCACGATCGCCCGACCCATGGGAATGGCGCCGCCGGCCAGGCCGGTGCCGGAGCCGCGCGGTACGACGGCGAGGCCGTGTTCGTCGGCGATCCTCATGATCGCCACCACCTCGTCGGTGGTCTCGGGATAACAGACCGGTCCGGGGTTGCCGCCCTCGAAGACCGATGCGTCGTGGCTCAGCAGGGCTCGTTGCGCGGCGTCGATCTTGACCCGGTCGTCGTCGAGCGCGGTTCGCAGGGCGCTCACGACGGGGTCGACCTCGTCCGCGCCGCCCAGTCGCTCACGCAGCCGGCCGAGGATCGAGGCCACGTCAGTGCCTCGCCGCGATCGGGGCGCCGACGATCCCGGACCCGGTCATGTCAGTCGCCCTGTGCCTTCAGCTCCAGGCGCCGGGCATGCAGGATCGGCTCGGTGTAGCCGGACGGCTGCTCGACGCCGGAGAGCACGAGGTCGCACGCGCCGCGGAACGCCGGTCCGTCGAATGCGGGCGCCATCGGCGTGTATTCGGGGTCGTCGGCGTTCTGGGCGTCGACCTTCTCGGCCATCTTCCGCATCGTGGCCATCACCCGGTCCTGGTCGATCACCCCGTGGTGGAGCCAGTTCGCCATGTGCTGGCTGGAGATCCGGCAGGTGGCGCGGTCCTCCATGAGGCCGACGTCGTTGATGTCGGGCACCTTCGAGCACCCCACGCCCTGGTCGACCCACCGAACGACGTAGCCGAGGATGCCCTGGGCGTTGTTGTCGAGCTCGGCCTGGATCTCGTCGTCGGTCCAGCCGGTGTCGGGTGCGAGCGGGATGGTGAGGATGTCGTCGAGCGACGCCTTCGAGCGTGTCGACAGCTCGGCCTGGCGGGCCAGGACATCGACCTGGTGGTAGTGCGTCGCGTGCAGCGTCGCGGCGGTCGGCGAGGGAACCCATGCGCAGTTGGCGCCGGCGGTCGGGTGTCCGATCTTCTGGTCGAGCATGTCGGCCATCATGTCCGGCGCCGCCCACATGCCCTTGCCGATCTGGGCCACACCGCGCAGGCCACACGCCATGCCCACGTCGACATTCCAGTCCTCGTAGGCGCTGATCCAGGGCTGGGCCTTCATCTCGGTCTTGGGGACGAACGGACCCGCCTCCATCGACGTGTGGATCTCGTCGCCGGTGCGGTCGAGGAAGCCGGTGTTGATGAACGCCACACGGGACTTGGCGGCCCGGATGCACTCGGCCAGGTTCACCGTCGTGCGGCGCTCCTCGTCCATGATCCCGATCTTCACGGTGTTCGGGGGTAGCCCCAGGGTCTGCTCGACGAAGGTGAAGATCTCGTCGGCGAACGCGACCTCGTCGGGGCCGTGCATCTTCGGCTTCACCACGTAGACCGATCCGCGGCGGGAGTTGCCCTCGCCGCCGCGCGCGAGGTCGTGCATCGCACAGAGGACGGTGACCATGGCGTCGATCAGACCTTCCGGGGCCTCGTTGCCGTCGCGGTCGTGGATGGCCGGGTTGGTCATCAGGTGGCCGACGTTGCGCACCAGCAGCAGCGATCGACCCGGCAGCGTGACCGTGCCCGCACCGTCTGGGCTGGTGTAGGTCCGGTCGGGGTCGAGGTCGCGGGTGAACGTGCGATCGCCCTTGGTGACCTCCTCGGTGAGGTCGCCCTTCATCAGGCCCAACCAGTTGCGGTACGCGAGGGCCTTGTCCTCGGCGTCGACGGCCGCGACCGAGTCCTCGCAGTCCATGATCGCCGTGACCGCCGACTCCAGGTGGACGTCGGCCGCGCCGGCGCCGTCGGTGGCGCCGACGCTGTCGGCCGGATCGATACGGATCTCCACACCGAGGCCGTTGTTGCGCAGCATCACGGCGGTCGGCGCGTCGGCCTCGCCGGTGTACCCGACGAACTGGTCGGGGTCAGCGAGGCCCGACGTCGAGCCGTTCGCGGCGGTCACCGCGAGGGCTCCGTCGACGATCGCGTACCCGATCGAGCCGACGTGCGAGCCCGAGGCGAGGGGCACGCTGCGATCGAGGAACCCACGGGCCCATGCGATCACGCGGTCGCCTCGCGCGGGGTCGTAGGGCCCCGGCTCGGGTGAGTCGCCCATGGCGTCTGTGCCGTAGAGCGCGTCGTAGAGCGAGCCCCATCGGGCATTGGCCGCGTTCAGCGCGTATCGGGCGTTCGTCACCGGGACGACCAGCTGCGGCCCAGGGATCGAGGAGATCTCGGCATCGACGTTCTGGGTGTCGATCGCGAAGCTGGGGCCCTCCGGCACGAGATACCCGAGGTCCTCGAGGAACGCCCGGTACTCGGCGGCGTCGTGGGCCTGTCCTCGGCGTTCCCGGTGCCAGCTGTCGATGGCGGCCTGCATGTCGGCCCTGATCTCGAGCAGTTCCCGATTGCGTGGCCCGAAGCCGTGGATGAGCTGCGACAGCCCGCTCCAGAACGTGTCGGCGTCGACGCCGCTGCCCGGAAGGGCTTCGTTCACGATGAAGTCGTGGAGGGGTTGTCCGATGTCGAGGTCTGCGACACGCACCTGCGCCGTTGAAGCTGCGTCCGTCACGGTGTTCTCCTGCTGCTCAATGTCCGGTCGCCAGGCTACAAGCGGCGGCAGGGAGCGCTCGAACCGCGAACTCCACCGAACGGTGAACGAAACTCGGGGGCGCCGCGTCCTCTCGTGTCGAGAGGCGGACGGACGACTGCTCCCGAGGTGTGACATGAAGAAGATCCTGGTGTCGGCGCTGGTACTGCTGATTGTGTTTGCTCTCGTCGGCTCGGCTGCGGCCGCGCCCGGCGATCGTCAGCGCCTCCACGACGATCGCAGTGGGCTCGTCTTCATCGGATTCGTCGACGACGCGACGGCGGTGGTCCAACGGTCGACGGGCCAGATCCAGCTTCTGACGCTCGCAGACGGCACCACGTCGACCATCGTCAGCGATGGCTGGGGCCAGGTCTCCGACGACGGGGCGTGGCTGGTTTTCGTCCAGTCGGTCGGTCGCTCGACCGCCATGTACTCGATGCCGCTGCCGACCGGTCCGATCGTCCAGCTCACACCGGATGACATCGAGGGCGGCGTCTGGGAGTTCGGGTTCGTCCCCGGTTCGGACCATCTCGTGTACCGGGCCGACATCGACGAGCGGCACATGATCGAGCTCTATTCGGTGCCGCTCTCCGGCGGACCGAGCGTGAAGCTCAACCGAGACCTGCCGGCGACCATCGACACCGGTGGGCGGCGCGGGTCGGGCGGCGACGTCCGGAGCTTCGTCGCCAGTCCGGCTGGCCGGGTGGTCTATGTCGGTGACGCGCGGACCAACAACGTCCGCGAGGTCTATTCGGTCCGACTCGACGGGACGGGCCACAAACGCCTGAGCGGCCGAATGGTGGCCGGTGGCGACGCGATGCTGCGACTGGAGTTGAGCCCCGATGGCACGAAGGTCGCGTATGTCGCCGACCAGCACACGAACAACCAGCGGGAGCTCTTCGTCGCGCCGATCGACGGCTCGTCCCGAGGCGTGAAGGTGAGCGGTCCGATGATCGCCGCCGGCGACCTGCCCAAGTTGTCGTCCCGGGGCTTCGCGCTGGACCCGATCCACGAGCGCCAGGCGTACGCGTTCAGCCGGGACGGAAGCCGGATCGTCTACCAGGCCGATGCCAGGGTCAACGACCAGCTGGAGTTGTTCTCGGTGAACACGGACGGGACCGACCTCGTCCGGCTCAACCCCGACCCGCCGGCCGGTGGACTGGTGCAGTTCTTCGCGATCACCGAGCGGGGGAACCGGGTCGTCTACGCCGGAGATGTTCGGACGAACAACAAACGGGAGCTGTTCTCGACACCGATCGATGTGCGCGACACCACCCGCCTGTCGCCGCGGCTGGAGCGGTGGGGCGACGTGAACTCGTACTGGGACATCCATGACGACGTCGTGGTGTTCTCGGCCGACGTCGAGACCAACGGCGTGCGGGCCGCCTACACCGTCCCTGCGGACGGCTCGGACCGCGCCATGCGGATCAGCGGCTCCGACGATCGCGTCACCGGCAGATATTCGACCAGGTTCACGCCGACAGGCGAGTACGTCGTGTACCTGAACCGCTTGCCGGACCTCCGGTGGACGACGCTGGCGGTGCCGGCCACGGGCGGCGAGACCACCCTGCTGCGGACGGGCCGGACCGACATGCGTCGCTCGGTCGTCTCGCCGGGAGGCAGCTACATGCTGGCCAGGTCGGAATCAGACTTCGTCTGGCTCATCGAGATGCCGACCTGAACGGTCCGCGATGCCGGAAGGCCGTCATCCCGGCGTGCGCGTGCCGATTCGCAGCCGGTTGCCGTCGGGGTCGGTGAGTTCGATCTCGCGAGCCCACGGCTGCTCGCTCACCTGGACGTCGAACTCAGCGGCGACGGCGTCGACGTCGTCGGCCCAGAAGTAGACCAGGGTGTTCGGGGTCGCGTCGCCGGTGTGCTCGGACAGGTGGAGATGGACGCCGTTGCGTTCGAGGAACATGTAGAGCGGGAATCCCGGCTCGAAGCGGTGTTCGCCGATGACCTGGAATCCCAGCCGGGCGTACCAGCGCGCGGTCTCTGTCGCGTCCTCGACCCGGAAGACGGGCACCATCTCTTCGGCCATGGATCCGACCGTAGTTCGCCGACGGGCGTCGCCCCGCGGCGCCGACGATCCGAAGCGGAGTCAGCCCTTGTCGCGCAGGAACCGGCGGAGGATCTTGCCCGAGGCCGACTTCGGGATCTCGTCGATGAACTCGACCAGACGGATCTGTTTGTAGGTCGCCACCTCGGCCTTGACGAACTCCATGACCTCGTCGCCGGTGGCTTCGGCTCCGGGCTTGAGGGTCACGAATGCCTTCGGCAGCTCGCCGACCCCTTCCTCGGGGATGCCGATCACGGCGACGTCGGCCACGGCGGGGTGCGTGATGATCAGCGCCTCGAGCTCCGCCGGGGCCACCTGGAACCCGTTGTACTTGATGAGCTCCTTGACCCGATCGACGATGTACACGTGGCCGTGTTCGTCGATGGTGGCCACGTCGCCGGTGTGCAGCCAGCCGTCGGCGTCGATGGTGTCGGCCGTGGCCTCGTCGTTGTTCAGGTACCCGGTCATGACGTTCGGGCCCCTCATCCAGAGCTCGCCCTCGCCGCCGATGTCCTGATCCTCGCCGGTGTCGGGATCGACGATCCGAGCCTCGCAGTTCGGCACGGTCAGGCCGACCGAACCCGGGCGGTAGTCGCCGGGCACGGTCACGTGAGTGGCCGGTGAGAGCTCGGTCATGCCGTAGGCCTGGATGACCTGGCAGTCGATCCGCGTCGCCGCCTCGTCGGCCAGCTCGGCGCCGAGCGGTGCGGCACCCGACAGGACCACCTCGAGGGACGACAGGTCGTAGTCGTCGACGATCGGCTGCTTGGCCAGGGCCAGGATCATCGGCGGCACTGCGTAGAAGTGCGTGATCCGGTGGTCCTGGATGAGGGTGAGCGCGCCGACCAGGTCGAACCTCGGCATCGACACCACGGTGCAGCCGTTCGAGAGCAGGCCGTTCATCAGGATCTGCATGCCGTAGATGTGGAAGAACGGCAGGACGGCCAGGCCCGACGAGTGCGTCTCGTACTTCAGCATCGCGTCGCACTGCGCGAGGTTCGCCACCAGGTTGGTGTGCGTGAGCATGACGCCCTTGGGCAGGCCGGTGGTGCCCGACGAATAGGGCAGCACCATCACCTGGGTGGAGGGATCGACGGGAACCTGCGCCATCGGCTCGGCCGTGAGCAGGTCACTCATGGGTGTGGCGTCGTCGTGCTCGCCGATGACGTAGACCTCGGTCACGCCGGTGCCCTCGATCGCCTCCAGCGCCGTCGGGATGACCTCGGGGATGGTGATCAGCTTCGACGCGCCTGCGTCGTTCAGCTGGTAGCGGATCTCCTCGGCGTTGTACGTGGGGTTGACGGTGGTCACGATGCCGCCGGCAACGGCCACGCCGTGGAACACGACGGCGTACTCGGGAATGTTCGGCGAGATCAACGCCATCGTGTCGCCGGGCGCGAACCCCCGGGCCGTGATGCCGCCGGCGAACCGGTGAATGCGGTCGCCGAGCTCGGCGAAGGTGACGACACGCCCCGAGAGGCCGTCGACGAAGGCGGCCTTGTCGGGCACGTCGGCGGCCTTGCGCAGAACGTGTTCGGTGATCGGAACGTCCGGGAT
>JBCCFK010000023.1:0-24450 GCA_039029775.1 Actinomycetota bacterium | reverse complement strand
GGTCCCGGCGGGCAAGACCAACTCCGACGTCATCGTCCACCCCACCCAGGAGGCGCAGTCATGAGCGGTCAGCAACAGCGCTTCCACACCCTGGTTGTCCGGGTCGAGAACAAGCCGGGCGTGCTGGCCCGCGTGGCCGGCCTGTTCGCCCGCCGCGGCTTCAACATCGAGAGCCTGGCGGTCGCACCGACCGACGACGAGCGGTTCAGCCGGATCACGATCGTGGTCGACGTCGAGTCCGCACCCCTCGAGCAGGTCGTCAAGCAGCTCGACAAGCTGATCAACGTCGTCGAGATCCGAGAACTCGATCCGGCCTCGTCCGTGGAGCGTGAGCTCATGCTCGCCACCGTCAAGGTGCCTTCGAGCGATCGCGGCCAGATCATGGATCTCGTCCGCATCTTCGAGGCGAAGGTCCTCAACGTGGGATCCGAAGCGATGATGGTGTCGCTGTCGGGGTCGCCGTCACGCGTCGACGACTTCGAGGAGCTGCTCGAACCGTTCGGCATCGTCGAGGTGCAGCGCACCGGCAAGGTCGCCCTCGCCAGCCTGAAGCGCTGATCCGGTCCGTTCCGCCGCCCATACCCAGTTCGTTCAAACCCAGTCTCGGCCGCTAGCGTTTCCGAGGCTCGAAACCCGGGTTCCGTCGCAGAACCCGTCACCCGAGGAGACACATCCAAGTGGCCAACATCTACTACGAAGCAGACGCCGATCGTTCCCAGATCGACACCAAGAAGGTGGCCGTGCTGGGCTACGGCTCGCAGGGCCACGCCCACGCGTTGAACCTGAAGGAGTCGGGGATCGACGTGCGTGTGGGGCTCCGCGACGGCTCGTCCTCGGTCGCGAAGGCCGAAGCCGCCGGCCTCCAGGTCATGAACATCGCCGATGCCACCGCATGGGCGGACGCCGTCGTGATCCTGCTGCCCGACACCGAACAGGCCGCCATCTACGACGAGCACATCGGTCCGAACATCGAGGCCGGCAACACGGTGATGTTCAGCCACGGCTTCAACATCCGGTTCGACCTCATCCAGCCGCCGGCCGACGTCGACGTGGTCATGGTGGCCCCCAAGGGCCCCGGCCACCTCGTCCGGCGCACCTATGTGGAGGGTGGCGGCGTCCCCTGCCTCATCGCCGTCGAGAACGACGCCACCGGCAACGCCAAGGCCTTCGCTCTGGCCTACGCCGACGCCATCGGTGGTGCCCGCGCCGGCGTGATCGAGACCACCTTCACCGAGGAGTGCGAGACCGACCTCTTCGGCGAGCAGGTCGTGCTGTGCGGCGGCACCACCGAGCTGGTCAACTCCGCCTTCAACACCCTGGTCGACGCCGGCTACCAGCCCGAGATCGCCTACTTCGAGTGCCTCCACGAGCTCAAGCTGATCGTGGACCTCATGTACGAAGAGGGCATCGCCGGCATGCGCTACTCGGTGTCGGACACCGCCGAGTACGGCGACCTGACCCGCGGTCCTCGCGTGATCGACGACAACGTGCGGGCCACGATGAAGACCATCCTGGAGGAGATCCAGTCCGGCAAGTTCGCCGAGGAGTGGGTCGCGGAGTCCCGCGGTGGCCGGGCCAACTTCCACGCCCTCGAGGCGGCGGGCCACGAGCTGCCCATCGAACAGGTCGGCAAGGGTCTCCGCGAGATGATGCCGTGGATCTCGGCCGGAAAGCAGTCGGTCAAGGACACCTCGGGCGGTCAGGGGTAGGTCGCGGCGGTTGGCTGCAGCTGTTTCTGCTGACTGCAGCTGCTTCCGAGCTCTGACCACCGCCCGGTGAGCCTCAGCCAACCACATGGTCGCGGGCCGCGTCTTGGGTGGGGCCCCGACGATCCTCCTCGACGACGTCAGGGCGTGAGCATGGGCTTGAGGCGGTGGTTGGCTGCGGCCGTGGTCGCTGTGCCCATGGCGGTCAGGTAGGCGATGGACACGAAGGCCCCCCAGCCGATGGTGCCGAGCGCGAGGTCTCGGCAGAGGTCGACGCCGTGGTACAGCGGGGTCACGCGCACGATCCATGCGACCGCGTCGGGGTACTGGCTCAGCGGGAAGAAACTCGCTGAGAACAGGAACAGCGGGATGACCGCCAGGTAGACCAGATCCCAGTCGAGCCACGACCGCAGGTACGTGGCGGCCAGGAAGCCCGCGCCGCTGAAGGCGAAGGCCACGAGGAGCGCGGTCGGAGGCAGGAGCACGCCCCACCACGACTCGACGAGACCCATCGCGGTCATGGTGATCGTGAAGGCGACCGCACTGACCAGCACCCGCAGGAGGATCCAGGCCGTCTCGCCCCGGAGGATGTCGTCGGTGCCGATCGGGGTTGCCAGCATCTGGTCGTAGGTGTTCACCCACTTGTACTTCGCGAAGAAGTCGAAGCAGCACCCGAACACGGCGGTGTTCATCGCCGAGGACGCCAGCAGCGCAGGGGCCACGAACGTCTGATAGTCGACGGCCGTGCCGCCGTCGCCGTCGACCACGCCCACCAGTTCGCCGACGCCCACGCCGATCGAGAACAGGAAGAGGAACGGTTCGGCCATGCCGAGGATCGGGATCCACCATCGCTCGCGTTGGACGCGGGCGTTTCGTTCGAGGACCCGGAGGGCGCGGGAACCGCTCAGGCGGACGGCGGTCACGACGTCAACCGCTTCGTGAACTCGTGACGGGCCCACAGCCACCCGAGCCCGAAGTAGGCGAGCAGCACGCCGAGGTGACCGATCGTGCGGCCGACGTCGAGGGTGCCGGTGGTGGCATCCCGGGCCAGTTCGACGCCGTGCCACAGTGGCAGGACCTTCACCGCCGCCTCGAGCACGACCGGCAGCTGTTCGACCGGGAAGAACGTCCCGGAGAACAAGACCATCGGCGTCACCAGGATGCGCATGATCGGATCGAACGAGTGGTCCATCTCCGCCCGCGCGCCGTGTGCGGCGGCCGGTGCGGAGACCGCGAGCGCGGCGAGGCTCGTGACCGGCAGCGCCACCACCGCCCACCAGGAGTCGATGCCGCCGAGAAGGGCGGCGACCGCGCCGAACACCGTGGCCATCACCAGGGACCGGACGGCCAGGAACGTGAGGTGGCCTCCGAGGACGGCGGTGGGGGTCAGTGGCGATGCCACCATCGCGCGGTGGAAGCCCAGCCACCGATGTCCGGCCATCACCGGCCACATCGAGAACCCGATGCCCGTCTGGACGACGTTCACGACCATCAGTGCGGGGGTGATGAAGGCCACGTAGGTCAACCCGTCGAGTTCGGGGGTCTCGTCGTTGACGAGGTCGCCGAGGCCGATGCCCATGGCGAGCAGCATCAGGATCGGCCAGAGGAACATCGTCACGATGCTGCCCCGCCACATCTTCGAGAAGACCCGCGCATCGCGCTCGGCTGCGCGGAGCGCAGGGGCGACCATCAGGACTCCTCGAGCGTGCGGCCGGTGATCTTGAGGAAGACGTCCTCGAGACCCGCGCGGCGGATGAGGACCGAGGACGGAACGGCACCGGGGGCGGCGTGGAGCGCCGACGCCGTGTCGTCACCGTGGTCGGTGTAGATCAGGAGCCGGTCCGCCAGCGACTCGACCCAGCCACCTTCGCTGGTCAGCCGCGCCGCGACGGCGGTCTGGTCGTCGCTGTCGGCGAACCGGGCCTCGACGACCTCGCGCGGGCAGTGACGGTCGATCAGCTCGTTCGGCGCACCGCAGTCCACGATCACGCCCCGGTCCATGATGACCAGGCGGTCGCAGAGCTGTTCGGCCTCGTCCATGTAGTGCGTGGTGATGACCAGGCTCACGCCGGCCGCCTTCAGTGCGTGGAGGCGTTCCCAGAGCAGGTGGCGAGCCTGGGGATCCAGGCCGGTGGTGGGTTCGTCGAGCAGGATCACCTTCGGCTCGTTGATCAGGGCGCGAGCGATGGCCAGCCGGCGCTTCATGCCGCCGCTCAGGGGGTCGACCTGGTCGTCGCGGCGATCGCCGAGCTGCACGAAGTCCAGGAGCGCGGCGGCCCGCTCGTCGAGGACGCGCCGGTCGATCCCGAAGTAGCGCCCATAGATGACCATGTTGTCCCACACGCTGAGGTCGACATCGAGGTAGTCGTCCTGGGCGACGACACCCAGTTGGGAGCGGATGCGTGGGCCGTCCGCCGCGGGATCGAGGCCGAGCACCTCCAGGCGGCCTTCCGACACGGCCGACGTGGAGCCGATCATCCGCATGACGGAGGTCTTGCCGGCGCCGTTGGGACCGAGGAAGCCGAAGGCCTCGCCCGCCCTGATCTCGAAGTCCACCCCGTCGACGGCGGTGAAGTCACCGAACCGCTTGCGGAGTCCGGTCGCTCGGATCAGAACGGATGGCGGGTCAGCACTGGACACGAGGCGCCATCGTAGTTTCCGACCCTGACATCGATCGCCCCGGTTTCGGCTGCGCGGGGTCCGCCCTGGTGTGGCCCGCTAGGTTCGGCGCATGGCACTGAACGTCCTCGGTGACGAGTTGATCCCGTGCTCGATGGACCCGCTCACCGGGTGGCTCCGCGACGGCTGCTGCAACACCGATGCCGGCGACACCGGCGTCCACACGGTCTGTGCGGTCATGACTGCGGACTTCCTCGAGTACTCCGCGTCGGTGGGCAACGACCTGTCGACGCCGCATCCGGAGTTCGGGTTCCCCGGGCTCCGGCCGGGTGATCAGTGGTGCCTCTGCGCCCCTCGCTGGTCCGAGGCCCTCGAGGCCGGGAAGGCCCCGAAGGTGGTCCTGGCCGCCACGCACGCGGCGACCCTCGAGTGGGCGAATCTCGAGGACCTCGAGGCGCACCGCCACGACGCCTGATCGCTCACCGGTTCGCGGGCTCGGCCCAGATCCTCGTCGAGTCCACGGGCGTCAGACCCGGTTCGGTACCAGGCGGGTAGTGGCCGACGCCTTCGCCAGCACCTCGCCGTCCTCGTCGAGCAGCCGCCCCTCGGTGAACACCGTCGCCTTGCCGGCGCGCTCGATCCACCCCTCGGCGATCACCGGGCCGGGCGGCGTCGGCTTGAAGAAGCTCACCTTCACCTCAAGCGTCGCGATCCAGTAGGCGGTCGTGTAACGAGCGATGCAGGCATGAGCCATGGCCGAGTCGATCCACCCCGTGACGAAGCCACCCTGCGCCACACCGCCCGAGTGGCACATCTCCGGCTTGCAGGTGAAGGCCAGCGTCACCCGGCCGTGCTCGGCGTCGACCTCCACGACCCGACCATCGCCGAGCGTGGCCAGCACCTGGGTGTCGGGAGGCGTGGTCGAGGGGTCGGCGGCGGTCATGGGAGGCCTTCTCGGTCGTGGTCGGGTCGTCCGAAGGATGGCAGGTCGCCGAGGCGCTCGCCGAGTCCGGTCGCGCCGCGCCCCGGTAGTGTCGGGTCGGTGACCACATCGGAGACCAGCACCGTCCGTACCTTCTGTCGGGTCTGCGAGCCGTCCTGTGGCCTCGTCGCCCAGGTCGAAGGCGAGCGGCTCGTCAAGCTGACGCCGGACCGCGACCATCCCGTGACCGAAGGCTTCGCGTGTCACAAGGGGCTGGCGATGGTCGATCTGCACCATGACCCCGACCGCCTCGACCACCCGGCTGTCCGGTCAGCCGACGGGACCTGGACCGACGTCGGCTGGGACGAGGCCATGAGGACCGTGGCCGGGCGGATGCAGGCCATCGCGGCCGAGCACGGCCCCCGCAGCCTCGCGGCCTACGTGGGGAACCCGACCGCGTTCAACGCCCTCGGCCAGCAGCACATCCACCAGTTCCTCGCGGCCGCTGGTGTCCGGCGGACCTTCAGTTCGGGCACGCAGGACTGCGCGAACAAGTTCGTGGCCAGCGAAGCGGTGTTCGGGACTCGTCTCGTGCACCCGATCCCGGACCTCGACAACACCGACCTGTGCCTCATCATCGGAGAGAATCCCCGGGCGTCGCAGGCCTCGTTCTACTCGGTGCCCAACGTGTTGGGGAAGATGCGGCGGGCCGCCGCGCGGGGCGCCCGCCTGGTGTTCATCAACCCTCGCAAGGTGGAGAGCCCCGAGCAGGGCATCGGTGACACGGTGCAGCTGCGGCCCGACACCGACGTCTGGTTTCTGGCCTCCCTGCTGCACGAGATCGATGCCCTCGGCGGGTTCGACGAGCCGGTGCTCGCCCGCCACGGGGCCAACGTGGCCGACCTCCGTGCCTTCATCGCCGACTACCCCGCCACCGAGACCGCGGCGGTCACCGGTGTCGATGCCGAGACTGTCCGGGAGCTCGCGGAGGCCTGGGTCGCCACGCCGCGGGCGTCCGTCCATGCGTCGACCGGGTTGAACATGGGGCGTCAGGGCACGCTCGCGTACTGGCTGGTCCACATGCTCGCCTTCGTCACGGGGCGCCTCGATGTCGAAGGCGGCAACCTCAAGTCCGACGGCTTCTTCCCCAACGCGGTATCGGGGCAGGGCATCACCGACGGCATGTACACCGAGACCGAGTTCGGCACGCTTCGGGTCGGGAACCTGCCGGGCACGCTGATGGCCGACGCCATCCTCGACAGCGACGAGCCGATCCGGGCGATGTTCGTGTTCGCCGGCAACCCGCTGCTGTCGATCGCCGGTCAGGATCGTCTGGCCAAGGCGTTCGAACAGCTCGAACTGCTCGTCGTCGTCGACATCTATCCTTCGGCCACCGCCGAGTACGCCCATGTCGCCCTGCCGTGCACCGACATGTATGAGCGCGAGGACCTCAACATCGTCAACATCGGGACGAGTCACCAGCCCTTTGCCCAGTTCACGCCCGCCGTCGTTCCCGCTCAAGCGGAACGCAGGCCGGAGTGGTGGATCGCGCATCGCCTCCTCCAGGAGCTCGAGCTCCCGTCGTTGCTCGATGACGACGATCCCGATCCCTGGGGCAAGTGGGCGCACCTGCTGCGAAAGGGGAGCGGCGTCGAGCTGGCCGACCTGCGACGGGACGGCGAGGTCACCGTGCTCGACCCGCCCACGCCGGGTGCGTTCTACGACCGGCAAGTCCAGACCGTCGACGGACGGATCGACTGCTGCCCGGCTGCGTTCGCGGGGGCGATCGGACGATGCAGAGAGCTGTTCGCCGAGACCGCGCAGGCGGCCGCGGCCGGCGAGCTCCGCCTGATCCACAAGCGCGACGGGTGGATGCACAACTCGTGGATGGTCAACCTCGAGCGGATGCACCGCGGTGGCCGAACCGTGAACCCGCTGGGCGTCCACCGCAGCGATGCCGAACGGTTGGGTCTGGCCGACGGCGCCGACGTCGTCGTGCGGAGCGCCCATGGTGAGGTCGCGGCCATCGTGGAGATCGACGAGACGCTGATGGCCGGGGTGGTGTCGATGGTGCACGGCTGGGGCCATCAGGCCAGTCCCAGGATGCGGGTGGCGCATGCCAACCCGGGATCGAACCCGAACGCACTGCTTCCGAGCGGTCCCGGCTCGTACGAACCCCTGTCGAGCCAGGCCCACATGACCGGGATCCCCGTGACGATCGAGCCCCGAGACCACGCTTCCGCCTGAGGTAGGACCGGGGGTGACTGCACCAGCCGGTAGGGTCGGCTGATGTCCCTCTGGTCGTCGCGTCCGTCGTCGCTGCGGCACCAGAGCGAACTCCGGCGCGGTGAGCTGCTCGCGATGATCTCGGCGATCATGGCGTTGATGGCCATGGCCATCGACATGATGCTGCCGGCCTTCGACGACATCCGAGACACCTACGAGTTGTCCGGCGGCTCGAATCAGGCCGGCCAGACGATCACGATCTTCTTCCTCGGTCTGGCGATCGGTCAGTTGATGTTCGGTCCGTTGGCGGACCGATTCGGACGCAAGGCCACGCTGTACGGCGCCATGTCGGTGTACATCGCGGCGGCCGTCGGCTCCGTGTTCGCTCCGACCTTCGCCGCCCTCCTCGCCACCCGGTTCCTCTGGGGTGTCGGGGCCGCCGGCTCACGCGTGGTCGCCACCGCAATCGTCCGGGACTCCTTCGCCGGCCCGGCCATGGCCCGAGCGATGTCGCAGATCATGGCCGTCTTCGTTCTCGTGCCGGTGGTCGCACCGGCGCTCGGCGCAGGCCTGATCGCCTTCCTGCCGTGGCGATCGATCTTCTGGTTCTGCGTGGTGTGGGCGATCGTGATCGGCTTGTGGAGCCTTCGGCTCCGGGAGACGCTCAACCCCGCCGACGTCCGACCGCTCGCGCTCGGCACGATGGTCGACGGCTACCGGACCGTCGCGCGCACCAGGGTCACCATGGGCTACAGCCTCGCCGGGGTCTTCCTGCAGGGCGTCTTCACCGCCTACCTGGCCACGAGTGAGTCGATGATCACCGACATCTTCGGGCGCGACGAGGTCGAGTTCCCCTTCGTCTTCGGCGCGGTCGCCGTGCTCTTCGGCGTGGGGGCGCTCGCCAACGGCCGGGCGGTGCAGGTCTGGGGGATCGAGCGCACGATCACGCGGGTCATGACCGTGCAGATCGCGCTGGCGGCGATGCTGCTGCTGACCGCGTTGGTCGGTGACGGCACGCCGAGCTTCTGGGTGTTCATGCCGATCCTCGGCGTGTTGCTGGCCACCTTCATGTTCCTCATGCCGAATCTCAACGCTGCGGCGATGGAGCCGGTCGGCAGGCTGGCCGGGACGGCCTCGGCGTTCACCGGTGCGATCCGCATGGCGTTCGGCGCGGTGTTGGGCACGGTGATCAGCAGCCAGGTGGACACCTCGGTGACGCCGTTCGCCGTGGGGACCGCCCTGATGGTCACCGGCGTGTTGGTCACCGTCACCGTCGTGCGCATGCGGGTGGCCAGGGCCCCCACTGCGGCGGTCGAGCCCGTCGCCGTCTGAGCAGCGTCCAGACGGCGGACCCGTCGGTCAGTCGCCGCGGGGTTCCGGCGTCGGCACGGGCACGCCGACCATGCCCGCCGCCTCGGCGACGCGGCCCGCGTCCACCCACACCTCGTAGGACTCGGCGTCGAGCTTGCCCCGGGTGGAGAAGTCCCGCTGTCCCCGCGTCGACCAGTGGCGGAATGCCATGAACGCGGCATTGAGCACCGCCCCGAACAGGGCGTAGCTGAGGATCAGGCTCCAGGAGCTCGTGCCCTCGTCGAGCTCGACGAACAACGACAGCAGCAAGCCGAGAAAGCCACCGAACCACAGCCCCGACAGGATCCCGTCCCGGGCGGCCGTGCCGATGGTGCGTCGGCCCGTCACGTATTCGATCTGGCGGAGGCGACTCCACACGATCGACACGCTGGCGACCGGAAAACCCTCGTCGGAGAGCGTGTCGACCGCCTTCTGGGCGTCGGCGTAACGCTCGTACTCCGCGAGCTTCGCCTGGGTCACGGTGGGCTTGGCGCTGGGGTCCGACATGGTGCGCAGTCTCCCAAGGGAGGCCGAGCCGCGCCAGCGGGTCGGCCTCGCTCAGCCGGCGGAGTGGCGGAACTTGCGCATGCTGAGCGCGGAGAACACCACGAGGATGCCCAGCGACCATGCCAGGGACTCCCAGGCCAGGTTGCCCGCCGGGAGACCGTTGTAGAGCGCGCGGCTGGCGTTGGTGACCTTGGTGAAGGGGTTGGCGTCGGCGATCGGTTCCAGCCAGTCGGGCATCGACGCCGGGTCGACGAACGCGGAGGAGACGAAGGTCAGCGGGAACATCCAGAGGAACCCGCCGCTGTTGGCGGCCTCGACCGATCGGACGCTCAGCCCGATCAGGGCATGCACCCAGCTGAGCGCGTAGGCGAACAACAACAGGAGGAGGCTCGCCAGGGCGGCCTCGGCGAGCGAGCCCTCGAAACGGAAGCCCACGGCGAAGGCGATGATCAACATCACCACGAAGCTGAGGAGGTTCTTCATCAGATCGGCGATGGTCCGCCCGATCACCACCGCCGACTGGGACATCGGCAGTGACCGGAGCCGGTCCACCAGACCCTTCTGCAGATCGTCGGCCAGCCCCACGCTGGTGCCGGCAGAGCCGAACACGATCGTCTGGGAGAAGATGCCCGGGAGCAGGAACTGGTTGTAGTCGTCGAAGCCGGGCACCTCGATCGCCCCGCCGAACACGTAGACGAACAAGAGGGTGAACATGATCGGCTGCGCCACCGCGAAGCCCAGCAGCTCCGGACTGCGGGGGATCACCGTGAGGTGGCGTCGGGCCTCGGTCCAGGAGTCGCGCAGTGTCCAGATCACGCCGCCGTCGGGCTCGCGGCGCTCCTGTCGGGCTGCGGTGGGCGTCGACGTGGTCATCGCGCGACCTCCTCGGTCGAACCGATGTCGTCGGGCGAGGTGCCGGTGATGCTCAGGAACACGTCGTCGAGGCTGGGTCGGCGGAGCTCGACGTCGACGACGTCGCAATCGCAGTCGTCGAGGGCCCGGATCGCGTTGGGCACCACGTGATCACCGGCTCGGATCGGCACCACCAGCTCGGGTCGCTCGGTGGAGATCTCGATCGGCCCGGTGGCCATGGGGGACATGGCGCCCTTGGCCTTCTCCAGGTTCGCCATCGAGGCGATGGTGACGATGAGGCGATCCCCGCCGATCAGGTCCTTCAGCTGGTCCGCGGTGCCGTCGGCGATGACCCTGCCGTGATCGATCACCACGATCGAGTCCGCGAGCGCTTCGGCCTCGTCGAGGTACTGGGTGGTGAGGAAGGTCGTCGTGCCCTCGTTGCCCAACTCTTCGATCAGCGCCCACATCGCGAGCCGGCTGCGCGGATCGAGGCCCGTGGTGGGCTCGTCGAGGAACAACAGTGACGGTCGGGCGATCAGGCTCATGGCGATGTCCAGTCGGCGGCGCATGCCACCGGAGTAGCCGCTGACGACGCGGTCGCCGGCGTCCACCAGGTCGAAGCGCTCGAGCAGCTCGCGAGCCCGGCCCGCCGACTCGGTGGCGGTCATGTGGAAGAGCCTGGCCACGTACTCGAGGTTCTCGCGTCCGGTCATGCGCTCCTCGACCGCGGCGTACTGACCGGTCAACCCGATGAGGGCGCGAACGCGGGCCGGCTCGGCCACGACATCGATGCCCTGGACGAAGGCCTGGCCGGCGGTGGGCTTCGTGAGGGTGGTGAGGACCTTCACCGTGGTCGTCTTGCCGGCACCGTTGGGGCCCAACACGCCCAGGATCGAGCCCTCGGCCATGACGAGATCCAACCCGTCGAGCGCCTTGGTCTCCCCGTAGTGCTTGGTGAGGCCCACCGTTTCGATCGCATGCATGGCGGCAACGCTATCGGTGACGACCGACGCTCATTGACCGAAGCGGTCAACGGCGGTTCAGCGCTTGGGTGGCGTTCCCGTTCGCACGAAGTCGATCGCCTCCGCCACGTTTCGGGCGACGAAGCGCTCCAGCCGCGGTGCGGCGGCGAAGCGGGCGGCGGCGGCCAGCGGCAGGTTCGAGCCGGTCGCCTCGGCCTCCTCGCGAGCCGCCTGGCTGAGCTTGACCACGTGGGCGACGACGATCCAGGCGGCGGCGCGGTCCGCCAGGCTGGCGCGCACGAGGGCGTCACCGACCTCGACGGGGTCCCCGGCCAGTGCGTGGGCGACGGCGTCGTCCGGTCGCTCGTCGAGCACCGCCTCCGCGACATCGCCGGGACGGCCCTCGAGTGGGGGAGTGGTCGGGTCCTGCCAGCCCCACCGCTCGGAGCGGCCGGTGTCGTGGCACAGGAAGGCGGTGAACAAGGCCAGTCGGGCGGTGTCGGCGCCGGGGTGGTGACGCCAGGCCCACCGTGCCGCATTGGCGTAGGTCAGACCGTGCGTGATGTCGAGCCAGCCGAAGTCCTTGTCGTTGTCGAAGTCGGTGCTCAGGTCGTAGCGGAGCAGGCGTTCGCTCACGGCCAGCGTCACCACGTCCAGCAGTCCCTCGACGCCCGCCCCGCCGAGCACGGCGGTGACAGCGGCCTCGATCGCCGCCTCCGGCGAGTCGAGGAGGGCCGTGCGGAGGGCGTCCTTCTCGTCCGCCCATCCGGTGGCTCGACGGTCCGGTGCTGCGGCCATGGCCTCCAGGTCGGCGGCTTCGATGAGTCGCATCGCCTTGCGCATGTAGGGGAGCGTGTCCTCGCGCGTTCCGTAGGTCACCGAGGTCGTCAGGTACGGGAGCACGCCGGGGGCCTTGTCCCACCCGATCATGTCGAGCATCTCGAAGGTCTTCTGGACGTAGATGGCCCCGTGGCCGTAGGAGATGTGGTGTCGGGACGCCGCTGCGATGAACTGACGGCGCATCGTGTCGGTGTCGGCGCCGGCCGCCAGTTGGCCGAGCACCGACGCCAGCGCCCCGTCGAGGTCCTCGGTCTCCATGGCGTTCGCGAGGTCGATCGTGGCGTCGCCGGCGGGCAACGTCCACTCGTCGCGGAAGCGCGTCGGTTCTGCGAGACCGGCGAGCGCCTGGACCACCGGCAGGGTGCGCTCGTCGCCCTCGTAGAGGTCGGCCAGGGTGAGGCAGTCGGTGGCCATGGCGAGCCCGTGGCCGATGCCGTACTCCTCCCTGGGCTGGCTGCGAGCCACGCCGACGGCGACGATCTCCTCGGGGGTGGCGCCCGCGCGGAGCAGTCGAGCGGTGTCGCGGGCCATCTGCCCGACGTAGTTGCGGTCGAAGCCGCGGGCGAGGCTCGGCCACAGCTGCTCGCGGGCCTCCTCGTCGGTTGGTTCGACGACGGTCACCGCGATCCGACCGTCGTCGTCGATGTCGACGTGGTGACAGGGGACGTCCTCTTCGCCCAGCAGACAGCGGCCGTCGCTGGCGCGGAACTTCCAGTTGTGCCACTGACAGGTGAGCAGTTCGCCGTCGAGGCTGCCGGTGACCAGGCCGTAGCCCTGGTGCGGACAGGCGTTGTCGAGCGCATGGACACCCGACGCCGTGCGGATCACGGCGACCCGCCGCTCGCCGACCCTGGCGAGCTTCATCTCGCCCTCGGCGAGGTCGTCGGTGGTGCCGACCACCTCGGTGGTGGCGGTGCGGAGGGGTTCTTCGAGTGCCGTCATGAGGACACTTGTAATTCTTCAAGTAATGTTGAAGTCAAGGGATCGAAGGAGTTTTCCGTGGCACCTCACGATCGTCGCTCCGAGCTGTTGTCCATCGGCGTCGTCGCCGAGCGCACCGGGCTCGCGACCTCGGCCATCCGCTTCTACGAGGAGCAGGGCCTGGTCGCGGCCGAGCGCAACAGCGCCGGGCATCGCAGATTCCGCCGGTCGTCGATCAGGCGCCTGTCGTTCATCCTCATCGCCCAGAAGCTCGGCTACCGCCTCGACGAGATCAAGGCGCAGCTCGACTGGCTTCCGATGAACGCGGCGCCGACGGACCGTCAGTGGGAGGAGTTGGCCCGACGATTCCGCACCGAGCTCGACGACCGGATCGTCGGACTGCAGCTCCTCCGCGACAAGCTCGACGGCTGTATCGGTTGCGGGTGCCTCTCGTTGGACCGGTGTCAGCTCTACAACGCGGAGGACCGTGTCGCCATCAACGGGACCGGCCCGAGGTTCCTGCTCGGTGACGAGTGATGAGACGTCGCCGCTCCCATGCCGCGCGCGCGTGAAAAGTTGACTGTTCCGATCGGGTTTCGTGGGCTAACGTCCCGCCTGCACATCGCCGGCACGAGAAGGACGGGAAACCAATGAGCGCCGACTGGGGATTCGAGACCAAGCAGATCCACGCAGGGCAGGAGCCGGACGGCGCCACCAACGCCCGGGCCGTGCCGATCTACCAGACGACGTCGTTCACGTTCAACAGCACCGAACACGCGGCCAACCTGTTCGCACTGGCCGAGATCGGCAACATCTACACCCGCATCATGAACCCGACCCAGGGTGTGTTCGAAGCCCGGATGCAGGCGCTCGAGGGTGGCACGGACACCGCGGTCGGCATCCCGGGCGCACTCGCCCTCGCCTCGGGCCAGGCGGCCGAGACGCTGGGCATCCTCACCATCCTGGAGGCCGGCGACCACATGATCTCGGGTGCCTCGCTCTACGGCGGCACCTACAACCTCTTCCACTACACGCTCCCGAAGCTCGGGATCGAGGTGTCATTCGTGGACGACCCCGACGACCTCGACGCCTGGCAGGCCGCCGTCAAGGACAACACCAAGCTGTTCTACGGCGAGATGAACCCCAACCCCAAGAACAACTGGCTCGACGTCAGCGGCGTGGCGGGTGTGGCCCACGCCAACAACGTGCCCCTCATGGTGGACAACACCGCGGCGACGCCCTATCTGGTTCAGCCGCTCGCACTCGGCGCCGACATCGTCGTCCACTCGGCCACCAAGTACATCGGGGGCCACGGCACCTCGATCGGCGGCGTCCTGGTCGACGGTGGCACATTCGACTACGCGGCCAGCGGCAAGTTCGCCAACATGACCGAGCCCGACCCCAGCTACCACGGCCTGGCCTACTTCCCGGCGCTCGGCCACGGTGCATACATCATCAAGGCGCGTGTCCAGATGCTCCGCGACATCGGGGCCTCGACCACGCCGTTCAACTCGTTCCTGTTCCTGCAGGGGTTGGAGACGCTCAGCCTCCGGATGGAACGCCACTGCTCGAACGCCCTGGCCGTCGCCCAGTACCTCGAGGGTCACGACCAGGTCGAGAAGGTCCACTACGCCGGGATCGAGTCCAGCCCGTGGCACGAGCGGGCCAAGGAGTTGACCGGCGGGAAGGGCTTCGGTGCCATCCCGGCGTTCGAGATCAAGGGTGGCCTGGAGGCCGGCAAGAAGTTCGTCGAGGCACTCGACCTGCACAGCCACGTGGCCAACATCGGCGACGTCCGCAGCCTCGTCATCCATCCGGCGTCGACCACGCACTCCCAGCTCACCGAGGAGGAGCAGGCCACGACGGGCGTCTACCCGGGTCTGATCCGACTCGCCGTCGGCATCGAGAGCATCGACGACATCATCGCCGACCTGGACATGGGGTTCGCGGCGGTCTAGTACCGCTGCGGCGGCGCCGGAGGCTCGCGAGCCGCGGCTCGGTCCCTCGACGCTTCCTGCGCTCGGTCTACGTCAGTCCCTGGAAGATCAGTCTGACGGCGAGGATCGTCAGGACGGCCTTCAGGACGGTCGCCAGCTGCGACTCGTCGAGCCGGCCCAGGAGCCGGGTGCCGATCAGGCTGCCCACACTGACCGCGGCCGCGCCCAGCGCGATGACGCCGATGTGGTCCGACAACGCGAATCCCTCGGTGGCGAAGGCGCCCAGCTTCGCCGCGTGCGCGACGACCTGTGAGGTCGCAGCGGTCGCCACGAACGCGGTGTGTGTCGCGGTGAACAGGCGGAAGAACGGCGAGGTGAACGGGCCGCTCGCGCCGACCGTGGCGCTCAGGAAGCCGGACACGGCGCCGACGCCCACGAGCACGTTGTCGGGTGGGCGCTGTCGTCCCCGCCACTTCAACAGGCTCGGGCGCCACGTCACGACCAGGACGAACGCGCCCAGGACGATCCGCGTCGCATCCTCGGGCACGCTGGTCGCGACCAGCACGCCCAGGAGCGCGGCCGGGAAGAGCAGGATCGACGCGCGGGCGACCGCCGACCAGTTGATGTGGGAGCGCAGGATGGTCGCCCGCGATGCGTTCGACGCCAGCTGGAACCCGCCGTGGATCGGGATGGCGACCACCGGTGCATGGAACTGGGCGATCACCGCCAGCAGCACGATCCCGCCGCCCAGGCCCGCGACGGCGGACAGCACGGCCGTCACCAGGGCGGCGAGGGTGATCACGATCAACTCCACACCTGCACCTTACATGATACAGACAAGTCAGATACAAGTGGCCTGGAACCTGGGTTCGCGCCGCCTGAAGCACGCACTTCAACCTGCCGCGGTCTCTGGGACCGCGGCAGGTTTCGCGGCGGGGCCATGGAGCGATGACAGGTCCCGCGGCGGGCCGGTGCGCCAGTGGTGGCCCCGTTGGCCCCGGCCGTGGGATATTTGGCGGCCGACGCGCGCCGCAGCGCACACCCGAGGGGGACCATGACCGTCGTCGATCCACCACGATTCGTCCGCGCCGACGGCCCGGACAAGGTGACCGGGTCCGGCCGCTACACGGCCGACCTCACGCTGACCGGCATGCTGCACGCCAAGTTCCGCTACGCGGGGGTACCCCACGCTCGCATCACCCGACTCGACACCGAGGCGGCCGAGAAGACCCCCGGCGTCCTGGCCGTGATCACCGCCGCCGACGTTCCCGACGTGCGATACGAGGCACCGCTGGCCGACCGCACCCTGTTCGCCAAGGACGTCGTGCGCTTCGAGGGTGAGGTCGTCGCCGCGGTGGCCGCGATGACGCCGGAGGCCGCCCAGGCTGCCGTGGACGCGATCGTCGTCGAGTACGAGCCCCTCCCGGTCGTCCAGGACGTCGAGGCTGCTATGGACCCGTCCTCGCCGCTCGTGCACCCGGACTGGGACTCCTACGACACCGAAGGCATGGTGGCCGGGCACAACGTGGCGTCGTTCTCCTCGATCGCCAAGGGCGACGCCGAGGCTGCGATGGCCACCGCCGACCTCGTCGTCAAGCGTCGGTACGTCGCCGATCCGTGCCATGCCGCGCCGATCGAACCCCGCGCCGTCGTCGCGCAGTGGGAAGGCGACAAGGTCACGATCTGGAGCGCCACCCAGGTGCCGTTCGCGGCCCACAGCGGCGTGTGCGCCACCCTCGGCCTCCCCGAGTCCCACGTGCGCATCATCGTGCCGCACCTCGGCGGTGGATTCGGGGGCAAGTGCGGTTTCCACTTCGAGGCGCATGTGGCCGCGTTGGCCAAGGCCACGCGCCGGCCGGTCAAGCTCGTGTTCAGCCGCGAGGAGGAGTTCCTGGCCCCCGACCGTCGCCGAGAGGGCATCATCGTCGACCTCGAGACCGGCCTCGCGGCCGACGGTTCCATCGTCGCCCGTCGCGCCGAGATCTGGATCGACAACGGCGCTTATACGGCGGACGCCTTCTTCTTCCCGCAGCTCGCGGCGATGCACGTGGCGGGCCCGTACCGGATCCCGGATCTCGAGGTGAAGGCGCACCTCGTGTACACCAACACGCAACCATCGGGATCGGTTCGAGCCCCGACGGCGCCCCAGGCGTGCTGGGCGCTCGAGACCCACACCGACGAACTCGCCGCGGCGGCCGGTCTCGACCCGATCGACTTCCGTCGTCGGAACGCGCTGCGCGACGGCGACGAGGGAGCCGCCGGTCAGGTCTACGGCGAGATCGGTCTGCAGCGCTGCCTCGAGAGTGCGGTCGAGCGGGCCACCGCGCGCGGCCCGCTCGGTGCCGACGAGGCGATCGGGGTGGCGCTCGGCTGGTGGCCGAGCTTTCCGTCCGCATCGGGCGCCTACCTCAAGCTCAACGCCGACGGGACCGGGCGCATCATCACGGGGGCCCAGGAGTGCGGCACCGGCGCCGTGATGACCCTGCGGCAGCTGGCCGCCGACGAACTCGGTATGCAGCCCGAGGACTTCCAGCTCGTGTATCAGGACACCGGAGCGTGTCCCTGGGACATGGGTGCGACCGGTTCCCAGACGCTGTTGAACAACGGTCGAGCCGTCCTGCAGGGCGCACAGGAGATCGGTCGACAGCTCAAGGACCTCGCGGCCGACGCCCTGGAAGCCGCGGCGGCCGACATCGTCCTGGCCGACGGGAAGGCACACGTGGCCGGGTCTCCGGATCGTCACGTGACCATCCCCGACCTGGCGGCCACCGCCGGCGGTGGTGAGTTGCTGTTGGCGGCGGGGTCGGGCACGCCTCCCGAGTATCCGAGCGTGCCCGCCACCTGCGTCGGCGACCACGGCGTCGCCGGATGGGCGGGACCGCAGTTCAGCTGCCATGCCGTCCGGGTACGCGTCGATCGCGACACCGGTGTGGTCCGCGTCCTCGATGTCGCCGCAGCGCACGACTCGGGCACGATCATCAACCCGATCGGGGCCCACGGCCAGGTGGAGGGCGGGATCCTGATGGGGATCGGCCAGGCGCTGACCGAGGGGACCCGCTACGACGACCAGGCGCATCAGCGCAACGCCGGCCTGCTCGAGTACAAGCTGCAGACTGCGGCCGATGCGCCGACGATCGACACCGACTTCATCGAGATCCCGGACCCCGATGCCGGCCCCCACGGCGCCAAGGGTCTGGCCGAGGCCCCCAACGTGCCCACCGCCGCCGCCATCTCCAACGCGATCAAGAACGTGATCGGGGCGCCGGTGCGCCAACTGCCGATGACCGCCGAGCGGGTCTGGTTCGCCGGCCAGGAGGACCGCGCATGAGCTTCACCATCGCATCCACGGTCGACGAAGCCGTCGCGGCCATGGCCGCCGGTGCGCGTCCGATCGCCGGTGGCAGCGACCTCGTCGTCGGCGCCCGGCAGGGGAAGGGCTCCTTGCCCGATGATCTGGTCGCGATCGACCGACTGGCCGAGTTGGCTTCGGTCGATCGGAGACCTGCCGGCGTCCGGATCGGCGCGCTCGTCACCCACGCCCGGCTGATGACCGACGAGATCGTGCTCGCCGACGCCACGGGTGTCGCCGACGCCGCCGCACTCGTCGGGTCGCCGGCGACTCGCAACGTCGGGACGGTGGGCGGCAACATCATGAACGGTTCACCGGCGATGGACACCGGCGCCCCGCTGCTCACGCTGGGCGCCGAGGTCGAACTGCGTTCCTCAGGCGGGTCGCGCACCGTTCCGATCGGGCAGCTGTGGACCGGCCCCGGAGCCACGGCGGCCGCCGTCGACGAACTCTGCGTCGGCATCGACATCCCACCCGCACCCGGGCGCGACGGGTCGGCGTACGTGCGGCTCGAGTACCGGAGGGCGATGGAGATCGCAGTCGTGGGAGCCGCGGCATCGGTCGCACTGGCCGACGACGGCACCGTCGCGCTGGCTCGCGTGGCCCTGACCGCCGTCGCGCCCACGATCATCGAGGTCGGCGGTGTGTCGGATCTCTGCGACGGCCGCGCTCCAGCGGCGTGCCTCGGTCCGGTTGCCGACGCAGCCTCTGCCGCGGCCACGCCGATCTCGGACCTCCGGGCGACAGACGAGTACCGCCGTCACACGGTGGGGGTCATGGCCCGACGGGCGTTCGACGCCGCGGCGCGTCGAGCCGCCGGCGAGTCGATCCCGGTCCCGGTGAACCGGGCGCTCGGGATCGGGGAGGCCCTGTGATGGAGAGCGGTGCGAGGGAGAGCGGTGCGATGGAGAGCTACCACCTCGAAGTGAACGGCCTGACCTACCCGGTCGTCGCGCCGATCGACCGCAATCTGGTCACGGTCTTGCGCGACGACATCGGTCTGACCGGCACCAAGGAGGGTTGTGACGACTGCGAGTGCGGGGCGTGCATGGTCCTCGTCGACGGCCAGCCGGTGAACTCGTGCTCGTACCTGGCCGTCCAGGCCCAGGGCCGGGCCATCACGACCGTCGAAGGCCTGGCGGACGGCGACGACCTGCACCCGCTGCAACGAAACATCCTGGAGCACGGTGGGGTCCAGTGCGGCTTCTGCACGCCGGGGATGTTGATGTCGGCCCACGCGCTGCTCGAGCGCACGCCGGATCCGACGATGGACGAGGTCAGGGTCGGACTGTCCGGCAATCTGTGTCGCTGCACCGGCTACGCCAAGATCCTCTCCTCGGTCCAGCAGACGGCCGTCGAGCTCGGTTGACCAGACGGCCTCAGGCCGCAGCGAAGGCGGCGGCGCGGCTCGGCGCCCGAGCGGCCACGGTCACCGCGTAGATCGTCGCAGCGATCCCGGCGATGAGCATGGTGTCGGCCGAACCGAGGTCGAGGCCGGCCTCGCCCGCCATCAGGCCCATGATGAGGCTCCCGATCGGCACGATGCCGCCCCAGGCGATCTGGAACAGGCTCATGACCCGTCCGCGGAACTCCTCGTCCACCAGTTCCTGCACCCTGACCTGCATCGTGGTGAATGCGGCGATGTAGAAGAACCCCATCACCACCTGGATCACGATGGCCATCGTGAAGTCGGTCGTCCGTGAGAACGCGATCAGGAGCGCACAGTACGGGAGGGCGAGCAACGCGCCCCGACGCAGCGTCGCCGCCCGCTTGAGCGAGCCGGCCATGAACGCGCCGAACAGTGCACCGAGGCCGGTCGCCACGCCGATCCAGACGAAGTCGCCCTTCGGTCGGCCGAGCTGGTCCTCGGTGAATGCCGGCATCAGCGAGATGTGGGCGACGACCAACGCCGAGACCGTGGCGACGAGCAGCAGGCAGGCCAGCGCCGGCGGGCGGCTCTGGGCGTGCCTCAGGCCGGACGTCACCCGCTGGCCGAGCGACATCTCCTGGGTGTCGCGCTCGTAGGGGCGGAGCGTCAGCGTGGAAGCCACCGCCATGGCGAACAATGCGGTTCCCAGGTAGGTGCCCCAGGAGACCTCGAAGAGGTCCTGGGCGATGACCGGGGCCGCGATCGCCGGGCCGACGACGCGGCTCAGGTTGGCGCTCATCGCCTGGAGGGAGATCGCGCTCGGCAGGTCGGCCGGTTCCACCAGGTTCGCCGTGACGGTCTGGATCGTGGGCCCCATCACCGCCATCGTGACCCCGACCACGCCGCCGCTGAACAACAGCCAGAGCGGGGTGACGATGTCGGTGGCGACCAACGTCAGCTGGAAGCCGGCGGCGCACGCCAACGCCACGTAGCTGGCGAGCAGCACCCGCTTGCGGTCGAACCTGTCGACCAGGCTGCCGCCGATGGGGCCGATCAGGATGACGGGCCCGAACGTGGTGGTGAACAGCAACGCCACCCACAGCTCGTCCTCGGTCAGGTCCGACATCAGGTCCTGGAAGGAGATGTGGGAGATCCAGAACCCCAGCTGGGCGACGATCGAGCCGGCGTAGAACCGCCGGAACTGCCGGTTGCGCAACGCCTGCAGTGCAGCCGGCCCGCCCCGCCCCGGCGCACCGGGTTCGGAGGTCGAGGCGTCTGCGGGCATCGGGTCACCGTAGCCCCGCGCCCGCGGGTGCCCCGGGTCCGAGCGCCACGGTGGCGGGCCGGCGCGGCAGTAGCCTTGGCGGATCATGCGTGCCACGGTGCTGCGCCGACTCTCGGCGATCGTCGTTCCCCTCGCCGTGCTGGCGAGTGCGTGTTCCGAGCCCGTGGTGCCGCTGGTGCAGCCGCCGGCGACCGTCACCCCGGTTCCCGCTCCCACCCCGACTCCCGCGCCGACCGTGCCGAACGTCCCGACGCCGACGCCGGCTCCGTTCGAGGGCGAGCCGGGCATCAGTGCGGGTGAGATCCGGATCGGCGTGATCGTCGACATCAGCGGCGACGCCGTGAACGACCAGCTCTCGCTCAGCGCGCTGCAGGCGGTGCAGGCGTGGGCGTCCTCACTCAACGACCTCGGGGGCCTGGTCGGCAGGCAGGTCGTGGTCGAGCCGATCGAGACCAGCCCGCTACTCGCCGACCACGCGGTCGCGATCAACATCGCCTGCAACCGCGACTTCTTCGCGCTGGTGGGTTCGACGGCGCTCTTCGACGGTGACGGTCTGGACCAGCTCGAGTCGCCGCAGTGCGGGATCCCCGACTTCCCGGCGGTGGTCAACAGCCAGGAGCGGCTCGAGTCGCGGGTCACCACGGTCTCGAATCCGATCGTGAACAACCTCTGGGTCGCCGGGTCGGAGCGGTGGCTCGCCGACACCCGCCCCGACGATGCCGCCGCAGCGGCGACGATGCTGCTCGAGTTCCCCGTGACCTTGGTGAACGGCGAGCGGATGATCGAGGCCGCCGAGCGGCAGGGCTACGAGTTCGTCCACCGGCCACAGATCGCCTTCGACACCGACTTCGTCGACGAGGCGGTCGCGCTCGGCGAGAGCGAGGCCGCCCTGCTGACGTGGAGGAACGACGGCGGCCGTCTCATCGACCTGCTCGGCCAGTTGGCCGCCCAGGAGATCGACCGGCCGTCGGTCGTCGAATGTGGCCAGGCGTGCTATTCGGAGGCCTGGGTCGACGCCGCCGGCGCCGACGGCGACGGCGTGTCGGTCTGGCTGCCGACGCTTCCGCTCGAAGAACTCGACACCAACGCCGAGTTGACCCGGTACTTCTTCCTCCTGTCGGGGCTCGACGCCGATGCGGTGCCGACCTCGACCGGCATCGCCGCGTGGGCATCGGCCCTGCTGTTCGAGGAGGCCGTCAACATCGCGGTCGGCACCGGCACGGCGGACTTCGATCCGAACGCCATCACGCGTTCGGGGGTGATCGCCGCCGCCGACTCGATCACCCAGTGGGATGCGCGTGGGCTGCACGGAACGTCCAACCCGAGCATGAACGTCCCATCGGCCTGTTTCGTCGTCCTGACCCTGAACAACGGGCAATGGGAACGAACCTTCCCGGCGCTTCGCGGTGAGCTCGACTGCGCCGCCGACAATCTGGTCAACCTGACGATCACCACAGGGCTGGGCTCCGAGGATCCCACGCCGACCCCCGAGGCGGATCCGCCGCCCGAGGAGGAGTCGGAGGGCTGACCGCCCGTTCAGCGCGACACGGGTCGGCCCACGTCGACGATGTCGGGCTCACCCTCCAGGATCAGCCGGATGAGGCAGCTGTCGGTCGCGCCCACACCCTCGAGCTCAGAGCGCCACGAACCGCCGACGAAGCGTTCGACCCGTAGCGTCGCCCACTCGGCGGCCTCCACGGCCAACTCGCGGGTCGGGGCGACGGCGATGATCTCGGGCGACCGGCGCTTCAGTATCCGGGCCAGCGACTGCCACAGCGGCGCCGCGTCGATCAGCATGAATCGGTCGGGCCAGATCAGCTCCGGGAGATCGTTGCCGCGCCGGCCGTTGCACCGGGCGTGTGCGAGTCGGAGGTTGGTGGGCTCGGTGGGGCCGCCGCGCGACCTGGGCACGACGTGGTCGACCGTGGCTCGCTCCGCCGACCCGACGAGTGCGTCGGGGTCGATGGGCAGCTCGCACAGCCAGCACTCCCACCCGTCGCGCGCCGCGAGATCCTCGACCCTGGTCATCGCCTCACTCGGTGGGCATCCACACCAGCTTGAGCGAGTCGACCGAGATGTCCGCCTTCTCGAGGCTGACCTCGAACTCGGTGATCTCGGCCGCCTTGTCGCTCCAGTCCTCGACGATGTCCTCGACCGTCTCGGCGAGTTCGATCTCGAGCTCGTCGAGCTCGTGGACCTTCTCGGCGAGCCGGTTCTCGGCGGTGCGGACCCGCTCGGCTGCGGCCTGGCGTGACTTTCGTTTCGACCCGGCGCGCCGCAACCCGCCCAGGATGGAGCGGCCCGACTTCTTGCCGCCGAGCAGCGACCCGAGGACGTCGCCGACACCGGAGAGGATCTCGTCGCTTCGGCTGTTGTCCGCCTTGGACTCGGCCTCGCGTAGGCGGTCCTCGGCCTTGGCGATCGCGTCCTGGACCCGGTCGATCTTCTTCTCGAGCGCCTGGCGAATCTTGTCCAGGTCGGCGTCCGCCGCGTCGTCGGCGAGACGGACGCAGCGCTGCTCGAAGTCCTCGCGCGACTCCTCGGGGCGACTGAAGGCCTTCAGGGCTTCGTTCCGGAGCAACGTGAGGGTCTCGGAGCGGTAGAGGCGGTCCTTCACATCGCGCGTCGCGTTGGTGAAGAACGTCTTCGTGTGGATCTTGGCGTCGCCGAGCACGTACACGGCGCCCTCGGGAGCGTCGGATCGGAAGTCGCGGTCGTCGTAGTCGACGGCGACCGCAAGATCCATGTCGGCCTGCTCGCCCTCGAGGGGGAACAGCACGGCTTCCCACTCCTCTTCGTGGCGCAGGTCGGCCTTGGTGTCGTCGAAGAGCAGCTTCACCCGCGCGGCCAGACCGGGCCGGAGCCGCCGTCCGCCGGGGGTGGCGCCCACCTCCGACGTCCACGGTGCTGCCGCATCGAGCCACACGACCGACGCGCTGTCGGCGACGGTGGGCGGGGCGGTCGTCTCGTCGTCGGCGAGGGAGGGGGCAGCCTCGGCTGGGGTCTTCGGCGCATCGGCCGGTGCCTCGATCGGAGCGGCCGCCGCCGGCGGCTGCCTGTCGGCCATCAGGGCCGAGATCTGCTCCCGGGTCAGTGGTCCCGGCAGGTACGACATGGCCCAGCGGGTCCCGAACACCACGGGTTCGGACGACTTGGTGGAGGACAACAGGAATTCGCGCTTGCCGAGCCCGCTGATCGTCTCGTCGACGACCGAGATGTCCACGTCCCCCGACGCCGAGGTCATGCCCTCCAGGAGCCGACCCTTGTCCCGCTCGGTCTGCAGGCGGCCGATCATCCACGTCCCGGCGTTGGAGATCGCCTTGTAGTCGAGGTCGACCGGGTTCTGCGTGGAGAGGACCATGCCGACGCCGAAGGCTCGGGCCTGCTTGAGGATCGTGAGGATCGGCTTCTTGGCGGGTGGTGCGGCGGTGGGTGGAACGAAGCCGAATACCTCGTCCATGTAGATCATCGCTCGGAGGTCGGTGGTGCCGGGCTGGGAGCGCATCCAGGTGACCATCTTCGAGAGCAACAGCGTGACGACGAACTGCCGCTCCTCGTCGGTCAGGTGCGCGATCGAGACGATGGCACACCGCGGCGAGCCC
>JBCCFK010000022.1:0-24490 GCA_039029775.1 Actinomycetota bacterium | reverse complement strand
GTCGAGGGGAAGCTCGTAGGCCTGGGGGTACTCGTGATCGGTGCCGAGGCCGTACCAATCGCCGATGGTGGACACGCTGTGGGTGCCGTCGACCCACTGGTTGGTCGCGGTGAACCGGAACTGCGCCAGGGCGACGTTGTCGGGGTCGCTCAGCTTGTTGACGGCTCCGAAGAGCTTGTCGGTGGGAACGCCGTTGCGGACGGTGTCGATCGTGGGCATTGCACTTCTCCTTTGGTTGTGGGCGGATCCGACGACTGTCCGTCCGCTCGTGAGGGCCGCACCGTGCGGCCCGTCGTGAGTCATTGAACGAAATCGCTGCCCTGGGGTCTTGGAGAACATGTGGAGAAGCGGTGGAGTTCGAGAACCCCATTCCCGACGGGGCCCGTAGGCTGCCGAAGTGACCGCCGACGAGCTCCAACGACGCGAATTCAGCCTGGGGCTGATCGGCGCGGCGCTCGCCGTGGTCGCCTGGGGTTCGTCCAGCGTGGTCATCCGCCACATCGACATGGGCGGGCTGGCGATCGCCGTCTACCGGTTCTGGATCTACGGCCTGATTCTGGTGGCCTGGATGTGGGCCCGAGGCGTCCGCGTGTCGTGGCGCATCATGCGACACACCGCGGCGGGCGGCATCGCCCTCGGCCTCGATGTGGCGCTGTTCTTCTCGGCGGTGAAGGAGACCACGATCGTCAATGCGACCGTGATCGGCGCGCTGCAGCCGATCGTGGTGGGCTTCGTCGCCTGGCGGTTCTTCGGCGAGCGGATCCGCAGCCGCGACATCGGCCTGGCGGCGGTCGCCATCGGGGCGGTCGTGGTGGTCGTCGCCGCCGGAACGGGGAGGCCCGAGTGGAACATCACCGGCGACCTGCTCTCGGTGGGCGCCCTCTTCGCGTGGTCGGCCTACTTCATCTTCTCCAAGCAGTCCCGCGGGGTCCTCACACCCGGTGAGTTCACCCTCGGGACGGCGCTGTGGACTGCTGCGATCAACACCCCACTCGCCTTTGCGTTCGGCCAAGATCTCTCGTCGCCATCTGCGAGGGACTGGATGTGGTTGCTGATCCTGTCCTTCGGTGCCGGGATCGTGGGACACGTCCTGATGAACTGGTCACTGGTCCGGATCCCGCTGTGGTTGGGCTCCACCTTCACCCTCCTGATTCCCGTCACCTCGGCGACCATGGCGTGGATGTTCCTGGACCAACCCCTCCGTGCGCTCCAGGTCCTGGCGATGGTCGTGGTGCTCGCCGCCCTCGGGATCATGGTGCGCGGTCAGACCGCGCCTTCGGAGGAGGCCGCATCGCCGGTCGAACCGGCGGGGGAAGCTGCTCGCTGAACCGGGGATGTCGGACACCCGGACCGCGTCGCGGCCAAGATGGTCGCCGGCGGACCACGAACCGAGGAGCGCGTCCGATGCCTCTCTCCCATCGCCAGTCTGCGGTGCGGACCTGGAGCCTCGTGCTCTCGATCGTCCTCGTCGCCGTCGCGTGCGGCGGCGGTGACTCGTTCAGCATCGACGCGGACCCCACTGCCGACCCGACGGCGACCCCGGCCGTCGCCGAGCCGACCGAGGCGCCGACGGCGACGGCTGAGGCGGCCGACCCGACCCCCGAGGCGGAGCCGGTCGATGTGACCGAGTTCTGCTTCGCGGCCACCAAGATCGGCGAGGCGGGCGAGGTCCTCGATCTCGTCGACGTGGAGAGCCCGGCACAGCTGGAGTTCGGTCTGACAAGGATGCAGGACGCACTCACCGCAGGCGTCGACCTGGCACCCACGCCGAGCATCCGAGCGGTCATCGAGGACTCCGACGAGATCATCGATCAGCTGATCCGGTTGCTCTCGGTTGCCGACTACGACCTGGTGTCGGCCCAGGAGGAGACGCTCGAGGCGTTCGTCGAGATCGGCGAGTCCGGTGAAGCGACCCTCGACCGCCTGGAGACCGACCTGACGCTGCTCATCGAGGATGACTGCGGCATCCCGATCTCGCAAGTCCGGGCGAATGCGGAGGACGCCTTCAACCTGTTCTTCCCCGGGGGCGAGGATCCGCCGCCCACACCGGCCCCAACGGCGCCGCCGACCGCGGCGCCGGTCGACGGCACCCTGATGTTGACCGACGACACCGGCATCATCCAGGTCACGGTGCCCGAGGCCTGGGCGGACACCGACACGCAGTTCCCCGTCGAGGGGATCACCCGGTTCATCGCCGCCGAGATCGTCCAGGGCTACGAGGAGTCGTGGGAGATCCCCGGCGTGTCGGTGGCGTTCGTGTCGGGCCTCGGGCCGCTGACCGACACCGAGGTACTCGAGCAGGCCCAGGCGTTCGACCAGTGCCTCCTGATCGACACCAACCCCTACTCCGACCCGCTGTACACGGGCACGATCCAGACGTTCGAGCAGTGCGGCCAGTCGGGGACGAACGCGGCGGTGGTCGTCGCCCGGAGCGCGCAGTTCGGCGACGACTTCATCCTGGTCGAGGTGCAGTACGCGCCGGGCGACGGGGCCGTGCTCGACATCGTCTTGAACTCCTTCGTCGTCACTCCGTCGTGAGCCGCTAGGCCGCGCCGACCCTGGTGGGTCGTGCGACCCGGTGGGCCGGACGGCACATTGACCTCGATCTCGCTGTCCGTACTCTCGGATGTCACGCGCGCAACGTGGTTGTTCAACCACGGAACGTAGGAGGGCGGATGCGAGGACGAGCGTGGGCGACAGCGGCGATCGCGGCTGCCATGGCGGTGGGAACCCCGATGGTGAGCGTCGCGGACACCGGCGTGTTGGCCACCCCGAGCCTGACCTGTGACGGCCGTCCTGCCACGATCGTGGGGGGCGCCGGCCCCGACATCCTGATCGGCACCGGCGGGCCCGACGTCATCGTCGGCGGCGGCGGCAACGACACGATCCGCGGCCTCGGCGGCGACGACGTCATCTGCGGCGGCAGCGGGGCCGACGACATCCGCGGCGGTGGCGGCGCAGACAGGATCTTCGGGCAGCGCGGCCGCGACACCATCCGTGGTGGCAGCGGCGGCGACCACATCGACGGCGGCTCGTCGGCCGACGAGATCGACGGCAACAGCGGCGGAGACACGATCTTCGGCCGCAAGGGTGCCGACGTGATCGGGGGCGGCAGCGGCGCTGACGTCATCAACGGCAACGGGGGTCCCGACACGATCACCGGCGGCAAGGGAGCCGACGTGATCCGTGGGGGCAAGAGCCACGACCTGCTCTACGGCAATTCGGGGCGGGACAGCCTCTTCGGCAACTCCGGGCAGGACGCGATGCTCGGGGGGACCGGCGCCGACCTCTGCTCCGGGGGATCGGGCAACGACGAAGCGGGTTCGTGCCAGACCATGTCTGACGAATTCGGCGTGGCGCCGGCCGACCTCCGCGACGGCGACCCGTCGATCGGAGCGAATTGGCGCGTCCGCAACGCGGACAGCGCTGACGTCATCGACATCGACACGTCCGCCGCGGGCGCACTCGTCATGGTCGCGAGCGAGAGCCACCACAACGGGTGGTACGCGGCCAACGAGGGCCCGTTCGCCTACCAGCACGTGACCGGAGACTTCGCCGCGGCCATCCGCCTCACCGTGTCCGCGGTCTCGGACCCCGGCGGGGTCAGCACCCCCGGTGTCGGTTACAACTCCGGCGGCTTCGTCGTCCGCGACCCCGACCAGGCCCACGACTGGGTGATGTACAACATCGGCGGTCAGGACGGCGCTCACGGATTCGCCCGCGAGGTCAAGACCACGGTCGACGCGAGCTCCAACCTGCACCTGTTCTCGATCCAGGAGACCGAGTACCGGCTCCTGGTCTGCAGGGTCGGCGACCAGATCCGCTACTTCCACGGCGGCGGATCGTCCTCGGCCTGGACCCAGGAGAGCATCGTCCACACCCGAGCGGACTTCGGCTCGACGCTCGAGGTCGGCATCGTCGCCAACGCGTGGGAGGGGGGACCTCGTGCCTGGGTCGAGGTCGATCACATCGAGTTCGGCCGACCGCGGTCGCTGTCGGACTGCACGGCATCGGTCGGGTCGGTCTGATCCGACCCCATGGGCTCAGGTCTCGGCGAGTCCTTTGATGCCGTCGAGCGTGGCCTGCATGTTGCCGGTCCACTCCGCGAGGCGGTTCGCGACGATCTCCTCCTCGCGGTCCGGCATCTGCTGAATCGCCATCGTCAGGCCCGAGGGCCCCGGACCCATCTCGGCGCTGAACCGCAGCGAGGAACCGGTCTCCGACGGCGCGAGGTCGAACCGCCACCTGGCGGTCTTGTTCTCGACGTCGCCCACGGTCCACTCGAAGACACTGCCGTCCTCGAACGCGGTCACCGTGCAGGTGGTCGTCCATTCGCCGACGAACTGATGCTTGTTGTGGCCGTGGAACGTCGCACCGAGCGCCGGGCCGTCATCGACCCAATCGGCCCCCTGGAACTCCGCGGTGAACTGTGCCGGCAACGAGATGTCGGTGACCAGCGGCCACACCGCACCCGGCGCGGCGTCGATGCTGACCTCGGCCTCGGCCTGCGGTGCGTCTGCGTACTTGACCATCGGTATCCCCTTCGTCCGGTGCCTCCGGAGCGTAGGACGTGGCGCCACCGACGACCGGGTCGAGCCGCGCTCAGTGCAGGGATCCGGGCACGAGCCGCCGGAGCTCCGACGACAGCTCCACCTCGATCTCACCGAGAGCCGTCTCCGCGGCGGCGACCGTGCGCCGCGCCGACGTGACGTCGTCGAGCTCCAGATAGGCACGGGTCAGGGCGGCGTAGGCCGGCTCGAACCACCGGTCGGCGTCGATCGCCTGATGACAGACGGCGATCGCCTCCTCCGCCCGACCCTGCGCGACCAGGAGATCTCCGGCGCGGGCGGCGCCGCGGACCAGCCGACTCCGCAGGCGCGTCCGTTCGAGGTCCGCCCAGCTGTGGTCGGCCTCGCCGGAGGCCAGGTCGCCGCGCCACATCGGAAGCGCCTGCATGTAGACGTCGAGGGCGGCCACCGACGATCCGGCCCGATCGAGCGCCGCGGCCTCGTCGAGGAGGCCGTCGACCCGCCGCAGGTCGACGTCGAGCGACGGATGGACCGACAACATGCCCTGGTCGTTCCGCACGTACCACGGCGCCTCCCTCGCCGACCGCATCGGCTCGAGGGCCTGATGGAGGTAGTTGAGTGTCGTGCGCAGGTTCTTGTCGGCCTTTGCCGGCTCGAGATCCGGCCACAGGGCATCTCCGACGGCGTCGCGTGAGGCGGGTCCGTGGAGGATCAGGAACAGGAGCAGCGAACGGACCCGCTCGCGCCGCCAGGCGGCGTGGGTCGATGCGGTGCCGGCGTGATGGAGCTGCATCGACCCGAGCAGCGACACGTGGGCAGGATCCTCCGGGGGCATCGGGATCTCGACCAGCCAGGCCGACGCCACAGCCGCGAGCGGCTCGTCGCTGTTCGCCCAGCGACGAAGTGCTTCGCGCGCTGGGACACCCCAGTGCTCACACGCCCACGCGGCCATGGCCTGAGCTCCGGGCACCGACGCGGCGCCTCCGATGAGGGCGAACTCGATCAACCAGGGCAACGGCAGCATCGAGGCCGCCACCCCGGGTTCGGGCCACCGCAGCACTCGCGCCGGTCCGAGGTCGCCCTCTTCTCGATGTGCGACGAGGACCTCGGCGAAGGACCGCCCGCCGGCGAAGCAGGGGCCGAGTGTCGTCTCGTTCCAGAACGGCCGTGTCTCGGGCAGCAGCACGTAGGGCAGCGTCAGGTACCGCAGCAGGAACGCCTTCATCATCGGCGTCTCCAGCGGCACCATCGAGAACATCTCGCGGAGGACCTCGGCCGGTCGTTCCTCGTCCCCCGCGGCGAGGTCCGGCAGGGCGCCGAGCGCCATCAGCTGGAACTGGATGACCGGGCCGGGCTCCGGGCCGGCGGACGCGCGTGCCGACTCGAGCGCGGCCACGGCCTCGTCGCGGCGGCCGGCGTAGGAGTACATCTGTGTGCTCCAGATACCCGCCATGAACCGGTCGCGAGATCCGTAGTCGGCGCTGCCCCCGGTGGCGCCCCGGGCGAACACGACCTCCGGGCGGCCCGCCAGCCACTCCACCTGGTCCTCGATGGTCAGCGCACCGGGCAGCGGAGCGGTGCGGTCCCGGAGCACCGTCGGGATGAGATCGAGCGCCTCCTGAGGTCGACCGAGCCCCATCACCGCGTTCGCCCGGAGGTACTCGCGGATCAGGCGCCACGCATACGGGATCGAGTCGGGATCGATGGGCTCGACGGCCTTGAGCTGTGCATCGTGATCACCACCGGCGAAGTGCAGCCAGGCCTCTCCGAACTTGAGGAACGGCTCAGCGGCCGCGACGCCTGCCGCCGCCAGCTCGCCCATTCGGCCCATGAGGACGATCAGGTGGTCCTCCCGATCCACCCACTGCGCGAGATAGCCGAGCTGCGCGAGTGCGGCGATCTCACCGTCGCTGTCGTCCTCGGCGGCGAAGGCGGCTGCCGCAGACTCGAACGCGTCCCAACAGATCGGGTCGTAGGGGTCGCGCTCGCGTTCGAGCAGCCCGCGCACGAGGTGAGCGACACCACGGTCGGCCACCGCCGACGGCACCTGCGCCGTCCATCGCGCGAGTCGGTCGGGTCGGAGGCCGCCGTCCAGGATCGAGAGGCATGCAGCGCGGACATAGCCCAGGAAGGCCTCGTCTGCGCCCACCCGCGCAGTGAGCTCGATCGCCGAGTCCAGGTCCCCTCGCTGGGCCAGGACGGTGGCGGCCGCCTCCGCGGCGACCCGCCGGTCGGTGTCGGTGAGCTGCTCGTCGACGACCTCCAGCCACAGGTCGTGGGGTCGAGCCTCCGACCGCAGATCCCCGATCACCAACGGCAGACCGTGCAGGAGCTCATCGAGGCCGCGCCCGGTGACCGCGCGGGCGACCTCGTCGTCACCCCCGCCGAAGAATCCGAACCTCGCTACGTCCAGCGCCCGATCGGGGTCGATGCGAGCGAGCGCCTCCTCCTCAAGGTACGCACGGCCGCGAGCGCCCTCACCCCGTGTCGCCAACTCCACGAAGGCGGGCCAGCCGGCGGCATCGTCCAGCTGGGAGATGTCGACCCGCCGCAGGTGGGCGATCTCGCGAACCTCGTCGTCGGTGAACAACAGGTCCGACTGGTCGATCTCGAGCAGCTGCCCGGCCGCGGCGAGCCGAGCGAGCTCGAGCGCGGGGCGACGGCGGGACCCGACGAGCAGGTGACCGTTCCGTGGCAGCCGGTCCACGATCGTGGTCAGCACGCCGGGATCCGGAAGGCGATGGGCATCGTCGACGATCAGACAGACCTGTCGGGGAGCCATCGACACCATCGCCTCGGCCACCCGGTCCGGGTCCGCCTTCTCGTCGGGACGGCCCAACGCCAGCAGGGCCCGAGCCAGCAGTCGTTCAGGGTCGTCGGCCTCGACCGCACTCATCCAGACGTCGAGGCGATCGGCCTGATCGGTCAGGCACTGCGCGAGCAGCGTGGTCTTGCCCACGCCACCACCGCCGACGACGAGGGTCAACGAGACCTCGAACCGTTCCTCGAGCGCATCGCGCAGTCGGGGCCGCGCGATGGCCTCGGTCGGCGCCCGTGGGGGTTGGTCGAGTCTCACCATCCAAGAACGGCGATGGACCGAGCCCCGCGCTCGCGCCGGTCGCCGCGGCAACGAGTGTTGCAGGCTCAACAGCTGAGCGCCGCGGCGTCGATCTCCGGCAACACGTTCGGGTCGGAGATCTCGATGGCGGTGGTGAGGCCCACGCCGATCACGTCCGGGTCGGGCTTCTCGATCGACGCGAAGAACGTGCCGGTCGTGCCCGCCGGGATGAGCGTGAGGTAGCCGACGACGCCATCGCAGATCTGCACGCCTTGCGCATCCGTGCTCTGGATCAACGTGGGGAAGGTGTCGCAGGCACCGTTGGGCAGCGGTGCGTTGGACACGAACTCGAACCCGTTCGCGGTGAGCGCCGAGTTGCCCGGACAGGCGTCGACATCTGCGTCGAGACCCGAGTAGACGACGGCGTATCCGTCCGCAGTTCGGTACCAGCGCGCTTCCACCGATCCGGGTGCAGCCGGGAGCTTCGCCACGTCGGGGATGCCCTGCTGGAAGTCGTAGTACTGCTCGAAGACCACGGCGGCCCCGGTCTCGGGCAGTGCCGGGGCAGCCGGCTCGGGCGTCGGTGTGGGCTCGGGTTCAGGCGTCGCCGTCGGCTCCGGCTCGGGCGTCGGTGTGGGCTCGGGTTCCGGCTCAGGCGTCGCCGTCGGCTCCGGCTCCGGCTCGGTTTCGGGCTCCTGCTCGGTTTCGGGCTCCTGCTCGGCCGCGGGCTCCGACGACGACGCCGAGCCCGCTTCGGTGTCGTCGCCGGAACCGCACGCCGCCGCGATGAGGAGGACGATGGCGAGGATTGCGATCAGTCGCTTGGTGGTCATGGTTGAACCTTTCGGTCGAGCTGGATTCCGGAGATCGGTGGTCGGCCCACGGCTCGCACTGCGCCGTGTTGCCGCGTTCGATCCCGTCATGGCACCAGCCCGACGTCAGCGGGGTGTCAGCGGACGCGAAAGAGCCGCCCCGGAGGGCGGCTCTCAGCGAAGAATCGGCTGGTCAGCGAGCAATCAGGGGCCGGAGAAAACCCCGCCCTCGCTGCTCTTGCTGAGCTCGTCGTAGTAGGTGACCTTGGGGTCGTAGTCGATCCCGCCCTCGGCCTCCTTCGAGCGGAGCTCGGCGCGACCGACCACGTGCCAGTGGACCTCGTCCGGGCCGTCGGCCAGGCGCAACGTGCGCTGGCTGGCATAGATCTTGGTGAGCGGCGTCCATTGCGACACACCGGTGGCGCCGTGAACCTGGATCGCGTCGTCGACGATCTCACAGACCCGAATCGGGACCATGGCCTTGACGGCCGAGATCCACACGCGAGCCTCGGCGTTGCCGAGCTCGTCCATGGCCTTGGCTGCGGTCAGCACCATGCGACGCATCGACTCGATCTCGATGCGGTGCTTGGCCACCATCTCCACGTTCTTGCCCAGCTGGGCAATCGGCTTGCCGAAGGCCTCGCGGGTGAGGCCGCGCTTGATGAGCAGGTCGAGTGCCCGCTCGGCGGCGCCGATCGAGCGCATGCAGTGGTGGATGCGGCCCGGGCCGAGGCGGAGCTGGGAGATCTCGAAGCCACGGCCCTCGCCGAGGAGCATGTTCGACGCCGGCACGCGGCAGTCGGTGAACCGGAGGTGCATGTGGCCGTGCGGGGCGTCGTCGTCGCCGAAGACGTGCATCGGGCCCACGATCTCGACGCCGGGCGTGTCCTTGGGCACCAGGATCTGGCTCTGCTGCTTGTGTGGCGGACCGTCGGGGTTGGTCTGCAGCATCACGATGAAGATCTTGCAACGCGGGTCGCCGGCGCCCGAGGCGTAGTACTTCTCACCGTTGATGACCCACTCGTCGCCATCGAGCACCGCACGACACGAGATCTGCTTGGCGTCCGACGACGCCACGTCGGGCTCGGTCATGACATAGGCGGATCGGATCTCGCCGTTCAGGAGCGGTGTCAGCCACTTCTCCTTCTGCTCCGGCGTACCGACGCGCTCGAGCACCTCCATGTTGCCGGTGTCGGGGGCCGAGCAGTTCATGCTCTCGGATGCGATCGGGTTCTTGCCCAGCTCGGTGGCGATGTAGGCGTAGTCGAGGTTGCTGAGGCCCTCACCGGTCTCGGCGTCGGGAAGGAAGAAGTTCCAGAGGCCGGCTTCCTTGGCCTTGGCCTTCAAGCTGTCCAGCAGCTCCAGCTGGCCCGCGCCGTAGCCCCACCGCTCCTCGCGGCCCTCGCCGAGGCGGAAGAACTCCTCGGTGTTCGGCTCGACCTCTTCGGCGATGAACTTCTTCACCGCCTCGTACAGCGGCTTCGCCTTGTCGGACATGCGAAGGTCGAACATGTCGACGGTTGACTCGAGACCCGGCATTGGTGGTACCCCCAGAGCGTCGGTGCGGTCGCGTTCGACTGTACGACAGGAGGCCTTCGGCCGCCGAGCCGCCCGACGCGCCGGCTCAGCCGTCGAGTCGACCGGCGAGCCGGGAGAGCTCGCAGTCACCACCGCCTGGATGACCCTCGACGAGATCCAGGATCGCCTGCGACGCGGTCGTGACGGCCGCCGTCCGAGCGCTGCGCGCTTGGGCCTGCAGCACCTCGGTTGCGGCAGCCATCTCCTCGTCCAGGGCGCCCAGCGCTTCGGCGGCGCCGACCTCGAGGCCTTCGATCCGCGCCAGGGCGAGCAGCGCGTCGGCGGCCAGATCGTCCAGCGCGGGTTCTCCGTTCTGGGTGAGCGCCCAGTTGCCGATGCCGTCCCACGCGTCGATGGCATTGGCGAGGCGGGCGATCTCGCGGGTGCAGGTCTGCTCGAGCGGTGTCTGGATGAGGGCCTCCGGATCCTCGGCGACGCTGACGTCGTCGTCGCTCTCGCCTCCAGAGAAGACCACCAGGCCGATGACCACGATCGCCGCTGCGACCGCCAGCCCCATCAACCGTCCCCGCAGCGGACTGGGGGCCGGCCCCGCGGCGTGCGAAGGGATCTCGACGTGGCCCGCGGCCTTCGCCGGCGTCGTCGAGTCGGCCAACCCGTCGACCTTGTCGCGAATCCGCGCCAGCTCGTCGCCTCGCAGGGAGCGGGGCCGGTCGGCGCCGCCGAGCAGACGCCGGAGCTCGTCTTCGCCGGTGCCGTCATCACGCTGGTCGCTCATCGGGCCACCTCCTGATACGCCTTCGCGAACGACGCTCTGGCCCGGGCCAGCAAGGACTCGGTCGCCTTGTACGACAGGCCCAGCACCTCCGCGACCTCCGATGTCGAGAAGTCATCGAGGTATCGGAGCACCAGAGCCGCGCGTTGTCGTCCGGGGAGCGAGTCGAGGGCGAGATCCACTCGGCCATCGGGATCGACATCGGGCGGCGTGTGCTCCACGCGGACCGCGGCGAGCCGCTCGACCTTGCGATCGTGTGAGGTCATCGCGCGCCAGTGGTCGATGAGCCGACGCTTGGCCACCGTTCGCAGCCATGCCGGACTCACCTGCGCTCCGCGCCCGTCGGCGAACGCCCGGCTCGCAGCGGTGAACGTCTCGGCGGTCAGGTCTTCCGCCACGGCTCGCGAGCCACACCGCACCACGAAGAAGCCGAAGATCGCCTGCACCTCGGCCTCGAAGATCGTCGCCAGGTCGAGCCCCTGGGGGGCGGGAACAGTCGCCATCGCCGGATTCATCGTAGTTTCGTGCCCGGATCCCTCGGCGGGAGAATCTTTCCTTCCAGCGGAGGATGCGGCGGTACTCGATCGATGAGGTCGGTGCGAACAGCTCTGGGGGTACCAGCGTGAAGAGACTCCTCACCATCATCGCCGTCTCCGTCCTTGTGGCGTGCGGCGGACCGACCTCGACCGTGCTCGAGCCGCGGGACACAGCGACACCACCCGCGGTCGTCGAACCGACAGCGCCTCCGGTGACGGCGGGTCCGGTGAACCAGCCCGAGCCCGCCGTCGAACCGGCGACGGCGCTGTCGACGGTCCTGTCGACGACGCCGCAGCGGGATGGATGGCGTGTTGCCGCCGGGCGGTGGAGCACCGATGCGTTCGACGTGCCGGTCGAGTTCACGACGTCGACCGAGATGCTGCTCGTCCGCGAGAGCCGCGGAGCGCTTTGGCTCCGGACGATGGACGGCGGAGACGACGCGTCCCTGATCCTGTCGCAGTCGGCGTTCGTGAACAGCGGTGGGCCCGATGCGCCGCAATTCCCACCGCCCGACGACCTCGATGGGGTGACCGCAGCCTTCGAGAACGGCGTGTTCACATCCTGGTTCGAGGCCGGTATGGCATCGACGGCGGAACGCGACCTGCCCTGGTGGGACTTCGAGCTGCAGGACGAGGCCGGCGCCGCGGCGTGGTTGTGTCGGGAAGGCACGACCTGTCTCATGACAAGCCAGACGGTGGGCGGCGAACGCATCATCGTCCCCACGGATCAGCGCCTCCGGCTCTACATCGGGAGTACCGACGAGTTGCGCATCGGCGCCTGGCTGTCCGGGCCGCCCGAAGCCATGGACGGCCTGGAGGCGCTCGCCGAGGACGTGCTGGAGGACATCGCAGTGGTCGAAGAGCTGGGCGCGCCGGGTACCACGCGCTCGATGACCGTCGACGGCGTCGAGGCGACCGACGTGCCCGGCGGCCGCACGGTTGCTCTCGTCGGTGACGGACTGGTCATCTTGTCAGCGCAAGGCGAACTGCCCGGCGTCGGACTCGACGCCGTGCGAGACGAGAGCCTGATCTTCGCCACCGGCAGCGGGTACATCGCACTGCTGTCGACGAACAGCCTCGTGCCCCCGGGGGTGGACGTCACGACCCGCGGGAACGAGCGGGACTGGGACCTCGCCGAGGCTGCTGCGCTCGACTCGTTCGAGCAGTGGGTCGAAGATCGGGTCGGCATCGTCGACGCAGGTACGACCGACAGCTTCGTCGGGCTGATCGACGTGCCCTGGTGGGACATCACGGTTCTCGACCCGGCGAACAGCTACTCGTGTCCGGTGTCGATCGGCGGGCGCTGCGACCTGCTCCATGTGTCCGGTCTCGGGCCGTGGGGCTTCGCCGACGGCGAACGCAACCGGCTCTACCACCTGCCCGAGACCGGCTTGATGCTGCACATCGAGGCCCTCACCGGCACGGTCGACGACGTCTTGACCGAGGGCAAGGCGCTCCTGGGCGCGCTGACGGTCGAAGCGGTGGCGGTCGGCTGACGCTCACCCGATCGGCTGACCCGCCGCCTACTAGGTTGCGGGCATGAGTCCACGCTTCCAGATCGATCGCTCCGACGTCCGCACGACCCAGGTGGTCGACGAACCGCCTCGCGGCCTCGACGCCGGTGAGGTCCGGATGCGCGTCGACTCCTTCGCCATCACGGCCAACAACGTCACCTACGCGGCCGCCGGCGACATGCTCGGCTACTGGGACTTCTTCCCCGCCGTGCTCCCGTGGGGTCACGTGCCGGCAATGGGGCACGGCGAGGTCGTGGAGTCGGCCAATCCGGCGGTGGAGCCGGGTGGCCGGTACTTCGGCTTCTTCCCGATGGCGGCCGAACACGTCTTCCTGGCCGAGCCGACCGACGCGGGCCTCTGGGACGCCGGCGCCCATCGGGCCGCACACGCACCGACCTATCGACAGTTCGCCGACGTCACTCGGGATCCGTCCTACGACGTCGATCGCGAGTCGCACGTTGCCCTGCTCCGCGGTCTGTTCATGACCGGCTGGCTCGTCGAGGACCTCCTCGACGACAACGACAACTTCGGCGCCGAGGCCGTCCTGGTGACCAGCGCATCGTCCAAGACGTCGATCGGCGCCGGCTGGTCCCTTCAGCAGCGCGGCGTCACGAGCGTCGGGGTGACGTCGGCACGCAACGCGGACTTCGTCGCCGGGCTCGGCTGCTACGACGAGGTCGTCACCTACGACGACATCGGCACCCTGGACTCCACACGCGCCAGCGCGGTGATCGACATGGCCGGCAGCCGTGAGATCCTCGGAGCGATCCACGGCCACTTCCAGGACGACCTGAAGTACTCGTGCGCGGTCGGCGCGAGCCACTGGGAGGACTTCGGCCCGGGTGAGCCGCTGCCGGGTCCGGAACCGACGTTCTTCTTCGCCCCGGGTCAGATCGAGAAGCGCAACAGCGACTGGGGACCCGGCGAGGTCATGCGCCGCATGGGTGAGCAGTGGGTCCGGTATCTCGACTTCGTCGACACCTGGTTCACGATCGACCGGCGGCAGGGCACCGATGCGCTGGAGGCGGGTTGGATGGCCAGCGTGGAGGGCACCCAACCTCCGGACCAGGGTCTGATCATCTCGTTGGGGTGAGCGGCGGCCAGGCCGGGCGCCAGGGGTAGATCTTCCCGGGCTCCGGTGCGTCACCGTGAGGCCATCGCACCTTTTCCCGGCGGAGGATGGCCGGCGCCCATGCGCAGGGGTTAGGTATGAGACCAGCCGATCGAGTGGCGCCGACGGCGTGGACTGTCGAGCCCTCTCCGACGAGGACCAACCCCAGATGACGACCGACGACAAACCGGTATCCCGCCGTGGGATCGCTGCGTCATGGCTCGCGACGATCGTGGTGGCGATGGTCGTCGCGCCGGCCACCGGCGCCATCGCGTGGCTGGCGAGTGCCCCCGTCGGGCCGTTCGCCGATGCGATGTCGTGGGACGGGCTGCGCGCCGCGTCGTTCGAACTCGGCCTCGTCGTCCCCGTGCTCCTGGCCGGCGCGGGGATCCCGATCGCCTACGCCCTCCTGCCCAGGTACGGCGAGCGGCTGATCGGCGCGGTTCCGACATCGCCGGTCGCCGCACATCGACACCTGCGCAACGCCACCGACCGAGTCGCCCGCCGACAGGACGTGGACATCGAGCTGCGCCTCCACGGTGTGGCCTGGCTCGGTCCAGTGGCGCTCCCGGCCCCTGGCGCCGCGGTCCTGCTCGCCCTGCCCGCCGACCTCGCGACCCTGGACGAGGACGCGATCGGCGCGCTGATCACACCGGTCGTCCACGCCGCCCGACGGCGTCCGACCGAGAGCCGCTACCGTCTTGCCGCGATCGGACCGATCCTGGCCGTTCACGCGATGTGGCGTTCGCTCCGCTGGGACACGCATCACCGTGTTCCGATCCTGGCGAGCCTCGTGCTCGCCTCAACGGTGTTCGTCCCCTCCACGGTGGGGACGACCGAGCGCCTGCTCGCCGCACCGCTGCTCGCGGCCACGCTGCTGGTGGTGCTCGCTGCGCTCTGGAGCGCCCGCCGGCCGGCGATCGGGGCGCTCCGAGCGGTCACGACTCGAATCCTCGGGGACCCGGCCGTCGCCGTCACCTCGCCGGCCTGGACCATCGACCTCCGTGACGGGGACGACGACGGCACGACCGAGGGCATCGGTCCCAACGAAGCCCCGGCCTGACACCCACGCCGCGACGGCGTCGACGACCGATCTCCTACGATGCCGGCCATGACCGATCGCGCCGTCACCCAAGCCGCACTCATCCACTGCTTCGACCAGATCGACGCGCTTGCCGCCGACCTCGGAGACGACGAGTGGAGCGTGCAGTCGTTGTGCCCTGACTGGGACGTCCGCGGCTGCCTCACGCACGTGGTCGGAGTCGACGATCTGCTCCTCGGATGGCGGCCGCGAGGCCAGGACGACCCGCCGCCCTTCCAGAAGATGGGTGAGTGGGAAGCGGCCAGCGGCCAGTTGTCCAGCGACGAGTTCGTGGCCAGGGTCGCCGAGACCCACGAGGGGCGCCGTGCCGAACTGCCGGCGCTCACCGACGAGCAGTGGGCCCAGCCCTGCATGACGCCGGTGGGGCCCGGCTTCTACGGCCGGTTCATGGACGTCCGGGTCTTCGACTACTGGGTCCACCAACGCGACGTCACCATTCCGTTGGGCCGGGAGACCGACGACGGTGGGCCCGCCGCCGAGATCGCCCTCGACGAGGTCCACGGCTCCATGGGATACATCGTCGGGAAGAAGATCGGCCTGCCCGATGGCATGTCGATCACGTTCGACCTCAGCGGCGGGATCGACCGGAAGATCCACGCAGCCGTCGAGGGCAGGGCCGGCCTGGTCGACAGCCTCGACAACGCCGACGTCACCGTGACGGCCGACTCGACGACCTTCATCATGTTGGCGTGTGGACGCGTCGACCCGCAGGAGCAGATCGACGCCGGCCGCATCAGCTGGTCCGGTGACGACGAGTGGGGCCACAAGGCCGCCACCAGCCTCCGCTTCACGATGTAGTCCCGCACTCGGCGCGCTTGCGCCGCTGCGGCTGATCGTCCCGCACCCGGCGCACCTTCCCCGCTGCGGCTGATCGTCCCGCACTCGGCGGACCCCGCTCAGGTCTGCTTGAACTGTTCGAGGTCGATCGTGATGAAGGTCGACCTGGCCTCGGCGAACACCACGCCACCGGCATCCTGGCCCTCGCACTCGAGATAGAGCTTCCGACCCTCGTGTCCGGCGACCCGTGCCCGGAAGGTCAACTCCTCCCCCAGCGGACACGGCGCCGTGTAGCGGACCGTCAGCTCGCCGGTGAACGCCATCGCACCGATCATCGGCAAGAGCGCGCCGAGCACCTCGTCGACGATCGCGGCCACCACGCCACCGTGAGACCGGCCCGGCGCTCCCTGCCAGCCGGGGGCCAGCGTCACCTTGCCCACCGCTTCGTCACCGTCGCGTCCGATCCTCAGACCGATGCTCAGCGGATTGGCCGAACCGGACACGGGCGAATCCGAGAAGGCGTCCACGAACGCACTGTCCTCGTGGACGAGCTCGGCCAACGAGCCGTCCAGCGCGGCCTCGAAGTCGGGATGCTCCAGCAGCTCCATCCGTCGCTCCCGGACGGGTTCGCGCTCGATCTCGGCGGCCAGCCGATCCGCCTCACGTGCGATCACGCGGAGCACGCGCGGGTCGGCGCGGTGGCGGACCAACGCGTGGGACAGCCGGTTCAGCGCCGCGGCCGAGGCCTTGCGGTCCGGCAGGTCGTCGTGATGGTCGACCTCGGCGTCGCTCACCGGCGCTGGCCGGGCGCCATGTAGAACCAGACCGGCGTGGGCGCCTCCTGGGCCTGGATCGCCCGGCGAGCCTCCAGGACGAGCTTGCCCGCCTGGGTCTCGGCGAAGAACCACTCCTCGAGGGCGCGGCCCGCGATGTCCTTGGTGTCGACCAGCGAGAGCGCCGCCTCCTCGTAGTAGGTGCGGATGTCGTGGACGAGCCCGGTGGTGCTCTTCGACGGAATCGGGACCTCGCGCCACGGCTCGCCGTCCGCCAGCCGGATCAGCACCTCGAGGCCGTCGGTGATCTGATCGGGGCCGATGACCCGGCCGACCGTGGTGGCCCCGCGGGCCTCGACCGTGCGGTCATAGGCCTTGCGGATGCCGTTGGCTTCGTCGATCGCCGGGTGCAGGTTCGGGTCGAAGGCCGGGGGCAGCTGACACGAGACCGCCTCGGTCGCCTCTTCGATCACGACCGGGTGGTCGTCGATCACCGGACCGGACTCGGCATCGAGCAGAGCGAAGGCCTGTGACAGCACGCCGTGCTGGAACTCGGCGTCGTTGGGCCGACCCAACGGACGCCCGAGCGGGAACTCACAGAAGAGCGCCCGAGGAGGGCCGAGCTGTTCGACCACACCCCTCATGGAGGCCAGGACGACGGTGGCGATGCCGGCGTTCTCGAAGACGTGGGCGAGCACACTCACGGTGCGCGTGCACAGCGGTCAAACCGGAGTGAGGACGACGATGTCGACGCCGTCCTCGTTGAGTTGTGCCGCGACCTGCGGTCCCGTGTCGAGGCGGACGGTGGCCACGTCGTCGGGCTGGTTGCCGGCGAAGGAGAAGTGGCGCGGCGCCACGCGGCCGATCGTCCCCTGGTCGGCCAGCTCCTCGAGCCGGTCGATCGGATAGACCACGTTGAGATCCATCGAGAAGCCACTGCGATCGAAGTTGGGGCTCCAGTGACCCAGGACCAGGTGGCGATCGGTCCGATCGAGCGTGCGGTAGGACGCGTCGTTCCCGGCCACGAAGCCCTCGTCGTCGGGGCGATGCAGCGCCGCTGACGTCACGATGGCCACGGTGGCCTCGGCGAGCGGCTTGGGCGTGACCCATGGGGTCGCCTCGAACTGCGGCATCGGCGTGTTGTTGCCGACGTTCCGCATCATCACGTCGCCACCGGTCATGGCGTCTCCGTTTCGGTCGCGGGTCTGGTGCCCGCTGACCCTAACGCCCGCGTCCGAGCAACGACGCAGCGGCCGTCGCCGCACCGACGATGCCGGCCTGGTTGCGCAGCTCGGCGGGCACCACCGGCACCCGGATGTCGACCTCGTCGAGGAACTTCTCGTGCTTCTTCGAGACGCCGCCCCCGATGACGACGAGGTCGGGCGTGAAGAGGCGATCGACGTGAGCGAAGTACTCGTGCAGTCGTCGCCCGTACGCCTCCCAGCTCAGATCCTCGTCGGTTCGGACGCGGTCGGCCATGTACAGCTCCGCCACGTCGTCGTGACCCTCGAGGAACAGCTTGCCCAGCTCGGTGTTGGGCACGAGCTCGCCGTCGACGAACACCGCGCTCCCGACTCCGGTTCCGAGCGTGAAGATCATCACCAGGCCATCCCGATCGCGGCCGGCGCCGAACCTCACCTCGGCCACGCCGGCGGCGTCGGCGTCGTTGAGGACGATCGCCGGGGCGTCGCCCGCTCCCCCGATGGCCTTGGCCAGGTCTCGGCCCAGCCAACCCGGGTACTCGTGCGCCGTGGGCGGGCTCTTCACGACGCCGTGGGCGACGACCCCCGGAAAGCCGACCCCCACCGCGTCGGCGCCGCCGAGCTCGGCGACCAGCGCTGCGACCGTCGCGACGATGTCGTCGAAGTCGAAACCGTCCGGGGTGTCGATCCGCTGCCGCTCCCCCTCGAACGCGCCCGCGTCCGCGTCGACGACCGCGGCCTTGATCCCCGAGCCGCCGATGTCGACGCCGATCAGGCGTCGATCACCGGACATGGGGTGGGTAGTAGTTCTCGGGACCGATCGCGTTGACGTCGGTCAGCCAGTCGCCGTCGTATGGCCAGTCCTCCTCGGCGCCGGGCAGCGGCCCCTGCCAGAACCGGGCGAGCGGTCCGTCGACCCGGCTGGCGAGCTCCCACGCCTGACGCTTGTAGGTCCAGTTGCCCGGATCGAGGCGATGTGCCTGGCGGAAGTGATCGACGGCGTCGTCGACGCGGCCCGAACGATGCAGGTGCTGCGCCAGCTCGAAGTGCGCCGCGGCAGCCGAGTGGTCGGGGCTCCGATCGACGCTGCCCCCGAGCACGGTCTGCGCGTCGAGCACGAAGGAGGACGACGCGCCGTTGTCGGCCCAGTCTCGGAGCGCGTCCAGCCAGAAGGTGCGGTCGACGCTGATCTGGCCCGCTGTGGCCGCCATCGCCATCATGCGGTCCGGTATCTCGTCTGGCAGCTGCTGCTGCCCTGCACCCTCGACCTCTCCGGGCCACGCGAACTCGGCGGGCCGGACCACGTTCAGGTCCTCGTCGATCCAGACGGCCATGGGGACGTTCACGATGCCGAAGACGCGATCGACGGCGTGGGTCTCGTCGACGACGGCGATGTGCGTCACCTCGTCGACGTTGCCGAGGTCCGGCGCCGCGCCGGCCCTGCCCTCGACGTCGAGGCAGACGGTCACGATGTCGATGCCGCGCGGGCTCAGCTCACGATGCAGTGCCTCCCACCCGGGGAGGTCGGCTCGGCAGCCTCACCATGGAGCCCAGGCGACGATGACGGTCCTGCGGCCGCGCTGGTCGGCCAGGCGCCACACCCCGTCAGCGAGCGCGAGCGGCAGCTCGATGTCGGGGGCGGCGACGGTCTCGAGCGCCCGACCACCCACCGACGACGGCCCGACGGCCACGGTCTCGCCGTCACGAACGAGCGCCATGCCCAGCCGGCCGGCCACCGCCTCCAGGTCATCCGGTGCGTCGAGGGGCACGCAGATCTCGCCCTGGCAGGCGCCTTCGGGCTTGAGTTCCCAACCGGCTTCGGCCAGGACGTCGGCAACGGACGGGTCGGACTCCGCAACAAGGACCATGCGCGGAGGCTAGGCGTTCCAGCCGTGCGTCTGCGGGAGCAGCGCTGGATCGAGCGACGAACGCCGGTCCGCGCACGTCGCATCCGACTCGGCGAGCCTCGGCGGCCACGGCCGGAGGCCGACAAGCGTCGGGCTCCGGGAGGAGAGGGATACGCTCGTCGGGGTGAGTCTTCGTTCGACAATGCTCGACCGGCTCGACGGCGGTGAGTTCGACGTCCTGATCGTCGGCGGTGGCATCAATGGCGCGGTCTCCGCGGCCGCCCTCGCCTCGCGCGGCGCGTCGGTCGCGCTGATCGATCGGGGCGACTTCGCCGGGTTCACCAGCCAGGAGTCCTCCAACCTGGTGTGGGGCGGCTTCAAGTACCTCGAGAACTACGAGCTGCCCCTGGTCCGCAAGCTCTGCATGAGCCGCAACCGCCTGATGAAGGCGTACCCGTCGAACGTGACCGAGATCGGTTTCCTGGCGGCGCTGGGCAAGACCTCGCCCTTCCCGCCCTGGCTGGCCGCCATCGGGTCGTTCGCGTACTGGGGCATCGGCAACTTCAAGACCAACGCGCCGCGGCCGCTGAGCGCCGAGAGCATCGAGAATCTCGAGCCGGTGATCAACACCACCGACGTCAGCGGTGGCATCGAGTACGCGGACGCGTACCTCAAGGACAACGACGCCCGCTTCGTCTTCAGCTTCATCCGAGGGGCGATGGACGTCGGCGCGATCGCCGCCAACTACGTGGAACTCCTCGACGCATCCCGAGCCGGCGATCGGTGGCACGCACAGCTCCGTGACGTCGAGGCCGGCGAGGACATCCAGCTCAGCGCCAAGCTCATCGTCAACGCTGCCGGCCCGTTCGTCGATGCCCTCAACGGCTCCTGGAACCTGCGCACCGACCATCGGATCGTCTACTCCAAGGGCATCCACCTGGTCGTGCCGCAGCTGACACCCAACGAGCGGGTGCTGGCGTTCTTCGACGACACCGAACGCCTCTTCTACGTGATCCCGATGGGACGCCGGTCGGTGATCGGCACCACCGACACCCGCGTCGACCACGCGCAGACCGAGGTGGACGACGAAGACCGCTCGTTCCTGCTCGAGCAGATCAATGCCCGCCTCGACCTCGCCCAGCCCCTGACCTTCGACGACATCATCTCCGAGCGCTGTGGCGTCCGCCCCCTGGTGGTGAAGAACGACGGCGACGACAAGAAGGACGTCGACTGGACGTCGTTGTCGCGCAAGCACGAGATCGAGGTCGACCACGGCAAGGGCGTCGTCACGGTGTTCGGCGGGAAGCTCACCGACTGCCTGAACGTGGGTGAAGAGGTGTGCGAGGCGGTCGAGGAGTTGGGCCTCGGTCTCGGTCGCGACCTGAAGCGGTGGTACGGCGAACCCGGCCGCGAGTCACATCGCGAGTTCTATCGCCAGGCGCGCGGCATGAAGCTCGACGATCTCCGTGAGAAGCCGGGCGTCGAGCCGCTGTCGGACCGTCTCTGGCGTCGCTACGGCCGCCGCGCGTTCGAGATGCTGGACGACATCCGTGAGGACCCGTCGATGGGTCAGGACATCATGGGTGCCGCCGACTACCTGCGGGTCGAGCTGCATCACACCGCAGCCAACGAGATGGTCACGAAGCTCGACGACTTCCTCCGACGCCGCTCGAAGATCTCGCTCGTGATCCCCGACGACGAGGTGCGGTCCTCCGACGGCCTCGCCGAGGTGGCCCAGATCCTGTTCGGCGACCGCGCCGGCGAGAAGCTGATCGAGCACTTCGGCCCGGACTTCCAGCCCGCGCTCGTCTGACCCCGGACGATCACATGCGCGTGCCGTACCCCATCAACGGCGCCATCGTCTCGCCCTCGTAGTCGACGGAGAAGCCTGTCTCGACGGCCACGCCTCCGAGGCCGGCACCGGTCAGCGCATCGCTGATCTCGGCGCGGGTCAGGCCGTGGGTCTCACCTTCCTCGTCCACCGCACCCTCCCAGTCCCACTGCACGAACAACCCACCCGGGCGGAGCCGTCCGGCCAGGTCGCGAGCCGCGCCGGGGTAGTCCTCGAGGAACGAGCACACCGAGGAACAGGCCACGAGATCGAAGCGCAGCGACGGGCCGGGGAGATCGACACCGGCCGTCACGCCGGTCCATCCGCGCTCGGCGATCTTCGCCTGCAGCACCTCGATCATCGCGGCCGAGGTGTCGACGGCGACGACGGCAGCCCCGGCGTCGACCAGCCGTTCGGTGAGCAGGCCCGTCCCCGCACCGAAGTCCAGCACCTCGGCCCCCGCGAGGCCGAGGTCGGTCCGATCGAGCAGCGCGGTCAGCGACCCGAACGCCTCCTGCGCATACAGGCGTGCGGCGGGATCGCTGTCCCACGTCGATGCGTACGGCGCCCACTCGTCCTCCACGACGTGAGGTCTACCAGCCGCGGGATGCTCGCACCCGGGCCGGGTCCCCTGGGTCCGACGCCTCGGACAGAAGTACCGTTGTCCGGAGACACAGCACACGGGGGAGCCATGGCTGAGCACGATCTGGTAATCAGGAACGGCACGATCATCGACGGGACGGGCGATGATCGCCGCGTCGGCGACATCGCGGTGAGCGACGGCATCGTGACCGAGGTCGGCGCCGTCGACGGCACGGGCACACGAGAGGTCGATGCCGAGGGCCACCTCGTCGCACCCGGCTTCGTCGACGTGCACACGCACTACGACGGTCAGGCGACCTGGGACACCCAGTTGGCGCCGTCGAGCTGGCACGGCGTGACGACCGTCGTGATGGGCAACTGCGGCGTGGGCTTCGCGCCGGTGCACGAGCACAACCGCGAGCGGCTGATCCAGCTGATGGAGGGCGTGGAGGACATCCCCGGAACCGCGCTCCACGAGGGCCTGTCGTGGGAGTGGTCGAGTTTCGAGGACTACCTCGACGACCTCGACGGCAAGCCGCGCGACATCGACCTGGGCGCCCAGGTTCCCCACGGCGCGGTCCGGCTGCACGTGATGGGCGAACGCGGTGCCACCCAGCAACCGGCGACCCCGGACGACATCGCCGAGATGGCCGACATCGCCCGCAGCGCCGTGGAGGCGGGCGCCCTCGGTTTCACGACCAGCCGCACGCTCAACCACAAGTCGAGCCTGGGCGAACCGACGCCGACACTGAAGGCCGAGGCCGACGAGTTGGTCGGCATCGCCGAGGCCATCGGGGCCACGGGCACGGGCGTCCTCCAGGTGGTGAGCGACTTCATCGACCTCGACGGCGAACTCGACCTGTTCGAGACGATGGCGGCCCGATCCGGGCGGCCGATCTCGGTCTCGATCGCGCAGGCGTGGCGCTATCCCGACGTCTGGCGGGACGAGCTGGATCATTTCGCCCGTGCCACCGAACGCGGCGTCGTCATGCGGGGCCAGGTCGGCGCCCGCGCCGTCGGCATCATGTTGGGACTCGAGACCACGCTGAACCCGTTCATGTTCAGCCCCGCCTACCAGGACATCGCCGACCTCCCGCTCGACGAGCGGGTCGCCCTCATGGGCCGACCCGACGTCCGGCGAGCGATCATCGACGGTGCCGTGGTGAAGCGCGAGAAGCTCGGCAGCGGCGTGGTCGGCCGGTACGAGGCGATGTTCCGCCTCGGCGACCCACCGAACTACGAGCCCGATCCGTCGGACTCGGTGGCCGCCACCGCCGAGCGCGAAGGCCGTGACGCCGCCGAGGTGGCCTATGAATGGCTGCTGATGTCGGGCGGCAACGAGATGCTCTACGTGCCGTCGCTCAACTGGGCCAACGGCAACCTCGACTGCGTTCGGGAGCAGCTGCTCCATCCCGCCGCGATCCCCGGTCTGTCCGACGGCGGTGCCCACGTCGGCACGATCTGTGACGTCAGCTTCCCCACGACGCTGCTGCAGTGGTGGGGCCGAGATCGGCCGCACGGCCGCATCCCGGTCGAGACCCTCGTCGCCAAGCAGAGCCGGATGACCGCCGAGGCGCTCGGCCTGCGCGACCGCGGCGTCCTGGCACCGGGATATCGCGCCGACGTCAACGTGATCGACTTCGACGGGCTGCAACTGCACGCGCCCGAGATCATCCGGGACCTGCCGGCCGGCGGCAAGCGCATGATCCAGCGGGCGACCGGCTACCGACACACGTTCGTGGCCGGCACCGAGGTGGCCGCAGACGGTGAGTCGACCGGCGCGACGCCGGGCCGCTTGGTCCGGGGCCCCCAGGAGGCCAAGCGATGAGCTTCCCGTATCCGGTGATCAGCGCCGACTCGCACATCACCGAGCCGCCCGACTGCTACCTCGACATCGATCCGGCGTTCCGCGATCGGGCGCCGCACATGATCACCCACGAGGAACGGGGCGATCTCTTCATCATCGAGGGCATGCGGCCCATCGCCATGGGTCTGGTCGCCGCGGCGGGCAAGCTGCCCGAGGAGATCACCGTCGAGGGTGTCCGGTTCGAGGAGCTCCACCGGTCGGGCTGGGACCCGAGCGCCCGACTCGCCGACCAGGAGAGAGACGGCGTGTCGGCCGAGATCATCTATCCCACGGTCGGGATGATGATCTGCAATCACGAGGACGCCGACTTCAAACGGGCATGCTTCGACGCCTACAACCGCTGGATCGCCGCCTACTGCGACGCCGCCCCCCATCGTCTGCTCGGTGCGGGCCAGACCGCGTTGCGCAGCGTCGACGAGGGCATCGCCGACCTGCAGGCGATCGCCGACGCAGGTCTTCGCGGCGTGATGATGCCGGGTGAGCCCGCCACGCTCCAGGACGACGGATCAGGCGACTACGACGACGCGATGTGGGACCCGTTCTGGCAGGCCGCCATCGACCTCGGTCTGCCACTCAGCTTCCACATCCTGACCTCCCGCAGCAGCGCCTTCGGCTTCCGGCCTCGTGGCTCGCGCCTC
>JBCCFK010000021.1:0-24518 GCA_039029775.1 Actinomycetota bacterium | reverse complement strand
GTGTAGCCGTCGCTCGATTCGGTGGCGGCCAGGACCAGGTCCGGCTCGGCCCGACCGATCGCGGCCGCGAGAACCTTGGAGGTGCCCAGGGCGTCGCTGCCCGCGAGGGCATCGTCGCTCACCAGGATCGCGCTGTCGGCGCCCATCGCGAGCGCCGTCCGGAGACCGTTGACCTCGTTGTTCGGCGCCATGGAGACGAGAACGACCTCTCCGTCACCGTCCACCAGCTGGAGCGCCATCTCGACGCCATAGCTGTCGGATTCGTCCAGGATGAGCTTCACGTCCCGCTTCAGCTGCTTGGTCTCGGGGTCGATCTCCCCGGGGTCTGCAGGATCGGGAATCTGTTTGACACAGACGACAACCTTCATTGGTTCCCTTCTCATTTCCGACCCCGGCGGCAGATTCGACCGGCCGGCGTCGCTCGACAACCCCGACAATCTACTGGGAGAGGGTTGCCGTGCGACAAGCCCTCTCGACGCACTCCTCCCTGGGTTCGACACTTGTCGACCCCAGGCCGCGCCAGGGGCGCCGTTCGTCACTCGTCCCTCGCTCCTCCCCCTCCTCCCTGGGTTCGACGGTTGCGGGAAGAACCAGCGGCACGAGTGTGCCGATACGGTCTCTCAGCATGAAGATCATGTTCGTGGTGAACCCGTCGGCGTCGTCTGTGACGCCGCGGACCCAGGTCGTGATCCAGAAAGCGCTGTCGGCCGATCACGACGTGGTCCTCGCAGAGACGAACCGGCGTGGGCATGCGGCCCGGCTCTCCCAGGACGCCGCGACCAAGAACATGGACATGGTCGTCGTCCTCGGCGGCGACGGGACCCTCAATGAGGCCGCCAACGGTCTCGCCGGCACCGACACCGCGTTGGCCGCCCTCCCAGGGGGATCGACCAACGTCTTCGCCCGCACGCTCGGCCTGCCCGACGATGCCGTCGAGGCGACGTCGGTGCTCCTCGACGCCATCGACCGAAAGGCGGTGTACTCGGTCGGCCTCGGCGTGGTCAACGGTCGCTACTTCCTCTTCCACGCCGGACTCGGGTTCGACGCGGCCGTCGTCGCCGAGGTCGAAAAGCGCGGGCAGCTCAAGCGCTACGCGAGCCACCCGTTGTTCGTCTACAGCGCTGTCGACACCTGGCTGCGGCACTACGACCGCAGGAAGCCGGCCTTCACGGTTCGATACCCGGACGGCCACGTCGTGCCCGACGGGAAGTTCGCGATCTGCCTCAACACCAACCCCTACACATACCTCGGAAGCCGTCCGCTGGACCTCGCCCCGGAGGCGACGCTCGACCGGGCACTGGTGATGATCACGATCCGCAGCCTGCGCCTCAGCCGCATCGCGCGCCTCGCCGCCGGCGCGCTGCGATCCGCCGACGGGCTGAAGACCAACCGCGCCGTCGACTACCGGACCGACGTGACCGAGTTCCGGCTCGAGGGGCACCGCCCCTTCCCGTACCAGGTCGACGGGGACTACCTCGGCGAGGTGACCAGCCTGAACTTCTCCCACGAAGCGGACGCGCTGCGGCTGCTCGTGCCGGACCCCGCGGTTCTGGGCCGACCCTCGGACTGACACCACTGCCACGCTCGGCAGCGGGATACTCGTGGGCGTGAAGCGACGCCGCCTGCCGATTCCCCTGAGCGTGGTCGCGCTCATCGCGGTGGCGTGCGCGACCACCGCGCCCCTCGCCATCGAGGTCGCCACACCCACCCAGGCGCCGACGGCTGCCCCCAGCCCGACCGGCACGGTCCCTCCCGAGCGTCCCGCCGAAGACGCGGTCGAAACCGCCACCGTGGCGCCGACCGCCGAGCCCGTGATCCTGAACCCCGTCGCCGGGGCGGCCGGGATCGGCGACCCGTACTACCCGGGACTCGGCAACGGCGGGTACGACGTCCAGCGCTACATCCTCGACCTCGACTGGGATCCGCAGTCCGCACGCCTCGACGGACGGGCGACGATCGAGGCGACGGCGACCCAGGATCTCCTGTCGTTCAACCTCGACCTGGAGGGCCTCGAGGTCGCGGCGGTCGCGGTCGACGGCGCCGACGCCTCCTTCGTTCACGAGGGGGCCGAGTTGACGATCACGCCCGCCGAGCCGCTCCCGGACGGAGAACCGTTCGTGGCTGTGATCGACTACGGCGGGAGGCCGATGCGGATCGACCCCCTGGCCGACATCCCGATCGGCGGCTGGTTCTTCGTGAACGGGACGGCGTTCGTGATGTCCGAGCCCGGTGGGAACTTCGCCTGGCATCCCGTCAACGACCACCCGCTCGACAAGGCGCTCTTCCGCGTCGAGGTCACCGCGCCGGGCGATCTCACCGTGGCCTCCGCCGGTCTGCTGGTCGGCGTGACCGACGAAGCCGACGGCGACCGGACCTGGATCTACGAACCACCGGATCCGATGGCGCCATACCTCCTCCCTCTGGCGATCGGCGACCTCGAACTGATCGACGAGGGGGAGGCGTCGGGCGTGCCCATCAGGAACGCGATCGACCGCGACCTGCTCGATCGCCAGGACGCGTTCGGCCGGACGGCGCAGATGATGGAGGTCTTCATCGACCTCTTCGGCCCGTATCCCTTCGATGCCTACGGCGTCCTCGTCGTCGATGCCGTCGTCGGCGGCGCCCTCGAACAGCAGACGCTCTCGATCTTCGGCCAGGACTTCCTCCGCAGCGGCCGGGACTTCGACGACGTCGTCGCCCACGAGCTGGCGCACCAGTGGTTCGGGAACCACGTGGCGCTCGGGGCGTGGGAAGACATCTGGCTGAACGAGGGGTTCGCGACCTACGCCCAATATCTCTACTTCGAGGCGATCGATCCGGAGTACGACATCGATGCCGAGATCGGCCGGATCCGTCGGTTCGACAGGACACTGTTGTCGCTTCCGGTCCCCGGGGATCCGGGCCCCGAGCAGCTGTTCGCGACCTCGGTGTACTTCCGCGGTGCGTTGACGCTCCACGCGTTGCGGCGGACCGTCGGTGACGACGCGTTCTTCGCATCGATCGCCGAGTACGTGGACCGGTTCGGGGGCGGGAACGTGACGACCGAGGACTTCGAGGCCGTGGTCGAGGAGGTCAGCGGCGAGGACCTGGACGCGTTCTTCGACGCCTGGCTGCTCGATCCGGCCCTGCCGGAACAGCCGACCGGCTAGTCCTGGCCGGCCGCGTCGACGACCGAGCGGGCGACGTCGGGCGTGTCGGTGATGATGCCGTCGATGCCGATCTCGATGAGTTCGGCCATCCGTTCGGGGTCGTTGACCGTCCACGGGTAGACGGCGATGCCGGTCTCGTGGGCGCGTTCGATGAATCGACGGTCGACGGTGGGGTCGTAGGGAACCACGGCGGTCATGCCGGACTCGGCGAGATGATCGAGCAGCATCTGCACCTGGAGGATGTCGTACCCCGACACGAAACCGACGGGGATGTCCTCGTTGACCGCCCGGATGCGTTTGACCGTGTCCAGGTTGAACGAGGTGACGAGGAGCTCCTCGGGAGGCCGGAACGCCAGCGCCAGACCGACGACAGCATCGGAGATCTGATGGCGTTCGTCGTAGTCGGGCTCGTCGGGCTCGTTCTTGATCTCGATGTTGACGCGGGCGCCTTCGCACGCATCGAGGGCTTCGGCCAGGGTGGGCACGAAGTCCGGCAGATCGTCGTAGTCGTGCTCGACGATGAACCTGCCGTCGGGCAGGTGGGCGTCGTGGTGGATGATGAGCACGTCGTCGCGGCTCCGCCGGACGTCGAGTTCGATGAAGTCGGTGCCCATCTCGACGGCCAGCCGGAACGCGTCGAGCGTGTTCTGCTGCACAGCGGCCGACGCCCCGCGGTGTGCGATGACCAGGGTCACGCAGCCGACCCCTTCGACACCAGGAACAACATCAACAACATTCACCCCTTGTCACACACGGTGCACACCGCTATCGTCTGCCCGGTCCGAAAGACCCAGCTTCGCATGCTGCGGACCCATCGTCATCGACCCGCACGAGACGATGCGACCAGACCTCTTGGGGGAGGCCAAAACCGTGACCACGCAGGTCCTGCCGTTCGTCAACGCCGTCTCAGACTGGCGCTCACTCGCACTGTGCCGCGACACCGATCCGTCGTTGTTCTTCCCGGTCGGCACCACGGGTGCCGCCCTGGACCAGATCGCAGCGGCCAAGAGCGTGTGCATCCAGTGCCCGGCCCGAGCCGAGTGCCTCGAGTTCGCCCTCGACACCAACCAGGACAACGGCGTGTGGGGCGGCCTCTCGGAAGAGGAGCGCCGCCAGATCCGCCGGCAGCGCAAGGCCGCCCGCCGGGCCTACTCCACCGCCGGCGGCTGAGCCGCCCGGCCCGCAGGCCTCATCCCCGGTCGGGGTTCGCCCGACCGACCTCGGCCGCCAAGCCCATGCCGGCGCGCCTCGGCACGCGGATGTGCACCGTGGTGCCTCCGGGATCTCCCGGCTCGAACCGGATGCTGCCACCCAGGTCGTTCTCGACCAGGCTGCGCACGATCGTGAGGCCGAGTCCCGCCTGAGCTCCCAGGTCGAAGTCCGGCGCCACGCCGGACCCGTTGTCGCGGACCCGGGCATCGACGTGTTGCGGCGTCGACGCGAATTCGATGCGCACCTCGGCGTCGCCGCCGCCGAATGCGGCGAAGCCGTGCTCCACGGCGTTCTGCATGAGCTCGGACAACACCACGGCGAAGGGCGTCGCGACGTCGGTTGGCAGTGTGCCGGCGTCGCCGCTCACGGAGAACCGGACCGGACTCTCGGGTGAGGAGAAACCCTCCTCGACGACGCGGACGAGCGGTCGTACCAGATCTTCGAACGGGACGTCGTCGGCCACCTCCTGACTCAAGATCTCGTGCACGACGGCGATCGACCGGATACGGCGGACCGACTCGTCGATCGCCTGACGAGCCTCGTCGGCCACCACGCGTCGCCCCTGCAGCCGCAGCAGCGAGGAGATCGTCTGCAGGTTGTTCTTCACCCGATGGTGGATCTCGGCGATCGTCGCATCCTTGGACAGCAACAACCGATCCCGTCGCCGGAGCTCGGAGATGTCCCGGACGAACAGGACCGCACCGGTCAGCTCGCCCGACTCCAGGAGCGGAATGCAGCGCAGCACGACCGTCTGATCGCCGCGACTGATCTCCTCCACCTGCGGCCGGTACTGCGAGAACGCCGACTGGATGGCCCGATTGTCGAGGCCGGCGGCCGACAGTCGCTCCCCCTCCACGCCTCTGACGCCGATGCGGCTGAGCACCGAGATCGCATTGGGTGACGCGAACCGGACGCGGGCGGCGGCGTCGACGACCAGCAGGCCGTCGCTGACCCGCGGCGCCTCCTCCGATTCGTATTCGTCGCCGTCGAACGGAAAGACACCATCAGCGATCATCTGCGCCAACCGGCGGAAGGTGAAGAAGTAGTTCATCTCCAGCTCGCCGGGCTCGCGTTGCTCATCGGGGGAGAACTCGCGCGAGAGCAGGGCGATCGTGCGACCCCGGAACGACACCGGCACCGTCAGCGTCCTGATCCGTGGCGCAGCGCGCTCGAGAATCACGCCACCGTCGGCGATGTCGCCCGAGAGCCGAACCAGGTCGAAGAAGGGCCGGTCGCCGGGCGCCCACCGCGTGCCGACGACCTCGGTGCGGTAGATCGAGCGACTGGTCGTCGGGCGCACGTGACCGACGACCGTGTAGCCGACCTCGGGTCCGTCACCCTCGGGGACACAGAGGAGCAGATCGGCGAATGCGATGTCGGCGAGCGGAGCCCAGGTCCGCATGAGCCGCGACAGGTGGAGCTGCGCCGGCCGATCGAGTGTCGGCGTGAGGTCGTCGATCACGGCCACACTCCATTATGGGTTGCCGCTCAACGCATCATTCACGCAGCTCGGCGGCGATCGCCGCCAGACCGTCGATGTCGACGACATCGTCGGCGAGATAGGGGACCGACGCGATGGTCTGGGGAATCTCGGCGAGGTCCGAACGCAGGTCCTGCTGACGAGCGGCCGCGATCCCGTAGTCGAGGAAGCTCTCGCCGATCTCCTCGAGCACGCGGGCCATCAGGGCCGGCTGATCGCCGCCGAAGCGGGCCCCCAGCTCGTCCGCCTCGCGGATGAGCGTGCGAGCGCTGGTGGCGGCTCGGCGATTGCTCAGGAAGCTCGGCAACACGCGGTTGAGCACGACGGCGCCGAGGTGCAGCTGGCGCGCCACGAGCTCGTCGAGGAAGTACGAGCACTCCGCGACGGACCCGGACTCCAGGGTCGACACCACGACGAAAGAGGTCCGGCGGGACTGCAGGGTGCGCTGCACCTCCTCCGCACGCTCGACGAAACCCTCGTACATCGTCTGGAAGAGCAGGAAGAAGTCCGCGATGTCCCGGAGGAACTGCTGGCCGAGCACGCGGTCGGCGACGCTGTAGAAGGGTCGCGAGGCGGCGGTGAACAGACGGGAGCGGTAGGGAACGGTCAGCCACCGGAGGAGACGGGACGAGAAGAACTCGGCCATGCGTTCGGGCGCGTCGAGGAAGTCGATCGCATTCCGAGACGGCGGGGTGTCGACCACGATGAGGTCGTAGCGACCCGAGGCGTGCAGCTCGTGCAGTCGCTCCATCGCGATGTAGTCGTGGCTCTGCACGAACGTCCCGGTGACGTTCTCGTACAGGCTGTTGGCCAGGATGGCATCGCGGGTGGCGTCGTCGGGAGCGTGCCGACGGACCAGACCGTCCCAGGACTCCTTGGTGTCGAGCTGCGCCGCCCAGAGCTCACCCCGCGGCTGGGACCCGGCGGCCCCGAGCAGCTCCGGGTCGACCTGGACCTCGGTGTTGCCCAACCCGTCGAGCCCCAGGGCGGTGGCCAGCCGACGCGCGGGATCGACGGTCAGGACCAGGACCCGGCCACCGACGTGCTGGGCGGCCAGGAGCGCCGACGAGGCGGCGACGGTGGTCTTCCCCACACCGCCCGGCCCGCAGACCACGATCACCTCGCGCCCGGCCAACAGCTGCTCGTAGGTGAGGTCGCCCGCCATCAGAGCAGCTCGTCCCCGAGCGCCTGCGCCATCATGCGAGTCGCCCGGATCCCGGTGTCTCGGGTGAACAACTCGGGCACGATCGGCATCGGCACGCCGGCGGGCAGGCCGTCGCGCAGGCGCGCGATGTGGGCGGCCCGCGTGCGTCGCAGTTGGACCGCGAGAGCCGCTCCACTCAGCACGTGTTTCACGCTGGGTCCGGCGGCGACCGCCAGATCATCGGCATGCACGGCGATCAGCTCCTCGTAGGCGGCCTCCTCACGCTGGCCGAACAGCTCCGGCAGCACCCGGTTCACGATCACCGCCGCGAGGTCGACCTCGGTCTCGGTCCCGAGGCGCTCGCTCAGCTCCAACGTCTCGGTGACCGGCATCTCCTCGGGCACCGCGACGATGGCGGTCCCGGTCACCGCCGGATCGCGCAGGATTTCGAGCATCCAGTCCGTCTGCTCGCGAACCAGTCCGACCCGGACGAGGTCGTGGATCGCGGCCGGCGAGGCGAGTTGACCCACCACATGCCCGGTCGCCGACGCGTCGACGATGACGATGTCGTAGTGGTCCTCGCGCACCTCGTAGGCCAGCTTGCCGATCGTCAACACCTCCCGGACGCCGGGGGCCGCCGATGCGACGAAGTCGAAGGACCGAGCCAGGGGCCCGATGCGCGTGACGAGGGGCAGACGCAGGTGGATGCGGAGGTACTCCTTGAGTGACTCCTCCGTACTCATGACCATCGCGTGGAGGTCGTCGACGACCTCCGTCGGTTCGAACGCGAGTGGGCCCGACTCGAATGCGGCCGCGATGTCGCCCTTGGCGTCGACCTCGCAGAGCAGTGTTCGTTTCCCCTCGCCCGCGGCGAGCAGAGCGAGTCCAGCAGCGACGCTGGTCTTGCCGACGCCCCCCTTGCCCGTGACGAAGACCAGGCGGCGATCGAGCAGGTTCATCTACCCAGCCGCCCAGGCCTCAGGCGCCGAAGCCGATCTTGGGTCCCCCGCCCGACTCCCCCAGGTCCACGTACGCGATCCGCGCGGCCGGCACCCCGACCTGACGGCCGTGGCGATCGGTGAGCCACAACAGCCCGCCGCCCGACTGCACCGCCGCCTCGACGTCAGCTTTGACGGCGGCCTGATCGGTGTCGTCAGCGAGGTCGATCTCGAGCTCCTTGACGGACTCGGCGACTCCGATACGTACGATCATGGACTCTCCTCCAGCAGGTTCAGCTCAGGGTGGTACCGACGGGTCGGCCTGAGGTCTTCGTCGATGCTACGAGCCATCTCGGCGAACACGGCGCCGGCCTCGCTGTCGGGGTCGGTGGCCACGAGCGGGTTGCCGCCGTCCGCACCTTCGCGGAGCTCCTGGGTGAGAGGCACCATGCCGAGCAGCGGTACCTCGAGGCGGTCCGCCAGCTCCTTGCCGCCGCCCGCGCCGAACAGGTAGTAGCGCTTGCCGTCGTCGCCGGTGAACCAGCTCATGTTCTCGATGACACCCTTGACCTCGAGGTTCACGGTGTCGGCCATGAACGCCGCTCGCTGCGCGACCCGTTGGGCGGCCGGTTGCGGTGTGGTCACGACGTACACCTCGGCGCGGGGCAGGAACTGCGCCAGCGAGAGGGAGATGTCGCCCGTGCCAGGCGGGAGGTCGATCAGCACGAAGTCGGGTTCGTCCCAGTAGACGTCGGTGAGGAACTGCTCGAGCGCCTTGTGCAGCATCGGGCCCCGCCAGATGACCGGCTGATCCTCGCGGGCGAAGAACCCCATCGAGATCGCGCGCACACCGTGGACCTCGGGCGGGATCAACATCTCGTCGATCACCACCGGCGGACGGTCGATGCCGAGCATCCGTGGGATCGAGAAGCCCCAGACGTCGGCGTCGATCACGGCGGTGCTGCGGCCACGGTGGGCGAGGGCCACCGCCAGGTTGGAGGTGACCGAGGACTTGCCCACGCCGCCCTTGCCGGAGGCGATCAGGAGCACCCTCGTCTTCGACTTGGGGTCGGCGAACGGGATCTCGCGGCCCTCGGCATGGCCGTGCGCGGGCTGGCTGCCGGCGGTGGCGGCGGGGTCGCCGTGGACGATCTCGCGGACCTTGGCCCGCTCGTCGTCGGTCATGACGGTGAAGTCGACGGCGCTGGTGGCCACGCCGTCCAGCTCACCGATCGCACCCTTGACCCGAGTGTCGATCTCGTTGCGGAGCGGGCACCCGGCGATGGTCAGCGCGATCTGGACCGTCACGTCGGTGTCGAGGATCGTCACCGACCGGACCATGCCCAGGTCGACGATGCTCCGGTGCAGCTCGGGGTCCTCGACCGGGCGGAGGACGTCGATGACCTGCTCTTCGGTGACCGCCATGCGGTGCTACTCCTCGGGGGGATTTCCACTACGCGGCCAGTGCAAACCGGCCTCCCAGGTAGACTACCGAGCAGACCGATGGTTCCCCGAGCCCTCCGGGGGGGTCTCCGGGAGTCCGCTCGACTCGCACGGTTCGACACGAGGTGCAGGCGGAAGATGACCGACACCGCATCACCCAACATGACCCCGACGGAGTTCGCCTCCGTCGTCACGGCCATCACGAGCGCGTTCGGCGATCCGACACGACGCGACATCTACCTCTACGTGCACGAGTGCGACAGCGGCGTGACCGCTGCCGAGACGGCGGCCCACTTCGACCTGCATGCCAACGTGGCCCGGCACCACCTCGACAAGCTCGCCGGCGGCGGGTATCTCGAGGTCGCCCGCTCGACACGGAGCGGAGCCGGCAGACCCTCGAAGGTCTATTCCTGCGCAGAGCCCGAGATCCGCGTCGAATTCCCCGTTCGTCACCACGACGTGCTGGTGACCCTGCTGGGCAAGGCGTTGGCGATGCTGACGCCGGAGCAGGCCGAGCAGATGGCCGAAGAGGTGGGGATCGAGTACGGCAAGGCCATGGCGGGGTCCCTCGGTGATTCCGACGGCGGACGATCGTTCCGACAGTCGCTGCACGCCGTGGCCGATGCGCTGACCGCCCACGGATTCGCCGCACACGCCGAGAAGTTCGGCGAAGACCTCCAGATCGTCGCCGAGAACTGTCCTTTCGGCGGCGCCGCGATCGAACACCCGGTGATCTGCGCGGTCGACCGGGGCATGGTCAAGGGCATGCTCGGGTCCCTCTACGGCGCCACCACCACCGCAACCGAGTCGTCGGTCGCACTCGGCGACGACGTCTGCGTCACCGCGGTCGACCTCTGAGCGTCGGTGGCGGGCGATCCGGCCGGCCGATGACAGCGATGCGGCCACTCATGGTGTTGGGGTGCACCTCCGACGCCGGCAAGAGCCTGCTGGCCACCGCATTGTGCCGATGGTTCGCCCGCCAGGGGATCTCGGTGGCCCCCTTCAAGGCGCAGAACATGTCGAACAACGTGCGAGTCGTGGCGGGCGGCGAAGTCGGCCTCGCGCAGTGGCTCCAGGGGTGTGCGGCGGGTGTCGAGCCGACCGTCGACATGAACCCGGTGATCGTGAAGCCCGAGAGTGACACCTCCAGCCAGGTGGTCGTCCGTGGCCGGGCCCGCCTCGACATCTCGGCGCTGCCCTGGCAGGAGCGTGCTCCTGCGCTGTGGGAGGCCATCACCGAGGCCTACTCGTCGGTGGCCGCCGCCCACGACCTCGTCGTGCTCGAGGGCGCCGGCAGCCCGGCGGAGATCAACCTGGTGGACCAGGTCAACAACCGCATCATCGAGCACGCGGATGCCACCGGGCTCCTCGTCGCCGACATCGACCGCGGGGGCGCCTTCGCCCACCTGTTCGGGACCTGGGCGCTGGCCCCGGCGACGACCCGCGAGCGGCTGTTCGGCTTCGCCTTCAACAAGTTCCGAGGTGACCCCGAACTGTTGGCGCCGGGACCCGAGTGGCTCGAACGAGAGACCGGGGTGCCCACCGTGGGCGTCGTGCCGATGGTGCACCACCGCCTTCCGACCGAGGAGGGCGCGGCGACACCCGCAGTGCCGGCGAACGCCGATGCCCCGCGGATCGCGATCTGTCGCTTCCCGTTCGGCTCGAACCTCGACGAGTTCCACCTCCTCGATCAGGTCGCTCACGTCCGCTGGGCCACCACGTCGGGCGATCTCGACGGGGCGGACCTGATCGTCCTGCCCGGATCGAAGCACGTCGCCGCCGACCGGGCCTGGTTGAGCGACCGCGGGCTCGACGACGCCATCGTGGCCGCCGCCCGGTCGGGCGTCCGGGTCGTCGGCGTGTGCGGCGGGTGCATGATGCTGGGAGGCGCCATCGAGGACGAGGCGGGCGTGGACGGGACGACGGCGGGGCTCGGACTGGTCGACCTCTCCACCACATTCGCCGCCGACAAGCGCGTGGTGCGGACCACCGAGCGCCTCGCCGGGCTGCCCGAGGAGTGGGCGGAGCTGGAGGGGGTCGGATTCGACGGCTACGAAGTCCGACACGGGCGCATCGAGGGTTCGGCCCACGTCGGCGCGGCGAGCTGGGCGCGCGGCCCGGTGCTCGCAACCGCGGTCCACGGTCTCTTCGAGAACGCCCGGGCCCTGGACGCCCTCTTCGGCGGAGCGACGGTCGTCGATCTCGAGGCGACCTTCGACGACCTCGCCGACCTGGTCGACGAGCACCTGGACACCACGATGATCCGAACGGCGGTGGAGCGGGGGGCGGACCTGCGGCATCATGAGACCTCCTGATGAGTGACCACGGCAACAACCTCGATCCGGTCGTCAAGACCAGGCGGGTCCCGCTCCCGCCCGAGGCAGCGTTCTCGCTGTTCACCACCGACATGGGCACCTGGTGGCCCCTGGCCTCGCACTCGGTCAGCGCCGACGCACTGGCCGAGGTCGTCTTCGCAGAGCGCACGGGTCGAGCGATCACCGAGCACGCCCCGGATGGCACCACCCACGTCTGGGCCGAGCTGCTCGCCAGCGAGGCGCCTCATCGAGTGGTGCTGGCCTGGCATCCAGGCGCGGCGGCATCGCCCGCGAGCCAGCTCAGCGTCCGATTCGAACCGGACGGCGCGGGTTGCCGGCTGCGACTGACGCAGTCCGGCTGGGAACGCTACGGCAACGACGCGGGCGCCGAGCTGCGACGGCGCTATCACAGCGACTGGGACGACGTCCTCGATCGGTACATCGAGGCCGCAGCCGCCCGCTCGATCTGACCGGGCGTCAGGTCCCGAGGTCGACGGGGATGGCGATCACCACGACGTTGTCGTCGTAGGAGTCCAACGCCCGGTTGAAGCTCCCGCCACAGGTGATGAGCACGAGGCGAGGCGTTCCGTCCCGCGAGAACAGGTCCTCGAGCGGGATCTCGAGCTTCGACCACTGCCGCAGCCCGAAGACGACGAACTCTCGGCTCGAGCCGTCGGAGAAGTTCACGCTGAACCGATCGCCCGGTCGCATCTCGGTGAGGTTGCGGAACACGCCGTCGACGCCTTTGTACGCGATGTGTGCGGCGAGCACGGCGGAGCCGGTGTCGCCGGGGGACGGGCCGAAGCGGTACCAGCCCACTTCGGACGCGTCGGGAATCTCCATGTCGCCGTTGGGCTCGACGCCCACGTCGGTGACGGGAGCCTCGGTCACGCCGAGGGTGGGGAGGTCCAGGCTCACCGGTACCGGCCCACCGTCGTGGATGACCGGCAGATCGGCCGTGGAACCGAGATATTCGATCTCGTCCGCGAGCGGCGACCGCTCACGTGGTGCGGTGACATCGTCACCGTTGGACTCCACCGGCTCGGCAGGCGCCTCGACCTCTGCAGGCCGTTCGGCCGACTCGGCCTCGACCGGCGCCGACCCGGCCAGGATCTCCTCCACCTCGTCGCCACCGAACTCGTCGATGTCGTCGATGTCGAGGGAGGCCGGAGCCCCGTCTCCCCCGCTGGTGCAGGAGGACAGCACCAGGAGGAACACGAGGCAGAGCGCGAGCCACCGCGTGACCCGACCATGCGCTTGGCGATGGGGATCACGCGGTGGCATCGGAACTCGCTTTCAGCGGAGCGTTTCGCTCAGCGCTGGCGGGCCAGGCGGAAGCTGCCGGCACCGACGATCGCCACACCGAGGACGGCGGCGGCGATGAGGCCGGTGTTGGCGGCACCCTGCTCGACCGGGCTGTTGCCGGTGTTGACGGTCTCGGGAGCCGACTGGAGGCCCGAGATGCTCTGGGTGAGCACGGTCAGCGTGCCACCGTCGAGCGAGCCGACGGCGTAGACGATCAGCGAGGAACCCTCGGAGATCGGCAGATCGGCCGGGCCGATCACGACAGGCTCGGACGCACCGGCGGGCACGACCTCAGCGGTGATGGAGCCGGCGGCGAGGTCGAGCTGACCTTCGGCACCGTTCGGCACGTTGGCGAAGGCGACGGCGCCGTTGGCCAGCACGTCGACCTCGGGGGCCGCAGCGGTGTGGCGGACGACGATGCGACCCTCACCGGCAGCGGTGGAGGAGGTGTCGTTCTCGAACACGGAGATCGTCGGGGTGCCCTCGGCATCGAGGTGGGCGACGATCGTGAAGTTGCCGGCCGCCGGGAGGGCGGTGTCACCGGCGTCGATGGCGACGGTGTCGGTGCCGGCGAGCACGACCTGGAGACCCGGAAGGGTCTGGCCGGCAAGCGCCGAGAGGTCCTGCATGTCGCCGAACGAGAAGCCTTCGATGGCGGCTTCGCCACCGGCGAGCACGTCGACGTCGGTGTCCGGGATGCCATGCAGCAGCATGATCGTCGCGTCGTCCTGTGCGTTTGCGGGGCCCGCAGCGAACACGGCTGCGAGAAGGGCACCGACCAGCACGGCCAGGAACTTCTTCATGGGTATTTCCTTTCCACATCGGGGGGATGTGACTTGTCGTGGCCGCTCGGTGGGTCGAGCTGCTCTCACCGAGGCACGGGTGCCTCTCGTGACTGGACTACGACGCCGAGGCCGGGCTGGATGCAACCGTGTGGAAAAAAGTTGCGGGTCGATCCGGGACCGTCTGTCGAGGCCGCGACGCGCCGATACGATCGGCAGTCCTCACCGCTGTCCTCGCACCCATGCCGATCTACCTCATTCGCCACGCCAATGCGGGCCGTCGCCAACCCGGGACCCACGACAGAGAACGTCCGCTCGACGAGAGCGGGCGGGCCCAGTCAGCGCGCATCCGGGACCATCTCGACGACGCCGGGATCAAGCAGATCCTCTCGAGTCCCGCTCTTCGCTGCCGGCAGACGGTCGAACCGCTGGCGGCCGAGGTCGGGATCGCCGTCGAGGTCGACGAGGCCCTGTGGGAGGGTCGCGGGATCGCCTCGGCGCTGACGTTGATCGCCCGCACCGCGGCAACCGGCCATGCCGTGGCGCTGTGCAGCCACGGCGATGTCATCCCGATGACGCTGGACGCGCTCGCCGCACAGGGCGTGCCGCTGCGCGGCGTGGGGTGTGCGAAGGGTTCGATCTGGCGGCTCGACGTCACCGATGGCGAGATCGTCGCCGGCTCCTACACGCCGACGCCCTGAGCGATCGCACGAACGCTCAGCAGAAGTCCTGTGCGAACTCGGCCGCCGCGTCTGCGAAGGCCGGGTCGGCGTCGTCGAGGTCGAGCAAGGCCAGCAGGTCCGCACAGGCATCGTCACGTCGATCGCTCGCCAGCCGAATGGAGGCTCGGGTGAAGAGCGGTTCCGCACTCGACGGGTTGGCCGCGACCGCGGCGTCGAGGAGCTCGTCGGCTCCGGGACGGCCGGCCTGGAAGAGCAACCAGGCCTCACGGCTGGACGCGGCGGGGTGCGTCGGATCGTCGGCGCGCACCGCCCGGTACAGCTTCAACACGCTCACCGGGCCGGTGCTGTCCGCCACGCCGGACGACAGATACCCCGCGGCGGCGAGCGCCTGATCGACGGTCAGATCGAGGTCGTCCAAGGTCGGCCGCTCGATGCTCTCGATCCGTTCGCGACGTGCCTCGGCGAAGACCTCACCAGCCAGACCTCGCTGCCCGACGATGAGGGCTATGTCGGTCGGCGCCGATGCCAGGTCGAGGGTCCCGAGCGTGTCGGCGGCTTCCTCGTAGCGTCCCGCGTCGGCCAGCACGATGGTCTCGAACACCGTTGCGTCGGGATACTCGGCGTCGATGCGAGCGACCTCGTCGAAGGCCGACAGAGCCGCGTCGGCACTGTCGCCGAGCCGGTACGACAGCCACGCCCGGTAGGTGAGGGCCTCCACGCTGCTCGGGTTGTCCTCGAGCACCGAGTCGTAGATGTCGATGGCGTCGTCCCAGGTGTCGGGGTCGACGAACAGTCGCCGCGCCTCGTTCAGCCGGGTGATCTCGCTCTGGCGCACACCGCCGGTGAGACTCTCGCCCTCGGTCCGTGCGCCGGAGCTCCTGGAGATGAGAACGCCGCTCAGGCCGCCCAGCAGGGCGAGCCCGACCAGCCACACGAGCGCCTGCCGGCCGCGAATACCCTTCGTGGCGCGGAACGCCGCCCGCTGTTCGTCGACCGCTCGGATGACCTCGGCGGCGCGTCGGGTGTAGTCGTCCTTGAGGGTCTCGTAGTCCTCGTCATCGATGTCGCCGACGGCGAACTCCTCCTCGAGGTCGTCGAGCGAGCGCAGGAGGAACGCCCGCTCCTCCTCGAGCGCCGCGAGCGCGTCAGGGTCCAGTCGCCGGGTCCAGGTGGAGGTCATTCGTCGGCGGGCTCCTGCGCCCGTGCCCGGGCGACCAGGTCGATGTCGGCCTGGCTGGCCTGCGCCGCGACACCGGTGCCGCGCCAACGGGCGAACGCCAACGCCATGGCGCCGACGGCCGCACCGATCACGAGGAACGGAGCGATCCACACCACGCCGGTGAGGCCGCTCCGGCTCGGGGTGAGGTCGACCCACTCGCCGTAGCGGTCCACGTAGACCTGACGGATCTCCTTGTCGGTGAGTCCCGCATCGACCTGTTGCTTGATCTGGGTCCGGATCTGTTCGGCGATCGGGGCGTTGCTCTCCGAGACGGGCTGGCCGTCACAGAACGGACAGGCGATCGAGCTGGCCAGCTCGGCGGCCCGTTCCTGATCGGTCTGCGGTCCGCGATCGGCGGTGGCGCCGTATGCGAGCGCGACCACGAAGACCGCGGCCATGAGGGCCCACGACAGGCGTCGGAGGTTGCCCGAGCTCAGCACGACAGGACCTGGTCGATGGCCTCGTAGGTGACCGCGCCGACGAACTTGGCGGTCACCTGCCCATCGGGGTCCACGATGACCGTCTCGGGCGGTGCGACGACGCTGAGATCCACGATCATGCCGGAGGTGTCGCCCACGAGTACCGGCCACTCGCCGCCCAGCTCGTCGAAGAACGCGGTGACATCGTCTGCGCTGTCGCTGACGGCCACACCCACCAACCGGGTCGGGCACCGGGCACCTTCGGCGTCGAGCCGCACCAGCTCGGGGTGCTCGGTCCGACACGGGATGCACCAACTCGCGAAGAAGTTGATCACGGTCCACTCACGGTCGGCGAAGGCCAGACTGCGGTTTGCGGTCAGGACGTCGTCGATGTCGAACTCGGCGCCGTCGTAGGACACCCCGGCGATCGGCGGGACGCCCCCGCCGATCGGCTCGTCGGATGCCTCGTTCTGTTGGACGTCCCGGGTCGCGAGCAACACGATGAACGCCACGATCACGATGCCCACCGAGGCGGCGACGATCTGGATGCTCGTCAACCCGCCACCGGCCGCGTCGGCGTCACCCGCGTCGCTCACGCGACGTCGACCGGGATCGGCGCCGACACCGCGTCGGTGGGCTTGCGCTGCCGCTTGCCCGGGAACGCGGACAAGACCGTCCCGACCAGCATCATCAGGCCGCCCACCCACAACCACAGGATCAGGGGTTGTCGGGTGGCGCGCACGACGATGTCGTCGCCCGGGTTCTCGGCGGGAACGAGCAGCGCGACCTGGACGTCCTCGGTGAACGTCGTTCGGGTTGCCGGCTGGGACACGAGCTGACCCGAGGCGATGAACCGCTCGAGCGACGGTGTGAGCACCTGCCCGTCGACGACGACCGTCACCTCTTCCTCGATGCGATTGCTGTGGTCGATCGTGGCCGCGTCGACGTACTCGATCGTCGTGTCGCCAAGCCGGACGGTCTGACCCAACTCCATCTCGAACTCGCCCTGTCGCAGGTAGGCGGAGCTCGCGACGAAGCCGACGGCCAGAGCGATCACACCGAGGTGGACGACCATGCCGCCGTTCACCCGCCCCACCAGACCACGCCACCCCTGGCGGCGCGTGGCGAGGACGAGCTGGCGGATGGCCGAGCCCGCTGCGAAGCCCGCCATGGCGAAGCCGAGCAGTGGAGCGAACCCCCGGCCCCCGACGAGCACCGCGATCACGAGGGCGGCGACGCCACCCCATGCCGGCCACTCCAGTCGGGTGCGCAACAGTTCTCCGCTGGCCTTGCGCCACGGCAGCACCGGAGCCAGCGCCATCAGGAACAGCATCGTCATCCCGACCGGCATCGTCATGCGCTCGAAGTACGGCACGCCGACCGAGATGCGCTCGTTGTTGAACGCCTCGACGATCAAGGGGAAGACCGTCCCGAGCAAGATGATGAACGCCAGGGCGGCGAAGACCAGATTGTTCGCCAGGAATGCGCCCTCGCGCGAGATGGGCGAGTCGATCGTCCCGGGCGACCGGAGGCGATCGCCGCGCCAGAAGATCAACGCCACCGTGACCAGCACACACGCCGCGAAGAACGACAGGAGCCACGGCCCGATCCCCGACTCGGAGAAGTTGTGCACCGACGCGAGCACACCGGACCTGGTGATGAAGGTCCCGAGCATCGTGAGCGAGAACGTTGCGCACACGAGTGACAGGTTCCAGACCCGCAGCATGCCGCGACGCTCCTGGACGAGCACCGAGTGCAGGTAGGCGGTGCCGGTCAGCCACGGGAGGAACGAGGCGTTCTCCACCGGATCCCAGCCCCAGTACCCGCCCCAGCCGAGGACGTCGTAGGCCCACCAGGCGCCGAGGATGATGCCGGCGGTCAGGAAACCCCAGGCGAACAGGGTCCATCGTCGGGTCGCCAGCAGCCACCCCTCGCCGAGCCGTCCGGTCACCAACGCCGCGATGGCGAAGGCGAAGGGCACGGTGAAGCCCACGTAGCCGAGATAGAGCATCGGCGGGTGGAAGGCGACGAGGATGTGATTCTGGAGCAGCGGGTTGGGGCCCGGCCCGTCGTAGCCGGGCGGTACCTCCACACTGACGAACGGATTCGCCGGTCCGACCATCAGCGCCAGGAAGAACGCCATGACGACGAAGAGCACGATCAGCGCCCATGCGACCAGCGTGTCCTCCAGACGGTCACGGAACTTCACGGCCACGATCGCGAGGTAGCCGGCCAGCACGAGCGCCCACAACAGGATCGAACCCTCGAGCGCGGACCACATCGTGGCCACGTTGTAGAGCGGCGGCGTGCGGCTCGATCCGTGCTCGGCCACGAACTCGACGGAGAAGTCGCGGGTGATGAGTGCCCGCTGCATGGCTGCGGTGGCCACCACCATGCCGGCGACGATGACCCACACGTACCTCGCACCCGCCCGCAGCAGTTCTGGCTGATCGCGCCGGATGCCGACGACCAGTTGCGGGATCGCCAGGATCGCCGCGGAGAGCGAGACGATGACCGCGATGGCGCCGATCGACGCGTTCACCGGAACCCACCTCGGGGAGTCACTGTCATGGCCTCAGCCCGAGCAGATCTCGGCGGTCTCTTCAGGGGTGTACTGACCGCGCTCCTCGGCATCGACGATGCGGTCCTCGGTGTAGTCGTTGTCGTGCTTGACGAGGATGCGGTCGGTCTCGAACCACCAGCCGTCGTTGGCTCCGACGGGCCATTCCACCCCGCTCGGGGGCTGGCCCTGGGCCCACCTGCCCTCGAGCACGACCGGCACCCCACAATCGAACAGGTCCGGCGGGATGCCCTCGCTGAGCACGTCCACCCGGACGCCGTCGAACGCGATCGTGAAGGCGGTGAACTCCTGACCGCCGACGACCACGACCTGTTCGCCGACCTGCTCCTTGAACTGGATCGGCGAACCGAGAAGCTGGAACCGGCGGTCGCCCTGCTCCTCACGCTGTTCCACGGCCACGTCGGCCTCGAGGAACGACTGGCTGTTGGTGATCAGGAACCAGACCAGGCCGACCACTGCCGCGGCGATGGCCACGACGACGCCGATCGGGATCCACTTCGAGCGGTTGACGGCAGCGGTCGACCCCCGGGGAGTGAGATCGAGCCCGTCCTGTTCAGTCATCGCTGGTCATCCAGCGTCGCCGGTCCGACGGGACCTGGCGGCTGAGGTTCCGGCCTCGGCGTATGAGCGACCACCCGTACAGGGCGAGCGTGCCGAGACCGACGGACCACCCGGCGATGATGTACCCGGCGTGTGTCATGACTGGCCTCCATCAGACGGGATCCGCCCGTCGACCGGCCCCCCGACGGCTTCATCGACCCCGACCATGGCCTCGGCCCGGCGCTCCTCGAGGGCGTCGACCAGGCCGTGGGTGTCGATCTCGTCCTCGAGCCAGGCCACCCGGAAGCGGTGCACGAGCAGCCACAGGAAGATGGCTCCCAACACGACCTGCCCGATGAACCAGGTGAACAGGGTCAGATTCTCGAGCTTGCCGTCGGTGAGCGACCCCTGCTGGTGGAGCGTCGAGTTCTCCCACCACTGGACCGAATACCGGACGATCGGGATCTGGAGGGCGCCGATGATGCCGATGATCGCTGCTCGACGGGCGCGGACGCCCGGATCGGCGGGGACGCGACGGAAAGCGAGATAGCCGACGTAGACGAGGAACAGCACGAGGGTGGTGACGAGCCGGACGTCGCCCCACTCCCACCAGGTGTTCCATGTCGGCCGACCCCAGATCGAGCCGGTGACGAGCGTGAGACCGCAGAAGACCACGCCGACCTCGGCCGCGCTGTGTGCAACGGTGTCCCACCAGCGGGACCCCTTCCAGAGATAGGCGACGCTGCCGACGGCGGTCAGCGAGAACGCGACATAGGTGAGGATCGCGACGGGCACGTGGATGTAGAGCAGGCGAACGGCGTCCTGCATCACGTCGTCCTCGGGGCTCCAGACGAAGGCGAGCAGCAGGAGCAGCGGCGTGCCGACCGCGATGATGGCGCCGAGCACCCGGGTGCTGCGACTCCCGGTGTTCTCGACGGCGGACTCCGCTGGTGCGGTGGCGCTCACGTTTCCTCCAACAGCACGCCGTAGGCGAGCGTTCCGATCACGCAGTACAGGACTGCGAAGACTCCGAGCAGGCCGAGCCAGGCCCAGCCGTCGGCGGCCACCCGATCGAATGCATCTCCGAACGTCCGGGTGGCCCCGATGAGTACTGGTGCGAGAGTCGGTAGCAACAGGATTGGCAGCAGCGTCTCCCGTACGCCAAGTCCCACGGCCAGTGCTCCGTAGAGCGTACCGGCCGCCGCGATCCCAACGGTCGCGACGATGGCCGCGACGACCATCAGCGCCGGCTCCCGCACCGACACGTCGAACAACACCAGGACGGCGGCGGCGAGCAGGACCTCCAACGCCAACAGCTGCACGACCAGCGCCGCCATCTTGCCCAGGAAGACCGCGCCGGGGTCGAGGTCGCTGAGCAACATGCGCTGCTGCGCCGCGTCGGCCGTCTCGATGGCTGCCGCACGTTGCACCGCCAGCATCGTCACCAACAGGACCGCGACCCAGAACAGGCCGGGCGCTGTGTCTCGCAGCGTCCCGGGGTTGGCGTCGAGGGCGAAACCGAAGAGCACCACGATGAGCAACGTGAAGGGCGCGACCTGATTGGTGAGCACTCGCGCTCGCCACTCGATGCGCAGGTCCTTGCCGGCGACCAGGAGGCTGTCGCGGATCACGACGCGTCCTCGCTCGACGCCGGATGCATGCCGGTGTCGCCGACGACGAGGCCGCCGGCGATCGTCACCGTGCGCCGAGTGACACCGGCGACCCGCTCCAGTTCGTGCGAGGCCACGAGCACGGTGGCCCCGGCCGCAGCGGCGTCGGTGATCAACCGATCGACGGTGTCGCGACCCTGCTGGTCGAGCGCGGCGTGCGGCTCGTCGAGAAGCCAGAGCTCGGGACGGCGGACGAGAAGGGTGGCCAGGGCGGTCCGCCGGCGCTGCCCGGCCGAGAGCCGGAAGACCGGGACCTCCCGCAGGCGACCGTCGAGCCCGAGATGCCCCAGGGCGCGCTGCACCGCGGCCGGCTCGGCGTGGGACGCACGGCACCAGAAGGCCACGTTCTCCTCGACGGTCAGGTCGTCGTACAGCCCGGTCGCGTGGCCGAGGAGTCCCACCCGGCGGCGGACGGATCGGCGGTCGGTCGCCAGGTCGTGCCCGAGGACCACCGCCCGACCAGACTCGACTCTGAGCAGCCCGGCACACAGCCGAAGCAACGTGGTCTTGCCCGCGCCGTTGGGGCCCTGGAGCAGCACGATCTCACCGGGCTCCACCTGCAGGTCGACGCCGGCCAGCGCCGGGAATCGGCCCAGCAGCGACACGGCCCCCGTGAGCTCGACTGCTGCTGCCACACCACGGACGATACCCCTCCGAACGGGCCCGGCCCGAACCGGGACGCCGGGGCCGAACCGGCATCGGACCGGCTCGGGTGCCTCCAAATAGGGCGGCGGCCGCCGATACTGTCGGTACCTATGTTGTTGTCTCGCGCGCTCGGCGCCATCGGGCGGTTCTGCATCGGCCTCGGGGTGCTGACGCTGCTGTTCGTGGCCTATCAGCTCTGGGGGACGGGCATCCTCACCGCGCAAGCGCAGAACAGCCTCGAGAACGACTTCGAGGACCTCCTCGAGCAGGTGGTCGACGTCGACGAGGCAGCCCTGGAACTGGTCGCCGAACCGGACGAGCCGGCGGTCGAGGAGCCCGCCGAGGATCCGGCCGACGGGGACGACGGCGGCGACGACGATTCGGAGGCGCCGGAACCGGAGCCGACGGTCGACCCGGTGGAACTCGAGCGGGCCCAGCGCGAGCTCGAGTTGCTCGCCGACCTGGTCTGGCAGCCTGCGGGCGAGCCCGTCGCCAAGCTCGTCATCCCCGACATCGGCGTCGACTGGACGATCGTGGAAGGCGTGGGCACCGACGAGCTCCGGAACGGACCGGGCCACTACCCGGGCACCCCGATGCCGGGCATGGCCGGCAACAGCGGCATCGCTGGTCACCGCACCACGTGGGGCGCACCGTTCAACCGCATCGACGAGCTCGAACCCGGCGACGAGATCACGGTGCAGACGATCCAGGGCACCTTCACCTACCGGGTGATCGCCCAGGAGTCCGGCAAGGGCCACTTCATCGTGAGCCCCGACCGGGTCGACGTGCTGGACCAGGACTTCGCGGACTCACCCAACCGGTTGACGCTCACCGCGTGCCACCCGAAGTTCAGCGCCCGCCAGCGCATCATCGTGGTGGCCGAGCTGGTCGGCGAACCGGCCATCACGGTGCCTCGACCCGACAGCCTGGGTGAGGTCGAGGTGGACCTGGCCAGCGAGGACTTCGGCGACGAGACCGCCGGCGAGACCGAAACGGCCGGCGATGACGGCGGACTGCCGGGCGACCCCGATCTCGACGACGGCCAGCCCGAAGACCCCGACGCCTCCGAGGAACCCGTCGAGGACGACGCGACCGACGAACCCACCGACGCCGACGAGGACGACGACGAGGACGCCGCGGCGGCGACCGAGGCCGAGCAACAGCCCCAGGCGCAGCCCGTGGCATTCCAGGGGACCGACGAGGCCGACAGCTTCGGCCAGGGCCTCAACGGCGACCGCGGCGCCATCCTCCCCGCCATCATGTGGGGCTTCGCGGCCGCCGCGATCATCGGAGCCACCGGGTTCGTGGCTCGCCGTTGGCGACGGTGGCCGAGCTATGTCATGGCGGTCGCACCGTTCGCCATCGTGTTGTTCGTCTGCTTCGTCCACATCGATCAGGCCCTGCCGAGCTACTGACCGCGGCGAAAGTCCCGCAGCTCACCAGTAGCGTGGCGGGTTCATGCGAGTCCGCTGGTCGATGATGCTGTTGAGCGTGGTGCTCGTGGTGGCCGCCTGCACGTCCGACGACGGCGGCGGCGACGGCGTCGAGCCGGCCATCGTGGCCCGCCCCACCGTCGAGGTGGCCGCCGGCGAGCCGACGCCGACTCCCCGACCGGAGGGCCGGGTCACCGACCGCTTCACGCTCGAGCCCGGCATGTGCTTCAACCGGTACGACATCTACAGCCCCCAGCTCGACGAGATCACCGAGTTCACCACCGAGGTCGACTGTCTCCGGCGCCACGACGGCGAGGTCTATGCGCCGCTCGAGTACCCGGCCGAACCCGAGGAACTGTTCCCGGGCAACTCCGAGATCCAGCGGTGGGCCAACCTCGCCTGCTACGAGCGGTTCGAGGACTTCGTCGGGACGCCCTACGAGCTGAGCGCGCTCGAGATCGGGACGATCCAACCCACCGAGGACGACTGGGAGGGCGAAGAGGGGCTCGTGGAGCCCGAGCGCACCGTCCTGTGCTTCGTCTACGCCCCCGACAACCAGCTCGAGGGCGCCATGCAGAACAGCGGCTTCTGACCGCCTGGCCCGAGCGGCCGGACGCTCAGGGGCTCCACCCTCTCATTGGGCACGGGCGAGCCCCGTCGGCGATGATGGCGCCGTGGCCGACCCCGTACTCGAACGTCGCATCCGGATCGCGAAGCTGGTCAAGGCCGGGAAACGTATCGGCTACTCGCTGTTCCTGATCGCCATGGTGCTGTTCTTCGTGGGCATCATCGGCAGCTTCTCCAGTACCCTCACCGGGTTGATCGTCGCCGCGATGATCATCGGTTCGTTGATCCTGGCCCCCGCCATCGTGTTCGGGTACGCCGTGCGCTCGGCGCATCGGGAGGATCACGCGATGGGGAGGCTCACAGAATGACTGCGGGATCGTGAACCAGCGGCTGCCCGGGCCCGAACGCCGCCAGCAGCTTCTCGACGTCGCCCTGGAGACCTTCGGACGCGGTGGCTACGCCGAGGCCTCGATGGCCGACATCGCGTCAGCAGCCGGCATCACCAAGCCGGTCGTCTACCAGCACTTCGCCTCCAAACGTGCGCTGTTCCTCGAGGTGCTCCGTGAGTGCGGCCGCCGGATGGAGCGCCAGATCGAGATGGCCACCTCCCACGCGGACACTCCCCGCCAGCTCGTCGAGCACGGGTTCCAGGGCTTCATCTCGTTCTTCGAGTCGCACCCCGAGACGTTCCGCATCCTGTTCAGCGACGCCAACCGCTCGGACCCCGAGTTCGCCAAGGAGGTGAACCGGGTGGAGATGGTGGTCGCCGAACGCATCGCGTCGCTGATCGACATCCCGAACCTGAGCGAGGCGGACCGTCGGCTGCTCGCCGTCGGCATCGTCGGCCAGGCGGAGTCGGCCGTGCGCCTCTGGATGTCGGGAGAGACGGGCCTCACCGCAGACCGGGTCGCGGCCTTGTTGGCCGAACTCACCTGGGCCGGCCTCCGCGGCAACTGAGCTCGGGCGCCGGGACTTCGTCCCAGTCTGGCGCCC
>JBCCFK010000020.1:0-24730 GCA_039029775.1 Actinomycetota bacterium | reverse complement strand
GTTCAGCGCATTGCGCGCGTCGGGCCGGTTCATCGTCACGACGGCGACGCCGTCGGCGACGTCGACGAGCACCACGTCGCTGGTGGAGGAGTCGGTCATGGGCCGATCCTGACACACCGAACGCCCGAATCCTCACGTCGCGGCCGCGAGTGACGATCGAGAAGCATGGAACTCGCCTGGGCCCACTCACTCACGAGGTTCGCGGTCCTGCACTGCCCCGAGACCCCGTCCGAGCACGGGCACTGGGAGCAGATCCCCGAGGACGTCGAGGCCATCGAGATCGCCAGCGTCACGTTCCCCCGTCCGGTGTGGGCCCAACACGAGCTCGTCGCCGACAACCGTTGGGTCCGTCTGCCGATCAGGCCGCAGGAGTTCTGGCCGACCAACCTGACGACCCAGCGGTCCGACGGCGAGGTCGCGCAGGTGTGGGCCCGCCGACTGGACGACCCGACGCTCGTGGCCGTCTGGCTCGACAGCATCGCGGTCTGACCGAACCCGTCCCTCCGTCGCCACGGCTGTCGCGAATGTGAACAGCGCGTTTCCCGGATGGTGCGATCGATGCCCGGTCGCTACCTTCGATCCATGGAACCGCGGCCTGGGCACTTCGACGAGATGGTCGGCGACGGGACGAACACCCGGGCTCCCTACGCGGTCTACCGGTCGTGGTTCGATCAGGAGGAGCCTGCCCGGCTGCTCAAGAAGTCGCGCGAAGCCGAGTCCCTCTTCAGGCGCACCGGCATCACGTTCAACGTCTACGGCGAGGCCGAGGCTGACGAGCGCCTGATCCCGTTCGACGTGATCCCCCGCATCATCTCGGGATCGGAGTGGCGGACGCTGGCCCGCGGCATCGACCAGCGCGTTCGAGCCATCAACGCGTTCCTCCACGACATCTACCACCGCCAGGAGATCCTCCGGGCCGGCCGCATCCCGACCCGACTGGTCTCCGAGAACGCCGCGTTCCTCCCGGAGATGATCGGTGTGACCCCACCCGGGCTGATCTACACCCACATCGTCGGCATCGACATCGTGCGCACGGGAGAGAACGAGTTCTACGTGCTGGAGGACAACGCCCGGACCCCGTCGGGTGTCTCCTACATGCTCGAGAACCGAGAGACGATGCTCCAGATGTTCCCGGAGCTCTTCTCGCGGATCCGCGTCGAACCGGTCGGGAACTACCCGCTCCACCTCCGGCGATCGCTCATCGAGTCCCGCCCGCCGAACCCGAGCGACCATCCCACCGTCGCCGTCCTCACGCCGGGCATCCACAACTCGGCCTACTTCGAACACGCATTCCTCGCCGACCAGATGGGGGCGGAGCTCGTGGAGGGCCAGGACCTCAAGGTCGTGGGCGGCCGGGTCACCATGCGCACGACGCAGGGATTCCGCCCCATCGACGTCCTGTACCGACGGGTCGACGACGACTTCCTCGACCCGCTCGTGTTCCGCCCGGACTCGACCCTCGGCATCGCCGGGATCATGGACGTCTATCGGGCCGGCAACATCACGCTCGCCAACGCTCCCGGAACGGGAATCGCCGACGACAAGGCGATCTACTCCTACATGCCCGAGATCGTCGTGTTCTACACGGGCGAGAAGGCGATCCTGCGGAACGTGCCGACCTGGCGATGTGGGGAACCCGACGATCTGCGCTACGTGCTCGAACGACTCGATCAACTGGTGGTGAAGGAGGTCCACGGCTCCGGCGGCTACGGCATGCTCGTCGGCCCGGCGGCGTCGAAGCGTGAGATCTCGTCGTTCGCCGCCAAGCTGCGGGCCAACCCCGACGGCTACATCGCCCAGCCGACCCTCGCGCTGTCCTCCACCCCGATCCTGACGAAGAAGGGACTGGCGCCCCGGCACGTGGACCTGCGACCGTTCGTCCTGATGTCGCCAGAGCGGGTTCACATCACCCCCGGTGGCCTCACCCGGGTTGCGATGAAGAAGAACTCGCTCGTCGTGAACTCGAGCCAGGGCGGGGGCACCAAGGACACGTGGGTCCTGGCCCAATGATTCTCGGTTCCACCGCCGGCGGCCTGTTCTGGATGTTCCGGTACCTCGAACGCAGCGAGAACACCGCGCGGCTGCTCGAGGCCGGGCTGCGCATCGCGCTGACGCGCTCGGCCGACGCCTCGGAGGAATGGGCGTCGGTGCTCACGACGGCCGGGGCGCTCGAGGCCTACCAGGAGCTGCACGACTCCTTCGACGGGGCCACGACGGTCGACTTCCTCCTCCGGGACGAACGCAATCCGTCGAGTGTCCTGTCGGTCATCGGCGCCGCCCGGCGCAACGCCCGGTCGGTGCGAACCGCGCTCACACGAGAGGTCTGGGAGGCCACCAACGAGACGTGGATCACCCTGACCGAGGCGCTCGCCGAGCCGGTCCGGACACGCGACCTCCCGCGGGTCCTCGGTCTCGTCCGCCAGGAGAGCGCATTCGTTCGCGGCGCGCTGCACGGCACGATGATGCGCAACGAGATCTACGACTTCGCGCGCCTCGGCACGTTCGTCGAGCGGGCGGACAACACCGCGCGAATCCTGGACGTGAAGTACTACGTCCTCCTCCCCTCGGCGTTGCACGTCGGCTCTCGGCTGGACAACGTGCAGTGGGAGACGATCCTCCGTTCGGTCTCGGCCCAACGCGCGTACCGGTGGCAGCACCCTGGCGAGATCAACCCCACAGGCATCGCCGACTTCCTCATCCTCGACCGGCGGATGCCGCGGTCGTTGGCGTTCTGCTTCATGAAGATCGACGACAACCTCGGGTATCTGGCGACCGACTACGGCGAGGAGTTGCCCTGCCACGACATGGCGGCCAAGCTCCGAGCCAGCGTCGCCGGTCGCTCGATCACGTCGATCTTCGACGAAGGCCTCCACGAGTTCCTGCAGCAGCGCATCGCGGACACCAACGATCTCGCCGGGCGCATCGAACGCGACTACCGGTTCTACGAGTGACCATGCGCGTCTCGATCGACCACACCACCGTGTATCGCTTCGACGGCCCGATCGGCGGCGCGCTGCAGGAGCTCCGCTTGACGCCCCGGGACAGCGCAGCCCAGCGCGTGGAGGCGTGGGACATCGACGTGGCCGGTGGCATCGAGGAGGTGCAGTTCGTCGACCACCACGCCAACCGCGTGACCCTCATCTCCTTGGACACGGGCGTGGAGGAAGCGGTCGTTCGCTGCTCGGGCGTCGTCGAGACGAGCGACACCAGCGGCATCACTGCGGTCCACCAGGGGTTCGCGCCCAAATGGCTCTACCGGCGCAGCACCGACCTCACCGCGGCCGGGCCCGGCGTCGCCGCGCTCATCGAGCGCTTCGCGGCGGTCGATGTGCCCGACCCGATCTCACGTGCGCACGCGCTCAGCACCATCGTGCGCGATGCCGTCGACTACGACCAGGGTTGGACCCACGTGGCCACCACCGCCGAGGACGCCATCGCCGCGGGCCACGGCGTGTGCCAGGACCACAGCCACGTCTTCCTGGCCGTGGCCCGAGCGATGGGCCTGTCGGCCAGGTATGTGAGCGGGTACCTCGTGGTGGATGACGAACCGAATCAGCCGGCCACCCACGCCTGGGTCGAGCTCTGGATCGAAGGTCTGGGGTGGCTTGGGCTCGACGTGTCCAACCGGATCAGCCCCGACGACCGATACGTCCGCTTGGCGACGGGCCTCGACTACCGCGAAGCTGCGCCGGTATCGGGCATCCGGTTCGGCGACGGCGAGGAGAACCTCGACGTGGCCGTTCAGATCCAACAGTGACCACAGCGTGAGGAGGGCCGCACCATGACCTACTGCGTCGGACTGCCCCTCGACCGCGGCCTGGTGTTCATGGCCGACACTCGGACGAATTCGGGGGTCGACAACATCGCGACGTACGGGAAGATGCACAGCTGGTCGAAGTCCGGCGAACGCTCGATCGTGTTGCTCTCGGCCGGCAACCTGGCGACCTCCCAAGCCGTGGTGAGTCTCCTGGACGAGCGGTCGGTGGCACCCGCCGACCGCAGCCCTTCGATCCTCGAAGCGCCGACGATGTTCCAGGTGGCACGGCTCGTCGGGCAGACGCTGAAGGAGGTCATCGCGAACCACGCGGACGTCGGGCAACGGGCCGAGGCCACGTTCAACAGCACCATGATCGTGGGTGGCCAGATCGGCGACATGGAGCCCCGGCTGTTCCTGATCTACCCGGAGGGGAACTTCATCGAGGCGTCGAACGAGACGCCGTTCATGCAGATCGGGGAGACCAAGTACGGCAAACCCATCCTGGTGCGCGCCTACGACCCCGCGATGTCGTTCGAAGACGCCGTCAAGCTGCTGCTGGTCTCGTTCGACTCGACCCTCAAGGCCAATCTCTCGGTCGGTCTGCCCCTCGACCTGCTCGTGTACGAGGACGGTGCGCTCGAGTTGGGAGAACCGATTCGGATCGACGAGAGCGATCCCTACTATCGGCAGATCTCCTCCGGCTGGAGTGACGCGCTCCGCCGCGCATTCGACTCGCTGCCCGACTTCTCGTTCTGACGATGAGCGGGGGGGCCGGACCACTCGAAGGCCTGCGGGTCGTCGACAGCACCGATGGCCGCGGCGAGCTCTGCGGCCGCCTGCTGGCCGATCTCGGTGCCGACGTCATCCTGGTCGAACCGCCGGGCGGCTCGAGCCTGCGCCACCGCCATCCGCTGACCCCTGGTGGGGAGAGCCTCGGATTCGCGTGGCGAAACGCCAACAAGCGGGGCCTGGTCCTCGACCTCGACGACGGCGCCGACCGGCAGCACTTCGAAGCACTGCTCGTTCATGCCGACGTGTGGATCGAGTCCGCCGACCCGGGCCACGGCCCGGGCGTGCACGCGGCCATGGCGGCCAATCGTCGGCTGATCGTCGCGAGCGTCACCGGGTTCGGCCAGACCGGGCCCTACGTCGACCACCCGGTCAACGACGACGTGCTCGAGGCCGCAGGCGCCGCGATGTTCAAGGCGGGCATTCCTGAGAAACCCCCGCTCCTCCCACCCACCACGATGGCGACCGATCTGACCGGCGTCGTCGCGGCCGTGGCGACGACGCTCGCGTTGCACCAACGCGACGCGACCGGACGAGGCCAGCACCTCGACGTCGCGGTCATGACGGCAGCCGCCGCGGCGGCCGACTGGTCCTACGCCAACGCCTCCTACTCCGCCCTCGACGGCAGGGTGTACAACGAGATCCGCGCCGGTGGCGGGTTCATGTACCCGATCTTCCGCTGCATCGACGGTTACATCCGCATGGTCATCCTGGCGCCACGCCAGTGGATGGCGCTCTATGACTGGATGGGCCGTCCCGAGGCGTTCGCCGACGAGGACTTCTGGTCCCAGGTGGGCAACCGGATCATGAACGCCGACGTCCTGAACCCCCAGTACGAGTCGTTCTTCGCCGACAAGCGGATGCTCGACATCTGCACCGAGGCCCAACGGCGCGGCATCGTCGCCACTCCCCTGCTGACGCCGAGCGAGGTCCTGGTCGACTCGCACATGACGGCCCGCGGCACGTTCGTCGACGACGAGATCGCACCCGGTGTCGCGGCCCGGACGCCCTCGGGGTTCCTCGAGGTCGACGGGCGACGCCAGGGCTTCCGCCACCGGGCTCCGCGTCTCGCCGAGCACACCGGCGCGTCGTTCGAGGCCGAACCCTTCGCCACAGTGCACAGCGACCGTCCCGGCACCACACCGCTCGCCGGGATCCGGGTCCTGGACTTCGGGATCGGCGGCGTCGGCGTCGAGGCGTCACGCCTGCTCGGCGAGTACGGCGCCGACGTGATCAAGGTCGAAACCCGTACCTACCCCGACTTCATCCGGCTCGTGGCGCTCTCCGACATCTCGCCCTCGTTCACCTCGTCCTCGCGTTCCAAGCGCAGCCTGGGCCTCAACGTCAAGACCGAGCGTGGGCTGGAGCTGGTCCGGCAGCTGATCGCCGACAGCGACGTCCTGATCGAGAACTCCGCAACCGGCACGCTCGCGGCCATGGGTCTCGGATGGGAGGACGTGGCCGCGATCAACCCGGGCCTGGTGATGGTGAGCAGTCAGCTCGTCGGATCACGGGGCCCCAACGCCCACTGGACGGGCTACGGACCCACGACCCAGACCTACGGCGGGCTCCTCCACCTGTGGGACTACGCAGACCACGATCCGCCCGCGACCAACCAGACGATCTACCCGGACCACCTCGCCGGGCGCTTGTGCGCACTCGCGGCGATCTCGGGGCTGCTCGCCCGGGCCAGGACCGGGCAGGGTTCGCACAGCGAGATCGCGCAGGTCGAGGCCGTCGTCAACATGCTGTCCGAGCACCTCATGCGGGAGTCGCTGGAGTCCGGCTCCGCCCAGCCCGCCGGCAACCGGAGCCCCGAACACGCACCTCGTGGCCCGTACCCCTGCGTCGGTGAACAGCAGTGGGTGGTGGTCTCGGTCCAGACCGACGATCAGTGGGCGGGCCTGGTCCGTGCACTCGGCGCCCCCGACTGGGCCACCGACCCATCACTGTCCACCGCTCTCGGCCGGCTCGCCGCCGCCGACGCGATCGACGAGCACCTCGTCGCCTGGACGTCGTCGCGCGACCGCGACGAGGTGGCCGCGATCCTGCGCGCCGATGGTGTTCCGTGTGAGCCGATGCGGAACGGCAACGACCTCCTGGACGACCCGCACCTGGTGGCGCGCGGCTGGACCATCCAGTTCGACCAGCCCGGCGTGGGCCCGATCGGCCTCGAGGGTCCGGCATGGTTGAGCGAGGAGATGGGCGGCCCGATCACCTACCCGGCTCCCCTGCTGGGCGAGCACACGCGCGAGATCGCCGCCGAGGTCCTCGGCCTCGACGAGCACACGATCGACGAGATGCTCGCCGCAGGTGTCCTGGAGGTCGGCCTCACCGCTGAGGCCTGACCGCCGCTCGACTCAGTCGACGTTCAGCTCGGCCTCGACGGCGGCGATGTCCTCGACGACCTTGGTGGCGAGCACGCGGACGTTGGGTTCGAGCACCATCGAGTCGTGGTCACCGGGGACCTCGCGCACGAACAGCTCCTCGACGTGTCCCGTCCAGCCGTTGTCGGCCACCTGGAAGTTGAAGTGCTTGTCGATGTAGCGGTCGCCGGTGAGGCGGAACTCTTCGTTGAGCGCCGGTCGATAGAGGTGGACGTCCCCGCCGTACGGGCTGGCCGTGTAGCTGCCGACGGCCTCCATGAAGGCGTCGACGATCGCCTGGGTCCGGAACTCGTGCGTCGCCTGCTGCGGCGCCTCGATGCCCTGCTGCTGTCGCCGGTACTCCAGCTTCTTGCGCAGGTACCAGGCCGGGTAGTCCAGCTTCATCTGCTGCATCCGCTGCAGCTGCATCAGCACCTTGTCGGCCTTGCTCAGGCCGCCGCCGAGACCGGGCAGCGGGGTGTCGAGCATGACGACCATCGCGACCTCTTCGCCGACCGCACGCAGCTGCTGCGCCATCTCGTAGGCGGAGATGCCGCCACCGGAGAACCCGCCGAGGAAGTAGGGACCCTCGGGCTGCACCCGACGGATCTCCTCCAGATAGGCCGTCGCCATGTCCTCGAATCGCGTGTGGGGCTCCTCCTCGTCCCGGAGACCCTTCGCCTGGACGCCGTAGACCGCTCGGTCCGCGCCGATCAGCATCGCGAGATGTCGCAGGTTGAGAATGTTGCCGAACATGCCGGCCACGAGGAAGAACGGCCTGGTGCCCGTCCCCGGGTCCGGTGACATCTGCACCACGTGGCGCATGCCGGCCGTGACCGGGCCCGACGACGCCTCTGCGGCGCCGTCGCCGTCCTCGGTCGCGATCGACCCGCCGACGTCGGCCCTGATGAAGTCGCCCAGTTTGGAGACCGTCGAGGCGTCGAACAACACCGACATGGGCTGGTCGACCCCGAAGCGCTGCTTGATCGCGGCGAACAGGCGGAGCGCGATGAGCGAATGGCCGCCGAGCTCGAAGAAGTCGTCGTCGACGCCGATCGGGTCGACGCCGAGCAGGTCCTCCCAGAGCTGCACCAGTCCACGCTCGATCTCGTCGCTGGGTTCGCGATACTCCGACGCCAGATCCGGACGCTCGAACTTGGTCCCACCGTCGTCGCTGTTGAGGGTGCGGTCGATCAGGTCGACCTGGCCCTGCAACGGCAGCGGACTGACGAACACGTGCGGGTGGCCGGTGGACTCCAGGATTCGCTCGAAGGCGAGCCAGCCCTCATCGGGCTCGAGACCGGCGGCGAGGAACCGCTCGAACATGACCTCGGGCGAGGAGACGTCGCCGACCGCGCCCAGCGCACCCGTGGCGGCATCGGGCTCACCGAAGGTGACGTCGTCGGCCACCTTCACGATCGCGAAGTTCTCGATCTCGACCAGGACCCGACCGTCCCCGTCGGTCAGGGTGACGTCGAACCGGACGAGGTTGGCGCCGGAGGACACATCGCGCAGACGGATGTGGCTCCAGACGGTGGGGGTCAGCGGGGCGAACCACTGCAGCCGGCCGTAGGTCATCGGCACGTAGAGCGGGACGTCGTCGAGGTCGTCGTAACCCTCGACGAGGGGAAGGCCGTAGCCGGTCGCCATGTCGAGCATCGCGGGATGGAGGTTCCAGGACTCGGTGTCGGCGACGAACTCGGGCCGAAGCGCGACCTCGGCGATCGCCTCGCCGTCGCCCCACCGGATCGACCGAAGGTTGCGCCAGCGGTCGCCGAAGATGATGTGGTCTTCCTGGCGGGTGCGAATCCCCGCATCGTCGGTCTCGACGCTGGCACCGCATCGACCGACGATCTCGTCGATGTCGATCGTCGTCTCGGCGGTCTCGACGGCGCGGACGTGCGCCTCGGAGTGTGTCACCCAGCCCGATGCCGAGCCGTGAGCGGCGGTCTGGATCTCGGTGCGGTGGACGTCGCCGTCTGCGTGCATCACGACGCGGGCGTCGCGGATGACGCCGTCGTGCACCGCGAGTGGCGACATGAAGCTCAGGTTGTCCACCTGCACGCCGTCGGCGCCGGCGGCGAGCGCGGTCGACACGAGCAACTCCATGTGGCCGGTACCGGGCAGGACGGCTCGCCCGGCCTCACTCCGGTGCTCGTCCAGCACCCACATCCTCTCGACCGCCAGCTCGACGGTGGCGACCGTCGTCGCGTCGTCCAGGGAGACGTAGTCGATGAGCGGGTGATCGTTGGGCTCGAAGTTGTCGCCGAGATTGTCCGCGCCCGCTTCGGCCGCGAGGCCGACCTCGCGCCACGGGCCCCAGGCGAGCGCGATGCGCTCGGGCTCGCCGGAGCGGCGCGGGCGCCGGGCGTAGGCGTCGAGGAAGGCGTTGGCAGCGGCGTAGTCGACCTGTCCGGGGATGCCCAGCGCCGTCGAGGTGGACGAGAAGTACACGATGAAGTCGGGCTGCCGATCGGCGAACACCCGATCGAGCACCATCGCACCCTGCACCTTGGGCGTCAGGACCACGTCCATGTCGTGCTCGGTCTTGAGTGCGATCAGGTTCTCCCCGACCACACCGGCGGCGTGCAGGACCCCGTCGACCCGGCCGAAGTGGTCCGTCGCGGCATCGACGACCGCCTCCATCCCGGCGATGTCGGCCACGTCCGCGGCCGCGGTCATCACCTGGGCGCCGGCGTCCTCGAGTGCCATGAGCTTGCGGATCCGCTTCGAGGTCGCGTTCCCGGGACCGTGCTGGGCGAGCCAGGCGTCCCAGTCGTCCCGGTCGGGAACCGCGGTCCTGCCGACCAGGACGAGGTTGGCCTTCCAGTTCTTCGCGAGCCGGTCGGCGAGGCTCATCGCGAGGCCGCCGAGGCCGCCCGTGATGAGGTAGGTGCCGCCCTCGCGGAGGCGGCCACCGCCCGACCCGACCTCGAGGTGTGCACGATCGAAGCTCCGCACGAAGCGGCGACCCTTGCGGTACCCGATGTGGTCACCGCCGGCCACGGCGGCGAGGTCCCGCCCGACCGATGCGGCGATGTCGGCGAGCTCGGAGGTGGAGGGAGCGTCCTTGCCCTGCGCCTTCGCCAGGAAGCGTTCTGCGACCCTCGCGGCTCGGGCGCCCATGGTCTGGGTTCCCGACGGCGGAATGTCGACGTCGATGACGGCGACGTCGACTCCCGCGAACTCGTGCGGGATGACGCTGACGGGGCCCAGCAGCGTCGCCTTCTCCGGATGGTCGACGACGCCGTCGACCGCCTGCGCGCCGTTGGTGACCACGGTCCACTGCTGCTCGGCATCGGGGACGAGGTCACCCATGGCCTGCGCCAGGTGCACGAGGCTCAGGAAGCCCCGCTCCTGCATGTGGTGGTACCAGCTCGAGCCGGCCCTGACCTTCTTGTCGGTGGTCAACGACCACAGGTGCACGACGTTGTCCGGGATGAAGTCGGCCTCGATCAGCGCACCGAGCGTCTGGTCGTAGCCGGCTCGGCCGGCCTCGGGAGCCAGCGCGTACCCGCGGTTGCCCAGGTTCGCGAAGCCGTCGGCCTCGATGACCGTCGCGACCTCGTGGCCCTGTCGACGCAGATCGTCGACGATGGCCTCGCCGACGCCGGCTCGATCCATGAACACCAGCCAGCGTGCGGTCTCACCGTCGCGGACGAGCGCGGGCGCGGGTTCCTCGTGCCAGACGGGTTCGTACAACCAGTCCGCCACCTCGGCACCGCGATGCAACGCCGTGCCGCCCGAACCGGGGCCGACGAGCGCCTCGCCGGGCTCGATGAAGTAGTGCTGGTGCTGGAACGCGTAGAACGGGAGCTGGACCCGCCGGCGCTGCTCCTGCGCCCAGAACGCGGAAGGCAGGTCGAGGCCCGCGGCCCAGAGGCGGCCCACCATGTCCAGCAGGAACAAGTCGTCATCGGTGTCCTGGTCGATGTGGCGCATCGACGGCACGACCGGCTGCTGTGGCCGGGCCATGCCGTTTGCGCGTGTGAAGGCCGACAACGTCCGTCCGGGGCCGACCTCCACGAAGACCGTGCCTTCCTCCTCGAGGAGCAGGGCCGTGTTCTCCGCGTAGCGAACGGTGTTGCGGTAGTGCCGGACCCAGTACGTCGGATCGGTGGCGTTCTCGGGTGTGAGCCATCCGCCCGTGAGGTTGCAGGCGATCGGGATCGTGGGCGCCGCGAGTTCGATGGTGCGCCACTTCTCCTCGAACGCGGGAAGGCCGGGATCGAGAAGGGCGGAGTGTGCGGCGACGTTGAGCGGGATCTCCCGGATCTCGACGCCGTCGGCCCGCAAGCGCTCGCTGACCTGCTCGACCTCCTTCGCCGGACCGGAGATCACGACGAGCTCGTCCGCGTTGATGCTGGCGATGCCGAGTCGGCCGAACAGATACTGCTCCGCGTCCTCGACCGGCAGGTTGACCGACACGACGCCGCCCTCTTCGCTCGCCTCGACGAGCTGGCCCCGGAGGTAGATGACGTCGAGGGCGTCCTCGAACGACATCACGCCGGCGTAACAGGCCGCCGTGATCTGGCCGAGGCTGTGGCCGGCCATCGCCCGCGGCCGGTAGCCCCAGGACTCCTGGAGCTTGGCCATGGCGAACGAGGTGATGAAGATCGCGGCCAGCTGACGGTCGGCCGGCGTCAGGAGCTTCGCGATCGACTCGTCGGTGTCGTCCTCTGGGAAGAGCAGGGAGCGGAGGTCCAGGCCGTGGACCTCGCTCATGCGGTCGAGTCCCCGATCCACCCATGCGGTATAGACGGGCTCGTGGTCGTAGAGCCCTCGCCCCATGTCGGGGTACTGGGCGCCACCGCCCGGGAACAGCCAGACCAGATTGGCGTGTTCGGCGAACTGCTGGCGCGTCGGGAGGACGTTGGAGTCCCCCGAGCCCAGTCGTTGGACCGCGTCGTCGACCGAGGTGGCCACGACGCTGCGGCGGTGGTTGAAAGCGTGACGTGTGGTCGCCAGCGACCAGGCGACGTCATCGAGGTCGTCGTCGCCCGACTCGAGATGCTCCTTGAGGCGCGACGTGTTGCCCTCGACCGCGCCGGCATTGCGACCCGACAGCAGGAGCAGCGATCCGCGTCGCGGTGACGGGGTACTGGGCCGCTCGATGACGGGCGCCTCCTCGACCACGACGTGGGCGTTGGTGCCGCCGACTCCGAGCGAGTTGATCGCCCCGCGGGCCGGCAGTTCGCCGGTGTCGGGCCAGGCCTGGAGGCGGTCGTTGACGTAGAAGGGGCCGCCGGCGAAGTCGACCGCCGGGTTCGGGGCCTCGTAGTTGATGCTGGGCGGCAACTCACGGTGGCGGATCGCCTGGACCAGCTTGATGAAGCCGGCGACGCCGGCCGCGGTGTCGAGGTGGCCGATGTTGGGCTTCACCGAGCCGATGGCGATCGTCGCGGGCCCGCCGGCCGGGCCGAAGGCGTCATTGAGTGCGGCGATCTCGATCGGGTCGCCCATCGGGGTCCCGGTGCCATGGGCCTCGATGTAGTGGATCGTGTCGGGCTCGACGTCGGCCACCGCCATCGCCTCGCTGATCGCGGCCGCCTGGCCGTCCACGCTGGGTGCGAGATAGCTGACCTTGTTGGCGCCGTCGTTGTTGACGCCCGAGCCCTTGATCACGCCGAGGATCAGGTCGCCGTCGGCCACGGCGTCGTCGAGCCGTCGGAGCGCGACCATGCCGGCACCGCTGCCGAACACGGTGCCCGACGATCGATGATCGAAGGCTCGACAGTGGCCCTCGGGTGAGACGGGGTCGCCGTCGCCACGCAGGTAGCCGACGCCGTGCGGAATCTCGATCGTCACGCCGCCCGCGAGCGCCATGTCGCACTCGTACTGGAGGAGGCTCTGAGCCGCGTGGTGGATGGCGACGAGCGACGTGGAGCACGCCGTCTGGACGCTGACGCTCGGCCCGGTCAGGTTCAGCGCGTAGCTGATGCGCGTGGACAGGAAGTCCTTGTCGTTGCCCGTGTGCCGCAGCAGGAACATGCCGACCTGGTCGACGAGGTCGGGGTTCGTGAGCACGTTGTAGATGAAGTACGCGCTCATGCCGCACCCGGCGAACACACCGATGTCACCGTCGAACCCCGCCGGCGGGTGGCCGGCGCTCTCGAGCGTCTCCCACGCGACCTCCAGGAGCTGGCGGTGTTGGGGATCCATGATCGCCGCGTCCTTCGGGCCCAGCCCGAAGAAGTCGGCGTCGAACATGGTGAAGTCCTGGAGCGGCGTGCCGGACCGCACGTAGTTCGGGTCGGCGAGCAGCGAGTCGGGTACGCCTGCAGCCCGAAGGTCGTCATCGGTGAACGTCCGGACGCTCTCGTGACCGTCCCGCAGGTTGGTCCAGAACTCGTCAGGGGTCTCGGCGTCGGGGAACCGCCCGGCCATGCCGACGACCGCGATGTCGTTCGGATCGTTGGCTTCGAGCCCCTCCATGGGATCGATGTCCGCCGGGTCATCGATGTCTGTCACGTGGTCGCCCTCGGATCGGTGGGAATCGAATGGGGTGGTCATCGGCCACGCCTCGCACGCTGGCGGGCGGCTGCCCGACGATTGGCTCGCGCGTTGCTCGACGCTGCAACGGGCCGGGGAGTCGCGCCATTCCCGGCACCGACGGGAACCGGTACCGGATCGGGCGAGCCGGGACCGGGGTCTGCGGTGGGTCCGGGCGCCGCGTCGTCGGCGAACGCGCCGGCCAGCTCGTTGACCGTGCCGTAGCGGAAGACGTCGACGAGCGAGACCGGCCGGCCGAGCCGTTCCTCGAGCCCGTCGCGCAAGGTGACCACCTGGAGCGAGTTGCCGCCGTGGTCGAAGAAGCTCGTGTTGCGGTCGATGGCTGGTACGCCGAGCACCGCCTTCCAGGCGTCCTCGACCAACGCGGCCATGTCGGCGACGCTCATGGTTGCTCCGGGCGCTGCGGCGGCGTCGGCCGAGACAGGCGGCGTCGGGGCGGCTGAGGTCGCCTCGGCTTCAGCGGGGGCGGCGACGGGCGCGCTGGGGGTCGCGGTGGGGTCGAGCTGGGAGAGGGTCTTGCGGTCGACCTTGCCGTTGGGCGTGGTGGGCAGCACGGCATGCCATTGGAGGCGTTCGGGGACCATGTGGCTCGGCAACGAGGCGCCGAGGGCCTGCTGGATCGCGGTGTCGGCGTCGGGGCGGGCGCCCTCCGCGGCGACGAGATGGGCCACAAGGGCCGCGGCCTCGGCTTCGCCGTGGACCACGACGACCGCCTCGCCGATGTCGTCTCGGCTCTCCAGAGCGGCCTCGATCTCGCCGAGCTCGATCCGGTGGCCTCGCACCTTGACCTGGCTGTCGGCGCGGCCGTGGAATGCCAGGCGACCGTCGGGCCGCCAGCTCACCAGGTCGCCGGTGCGGTAGACCCGACCCGGGGTGTCCATCCGCTCGACGAACCGATCCGCGGTCAGCTCGGCACGTTCGTGATAGCCGGCGGTCACGCCGGTGCCGCCGATCAGGAGTTCGCCGATCGCGCCGGCGGGGCGGAGCTGTCCGCTGGGCGCGACGATGCGCACCGACGTGTTGGCGAGGGGTCGACCGATGGGGATCGCCCCGGCCTCGAGGTCCTCGTCGGTGATCGTGTGCGCCGTGGACCAGATCGTGGTCTCGGTCGGGCCGTAGACGTTGATCAGCTGGCCGCCGACGGCCTCGTGCAACTCCGCGGCGACCGACAGCGGACAGGCCTCTCCACCGACCAGCATCTTCGTGAGCCGACCGAGTGCGGCCTTGCTCTGGGGGTCGGCCAGGATGATCCGAGCCTCGGACGGCGTGCACTGCAGGTGTGTCACCTCGTACTCGTCCATCAGCGAGCCGTAGGTCTCGAACTCGACGGTCTCGGACTCGCCGGCGAACGCTGCGCGCACCCTGTCGAGGTGGGGCAGGTTGGCCAGGATCGTGTCGCCCTCCACGCCGAAGTCGATGAGCGCGGCGATCTCGTCGACGTCGATGCCGGCGATGCCCTCGGCGAACTCGATCGCCTGCTCGACGTCGCCGAAGAGTCCGCTCGTCTCGAAGTATCGAGCGAAGCTGACCTCGAGCAGCGCGTCGAGGTCCTCGGGGGTGAGTCCGGCCAGGGCGCCGTCGGCCTCGGTCTTGGTGGGATCGAACGTCGGGAACGCGGACGCGTGCTCCTTCACCAGTGCGATCGAGTCGCGCAGGTACCCCTTCATCGGTTCGCGCACCGTCTCACGGACGATCGAGGCGTCGGCGGTGACGAAGGTGTGCAGCATCAGGCTGACCGTGCCCCGGCCCGCGTGGCCGGCCTCGGTCCAGGCTCGGCGATAGGCGGCGACCTTCTCCGCCAGCTCGTCGAGACTCTGGCCCAGCTGGTGCGTGAGCAGATGGAAGCCGTTGGCGCCCGCGAGCTTGAACGACTCGACATTGCCGGCCGTGGTGTACCAGATCGGCAGCTCCTCCTGGACCGGCCGCGGCAGGGGCAGCACGTCGACGGGTCCCTTCGGGCCCTCATAGGTCACCGCCTCGCCACGCCACATGCGGCGGAGCTCGTCGATCTGTTCGAGCAGCGCCGTCTTGGGCTGCTGGAAGTTCTGGGGCCGGAGAATGAAGTCCTCCGGGTGCCACCCGGCGGCGATCGAGAGGCCCACGCGGCCCCCGGACAGGTTGTCGACGACCGCCCATTCCTCGGCGGCGCGCACCGGGTGGTGGAGTGGCAGGACGCATGATCCCGAGCGGATGCCGACGCGCTCGGTCACGGCCGCGATCGCCGCGCCGGTGACCGACGGGTTCGGGAACGGGCCACCGAACGCATTGAAGTGGCGCTCCGGAGTCCAGACCGCGGCGAAACCGTGCTCGTCGGCGAAACGGGCCGAGTCGAGCAGGACCTCGTAGGCGGTCGCGCCCTCGCCCGCCTCGGAGCCGAAGAAGAACAGGCTGACGTCGAGGCGGCTCTCGGTCGAGTGCGATGCGACGGGTCCGGAGGGCCGTGACGCGGCGAGCCCCTCGTAGAGGACGACCTTCCACCCTCGGGTGAGGGGGTAGAAGAGCTCGAGGACCGAGATGTCGAAGGACAGGGTCGTGACCGAGAGCCAGACGCCCGGGTCGGTGCCGACGTGGCTCTCCATCGCCCGGAGGAAGCTGTCCACGTTGTCGTGCTGGACCATCACTCCCTTCGGGAGCCCGGTCGAGCCCGAGGTGTACATCATGTACGCGAGATCGCGTTCGGCGACGGCCGGCAGCACCTCGCGGGGCGGAACCGTCCGATCGACCGAGGTGGCGCCGATGTCCAGTGCGGCCGGAGCGCCCTCGGGGACCGAGCTGAGGTCGTCGGTGAGCACCAGATCCATCGCGGCGTCGCCGACCATGAACGAGAGTCGGTCGGCGGGGAACCGCGGGTCCAGCGGCACGTAGGCGGCTCCCGCCATCAGCACCCCCAGGATTCCGACGACCATGTCGAGGCCGGGTGCGGTCGAGACGCCGACGAACCCACCTGGCTGGACGCCGTGGCGCTCGAGCGCGGTCGCGACGCGGCGTGCCCGCTCCTCGAGGTCCCGATAGGTGATGTCGCGGCCGCGATGGACGACGGCCACGTCGTCGGGCCGCTCGGTGGCGGTGGCGATGAACTGTTCGTGCAGCGGGCCCGCGAACGGCGCATCGGCGGGCGTCCCGCCCTTGCCGAGGAGCGCTTCGGTCTCGTCGTTGCCGAGGACCGGCAGATCGACGAGGCGGGTCACCGAGCCCGCCCGGTACGCGGCGGCGAACATGTCGAGGCCGGCTGCGATGCGCCCGGCCAGGCCGTGGCTCTCGGTGCGGGCGACGACGCGGCAGGCCGCTCCGCCGTCGACGACGGCGATCTCGAGCACCGACTCGGTCGTCGTGTCTCCGTCGACGATCGACACGGCCGGCGGCGCCGTCGTGATCGGACCGTCGACCTGGACCGGCATGCGGATCGGCACGTCGCGGAGGAACGGGCCGCGCTCGCGTGCGATGTCCATCGAGTCGCGGATGCCGGCGACGACATCGGCGCCCGACGCCGTGTAGTCGGCCGTCACGTCGACCGGTACCACGGTGGTGAACCAGGCCTGCATCGCAGGCGGCGCGCCTGGTGCGACATCGACACCGAGCGTCGCCGACTCCTGCCCGCAATAGGACAGGACGAAGGCCGCGGCGACCGCCATGGCCTCCTCCGGCGACTCGCACCGGAGCGGGGCGAGCGCCTCGGAGGCCCCGGATCCCTCCCCGAAGTGCGACAGATCGGGGTCGACGGCGGCGGCGACACGCTTGGACCACCACACCTCGGAGCGAACCGAGGCCTGATGCCGCTGCTCGATCTCCCCGAGCAGGGGCGTCGGGTCCGGCAGCACCGCGTCGGTGAGTCCCTGGATCGTCGCACCGGGCTCGGCCCAGCAGCGGAGTTCGATCGGGTCGGTCGTCGTGGCGACGGTGAGGGTGACGTCGCCGTCGCGGGCCGATGTCGCCAGCACGGTTCCGGGCGTCGCAGTCCGACCGATGTCGCTCGGACCGGCGCCGTGGACCACGACGACGTGGTGATCGTCGATCTGGAGCAGGGCCCGCCCGACCCGGTTGATCGTGGGGCCGAAGTCCAACGCACGCACGAGGCGTTCGATCTCGGCTGCGGCCATCGTGTGGGGAACCAGCGCACCAGCCGGGACGGGGCGGTCGTAGCGACCGCAGTACCGGCCCTCACCGGACTGCGCCGTGCGCCGCAGCTCGCCGGCCGTCAGCTGCTCGAGGACCTCCTCGAACGCCTCCCCGGCCGCGGCGAAGCACTTGAGGTTCATCGAGCGGGTGGTCTCGTCGGCCGCGATCTGGAATCCGCTCGTCGCGAGGACGTCGCCCTCGTCGATGCCCCCTTCGACGACGTGCCAGGTGACCTCGTACTCCGTCGCGTCGTCCAGCAGGGCCCACATCGGCGTGTGCAGACCTGCGTAGGTCGGCAGCGGCCCGTCGTGGAAGTTCACCGTCACCTTGGTCGCGTCGACCATGTCGTCGGGGAGGATCCGGAGATTGCCGACCGAGACGAGCACGTCGGGCCGGGTGGCCGTCACGTGCTCGGTGAGGTCGGACCACGCAACCCGGTCGATGCCCTCGCCGCTCGCCCAGGCCGCGATGGAGGGGTCGTCGGTACTCACCGCGTCCACGATCAGCCCGGCTTCGCGCGCTCGGCCGGCACAGGCCACGAGGAGCGGGTGATCTCCCACGAACACGAGTGTCGAGTACGTCATGTGTGCATCCATCGGGCGTCGGTGCGGCAAGTATGTCGAGGCGATCGAGCGGGCGACGCCTTCAGCTTCCCTCATCGGCGTGCGCCGAAGAAGGCTGAGGTCATGCGTGTGAAATCTCGAGCCGCTGATCGCGTCCCACCCGACTGCGCAGCAGGCCCCGTCGAGGCCGCTTCAGGCGAGGTCGGTGACCTCCCCACGCTTCAGCACGCCCTTCACGGCCCGGACCAACACCGTCTGTGCGGTGAGGACCAGGATCACCAGGTCGAGCGAGATCGACCAGTTCTTCACGTAGAAGAGGTCGAGCCGCCGGTACGAGGCGAAGGACGGGTTGTCGCGGGCTTCGACCTGCCACAGGCCGGTGATGCCGGGCAGCACGTTGTGCCGCGCCAGGAGCTCGTCGTCGAACGCCTCGACCTCACAGGGCAGCGCAGGCCGCGGCCCGATCAGACTCATCTGGCCACGGAGCACGTTCACGAGCTGTGGCAGCTCGTCGATGCTCGTGAATCGCAGGAACTTCCCGATCCGCGTGATGCGCGGATCGTGGTCGATCTTGGTGAGCGGGCCGTTCCGGACGTTCTGCTCGGCCAGGTCGGCCAGTCGGTCCTCGGCGTCGACGGCCATCGTGCGCAGCTTGAAGAGCGGGAAGGCCCGGCCGCCGAATCCGACGCGGTCCTGGCGGAACAGCACCGGACCCCCGTCCTCGAGCTTGATCAGCGCCGCGGCCAGGGCCAGCACCGGTGCGGAGATCAGCAGCAGGGTCGATGCGATGAAGAGGTCGAGCGCCCGCTTGACCACCAGCTGCCAGCGCTTCAGCGAGGGTCGGTCGACGTAGAGCAGCGGCTCGTGCACGATCGGGGCGAGCTGGACTCGCTGGGATGCGATGCCGGCGATGCCCATCGTGAGATGCGTGTGGTGACCGGCCTCGGCCAGCTGTTCGACAGCGAACGAGCGGTCGGCCGCCGAGAGTTCGTCCACGACGACGAACGCGCCGTTGGCGCCCACGGTCTCCATGATCTCCAGCACGTCCTGCGGCTCGCCCAACCAGTCGGCCTTGAGCTTGGGGACCTCCTGTCGGCGGGCGATGATGCCCTTGATGCGGTAGCCGGCCTCCTGGTGGTCCGCAATGAGCTCGAGCAGGTCATCGGTGCCAGGGCCCGACCCCAGGATGACGACCGACCTGGTGTACCGCCCCTGCGAACGCGCCGACCGGATCCAGCCGTCGAAGACGCTGCGGCCGATGATCAGGAAGATGAAGGTCGCGATGCCGGCGACGAGATCGGTCCCGAGGTGGAGCTCCTGGGTCGACAGCAGGTCGAAGAAGAGGATCGAAGGGATCAACAGCGCCGCGACGCGGCTGATCGCGGCCAGCTCGGCGGAGCGGACGCTGGAAACGCGGGACTTGTAGAGGTCGAAGAGGATCAGCAGCGCGGCCGTGAGGCCTGCGCTCAGCCCGACGACCGCCCATCCGCGGCTCGCCATCTGCCAGTCGAACGGTGACAGGATCGCAGCGAGCCAGGCCAGGCTGACCGCGACGAGATCGAGCGTGACGAGCACCAGGCGCGGCGTGTTGAACCGCCCGGGGTTGGCCGGTGCCATCCGCTGCGGCATGCGCTGCCGCACAGGAGCTTCTACGAGCTCCGCCTCTGTCTGTGTCGCCGTCACAGATTCGCCCTTCTGGTCAGACCCGCCCGGGTCCAACATTCCCGGTGGGATCGTAGTCGCCGGTACCTCCCCAGTACCACCCAAGCGCTGCTCCATCGAGCTCATCGCGATCCTCACCGTCCAACGGAGCGCACGCCCGCGCCCTGGGGGGAATTATCCCCGCCGCCCGCGGCCGCGACCCATAGGTGGAACTCCCCAGTCGACCGACGTCAGCCGGCCGAGACTCCCGCCGTCGGGGCGTGCCGGCGGCGTCGGTCAGGACGCCGAAACCGCTGCGTCCTCGGCGATCACGGGCACTCGTCGGGACAGGAAGTTCACGACCTCGTCGACCTCGGTGGCCAGGTCGATCGTCTTCGCTACGAAGCCCGACGGAGTGCGATGGGAGATGCGGATCTCGGTCCGGTGGTGCCGGACCTCGTCGATGTCGTCGACGGCGACCCGGAAGAACGCGCGCTCGAGCGCATCGTCGGGGCCGAGGGCCGCCAGCTTCTCGAGCAACGAGGTGAACGCAGCCGCCGGCACCTCGTGGAGGTAGAAGGCGGTGTCGGTCAGGCAGGCGAGGCGCTTCGCCGGGCCCCGGTCGGTGTCGGCGTCCCAGAACCAGTACTCGGGGTCGTCGTCCTTGTCATCGGGAACCGGCAGACCGAACGCGGCCGGAGCGGGTGGCTCCTCGACCGGCTCGACCTCTTCCGCCGGCTTCGAGGACCGGCGCTTCACGACCAGCATGAGCATGCCGATGACGGCGATGGCCCCGAGCACCGCAGCGCCGATCGGCGCATAGTCCATGACCTCGAAGGTCTCGGGCTCGACGACGACCACGTCGTAGACCAGCACGCTGCCCTCGATGCCGCAGTCGACGGTGATCACACCGGCGCCCAGCGGGGCGCTGCCGGGCAGCGTCAACGGGAGCGAGTAGTGACCGAACTCGTCGCTGACCGTCACGCCGATCCGGTTGGCCCCCTCTTCCGGGAGTCCGAAGAAGACGTTGACGTCGCTGTTGGGCGCGCACTCACGACCGTTCTCGAGCGTGAACGTCGTCGCTCGCTCGACCTCGATCACGGACTGAGCGAGCGCCGCCGGCGAGAACGCCACCAGGGCGAACGCGCCCACGACGAGGGCGAGCATCGGGCGGATGACGCGTCGAACCATTGCATCCATGATCTTCCAATCGACGCCCGAATCCCAAGCATGAGCCATTCGGGCCACCGTCTGGGCCGCTGGCCCCAGATGCCGATTCATCCACGACCGCGGCACATGGGGGAAGATGTCGTGCCCGCACAACGGGCCTGGCCACTCCGGGAGACGACGTGAACGACCACCCAGTCCGTGTCGGCAGCATGCTCTACACCCTCGTCGACCCCAATCGTGGACACGAGGTCGCGTACAACCGGTGGTACGAGCGCGACCACTTCTACGCCGGCTGCCTCGTCGGGCCATGGCTGTTCGCAGGCCGGCGCTGGGTGTCCACCCGCGAGCTGAAGAACATGCGGTTCCCGGCGGACTCGACCGTGACCGTGCCCGTCGACAAGGGCTCCTACCTCGCCACGTACTGGGTCCACGAGGGCAAACACGACGAGCACTTCAAATGGGCCTCCGAACAGGTCTGGTACCTGTATCAGAACAACCGGGGGTTCCCCGAACGGCAACACGCCCACACGGTCATGCTCGATCGCCCGTGGGCCCGGTACCGAGACGCCGACCCCGTGCCCATCGAACTCGCGCTCGACCACCACTACCTCGGGCTGGGCAGCGTCTTCATCGACCGCGCCGCCGGCGTCGAGGAGGCGGAGCTCGTCGCGTTCCTGGGCGACACCGCGCTGCCGCAGATCCTGGAGCCGGGCTCGCCGGTGGCGTCCTGTGTCAACTGGAAGCCGATCCCGCGCAACGACGAGATCGACGGCAACGCGCCGATGGACCTGGGCTCGCCGACGGGTGGTGAGGAGCGGACGATGCAGATGTTCTTCCTCGACGACGACCCCCGCGAGTGTTGGGACGCCTTCCACCGCTACGCCGAGACCGTCGACGCGTCGGGCCTCGGCCGCGTCGTCCTCGCCGCCCCCTTCATCCCCACCGTCGTCGGCACCGACACCTACACCGACCAGCTCTGGTGACCCGGCGAGGCGGATCTGTGAACCCAAATCGGCGCACATTTGGGTTCACAGATCCGTCTCGACAATCGGAACGTTTAATCGGTTGACCGATGTTGCAGATCTGCGATCGTGTGGGGACGGGAGCAGCCGGCTCCCCGCTCATCACGAGCACCGTCACGGAAAGGAGCACCCGATGATGTCGATCGTCACCAACCAGTTCGTCGTTCTCGCGGGCGCCGCCGTGGCCACCGGCGCCTGCTGAGGCTCGAAGACCGGCGCGTCCGCGCCTGACCGAGCACGACCAGCAACCCCTGCCGTCGTCCAACGGGCGCGTCGCGCCCGCGACGGCAACCACCACACCAGACCGCCGACGCCTCGAGCCGCAGTCGCGAGGGCAGGCATCGGCACCGAATCACCCGCGTCGACCGACGCGCCCGAACACGGAGCAGACCAATGATCCACCCACTCCTGACTCGCGACATCGCTCGCGACATCCAACGCGAACATCTCGAGCGAGCGAGCCGGCGACGGCTCGTGCGTTCGACCGAGCCGGCGCTTCAGATCAAGCGTCGGATCGCTCGGCGAACCAGCGATCGAGACGTTCCCCAGTCTCTTCGACGTCGAGGTCGGGTTCTGCCCGCTTGAGGTCGAGGAGAAAGGCCATCGCCTGACCCACGACCGGGCCGGGCTCCAGGCCGAGGCGATCCATGACCGCCTGGCCGTCGAGCAGGGGACGCTCGGCGGCCCGGCGGTCCGCCTCGGCCAGGTCGGCGATGCGGCGCTCGAGCTCGTCGACGTGATGGTGCAGCTCCAGGCGCTTCCGCTGATTGCGGGTGGTGCAGTCGCTGCGCACGAGCGCGTTCAACAGTCCCAACAGGTGGCCGGCGTCGCGGGCGTACCGACGCACCGCCGAATCGCTCCAGCCGTCGGCGTAGCCCTTGAATCGACCCGACAACCGGACGAGCTCGGCCACGTCCTTCACGACGTCGTTGGGGTAGTCGAGCTCCCGGAGGCGCTTCTTGGTCATCTTTGCCCCGACCGCCTCGTGGTGGCGGAAGGTCACGCCACCGTGCTCGAACGACCGGGTGCGCGGCTTGCCGATGTCGTGGAACAGCGCGGCCAGGCGGAGCCGGAGCTCGGCGGGCGTCTTCGCGGTCACCGCGATGGTGTGGGACAGCACGTCCTTGTGCTTGTGGATCGGGTCCTGCTCGAGGCGGAGCGCGGGGAGCTCGGGGATGATCTCGTCGGCCAGACCGGAGTCAACCAGGTCCCACAGCGCCGACGCGACGTCGTCGGCCATGAGCGCGCCGGAGAGTCGTTCGCGCTTGTCGTCAGTGGTGAGCGGGCTCATCGGCCCTGAGCGAGGCCGCGGCGGACGCCGGAGCTCTCGCTACTTCTCTTCCTTGAAGATGACGTGCTTGCGCGCGATGGGGTCGTACTTCCGGAGCTCGATGCGCTCGCGGTTGTTCACCTTGTTCTTGTTGGTGATGTACGTGTAGCCGGTCCCGGCGGTGGACTTGAGCTTGATGTTGGGTCGCTTGTCGCTTCCGGCGGGCATCAGACCTTCTCCCCACGCTTGCGCATGTCGGCGAGCACACGCTCGATCCCGTGCTTGTTGATCGTCTTCAGACCCTTGGCGCTGACGGTCAGGGTGACCCAACGCTTCTCGCTGGGGATGTAGAAGCGATGCTTCTGGATGTTGGGGTCCCAGCGACGACGCGTCTTGCGGTGGGAGTGCGACACGTTGTTGCCGAACGCCGGCTTGCGGCCGGTGACCTGACAATGCTTCGACATGACTGCCTCGGGGGTACTCGCGCCATGATGGCGTGCCGGCCGGACGCGCCGAACCGGGGTTCTCGAACTGGAGAAGCTTACCGGCGCGCGTCGCAGGCGACCACCTCGGCACCGAACAGGTCGGCGGCGGCGGACACGCTCGCGCCGACGGGCCGACCGGCCGCCGAAGGCGATGCCACGGATCGCGGCACGACAAGGCGCCACGCGGCGTCGCCGTGGGTCGTCCGGCCCAGCCGGGCGGATCCGACCACAGCCGCTTTGTATACGCCGGCGGGTCTCGCTAGCGTCAGACATTGCGGTTGTGTGACGAATGCACACCGTTCCGCAACACCGGATCCGACTGGGCCGACCGACCAGGGCATGGCGATGACGACCCCCGCGAACTTCAGGTTTTGCACCTTCCGCCGATGGCTTGGCGAACGGCGCCCCGGAGCCGGGAGCGCCCAGCGCGGAAGGACCGACCACTCGATGCGACCGATGACGGCTGTGCAACGGCTGCGGGCCGAGCGTCCGGCCGCCGCCCAGGCATTGACCCTGGTCGGCGTCATCGTGACCGCATTCGCCGTCGTGCTCGCGGCCGTGCCCAGCGAGCCGGCGCAGGCCCAGACCGAGGACGGGCACTCCGACTGGGCGCCGATCGTCGGCACCTTCCAGATCGGCTGCACGCGAGCGACCGGCAACTCCGCCGACGGCTTCTGCGCCGGGCACCACAACGGCTGGGCGATCGACATCAACATGCCGTTCAACGCCCCGATCCACGCAACCGGCCCCGGCATCGCCCGCCTCGTCGAGGGCGGGTGCGCGCCAGACGGCGGCGATGGCGGGTGCAACAACCGGGCGGGCAACTACGTGGCCATCGACCACGGAGACCACTACAGCCGCTACATCCACCTCGCGTCGTTCGCACCCGGTATCGAGGTGGGCGCCGAGATCGAGGCCGGACAGCTCGTCGGCTACTCGGGCAACTCCGGGACCAGCGGCACCGACAACCCCCCACCGATCGACTCGCACCTCCACTACGACGAGATGAACACCGCGTTCAACGGCGGCTCCCGGATC
>JBCCFK010000019.1:0-26819 GCA_039029775.1 Actinomycetota bacterium | reverse complement strand
GTCGCAGGCCCCGGCCGACGACGATCACGCCGAGGACACCGCCGACACCAGCGGCTCCGACCTCGAGCAGATCAATGGCATCGGCCCGAAATTCGCCGAGCAGCCGCGATACCCGTCGGGGTCGTCGACGGTGAGATGGGCGATGAAGTGCACGGTCATGTGGGCGGCCTCCCCGGGCGTCGCGGACGGCGACACCCTAGGCCGGGCACCGACGGACCGTCAGCCGAGGAGCTCGCGCACCTCGGCGATGTAGTCGAGATGGGCCTGCAACCCCTCCAGACCCAGGTTCATGGTGACGACCGACGCGTGGGTGCCGCCCGCCTCCCGCCAGCCGGCGGCGGTCTCGGCGGACTCCGCCGCGGATCGGGCTCGCAGCATGATCAGCTCGTGTCCGAAGTCTGCGTCCGCCCGCCCTGCGTCCTCGAGGTGGGCCTCGACCCGGCCCCGACCCTGCACCCCGGTGTCGACCGTTCCGGCGTAGATGAAGCCGTCGCCCTGACGGGCGGCGCGGCGGAACGCGGGCTCGGAGAAGCCGCCGAGCCAGATCGGGATCGATCGGGTCGGACGCACGTTGATGTTGCCGCGGGTGATCCGGTCGAATCGGCCCTCGAACGAGAACAGGTCTTCGGCCCAGTAGCGCCTGAGCAGGTCGATCTGCTCGCTGAGACGCGGGCCCCGGGATTCGAAGTCCTCACCGAGCGCCTCGTACTCCACGTAGTTCCAGCCGGTGCCGACGCCGAGCCGAAAGCGCTCGCCGGACAGGAGGTCCAGGTCGGTGCACTGCTTCGCCACGAGGGCGGTCTGGCGCTGGGGCAGGATGATCACCCCGGTGACGAACTCGATCCGCTCGGTGATCCCGGCCAGGTGGGAGAACATCATCAGCGGGCAGTGGAACGGGTCGGTCTCGGTGTAGGGCCCCCACAGCTCGGGGTCGCGGTCGGCGTGGGAGGCCCCGACCACGTGGTCGTAGGCCAACAGCGAGTCGTAGCCCAGCTCCTCGACGGCGAGACCGAAGTCGCGAACGGCGATCGGGTCGCCGCCCAGCTCGGTCTGTGGGTAGGTCACGCCGATCTTCATCGTTCCCCCTGGACGTCGTGCCGCCCACCGTCGGGCGGCGCTGCGCGACGTTAGTGCCGCAGGGGGGCGATGGGCGCGGGGAAGTCGAAGTCGGCGAGGCGTTCTTCGAGCTCGTCGAGCGGCAACGGGTGCCCGAGCCCGAAGCCCTGGGCGCTTCGCACGCCGACCTCGCGGAGCTCCTCGACCTGGGCTGGTGTCTCGACGCCCTCGGCGATCACGACCTGTCCGACCACCTCGGCCAGCTGGTGCACCGCCCTGACGACGGCGGACCGCCGCGGATCACGCCCCAGGTCGGCGATCAGCGTCCGGTCGAGCTTGACGAAGCTGATCGGGAACGCGAGCAGGCTCGAGAGCGAGGAATAGCCGGTGCCGAAGTCGTCCATGGCGATCAGCGCGCCGAGCCCGTGGAGCGCCTCGAGTTGGTCGGCGACCTGAGCGAACTCGTGGGCTTCGCTCGACTCGGTGAGCTCGATCACCAGCCTCCCGGGTTCGATGTTGTACTCGCCCATCACCTGCGCGACCCGTTCGACGACGTCGGCGCGTCCGAGCTGCATCGTCGACAGGTTGAGTCCCACCTGGACGTCGCCGAGCAGCTCGTCGTCGCGCCAGCGGACCAGAAGGTCGGCGGCTCGCAGCAGCATCATGTCGGTGAGGTCGTCGATCAGGCCGGTCTCCTCGGCGAGCGGGATGAAGACGCTCGGTGCGACCGATGCTCCCGTCTCGAGCGTCCAGCGGGCCAGCAGCTCGACGCCGACGACCCGCCCGCTCTGGAGGTTGAAGATCGGCTGGCCATGGGTGTCGAGGGTTCGATCGCGCAGCGCCTTGCGCAGGCTCGTCTCGAGGCCGGTTCGTTGGCGCAGCTCGGACTCGAGCGCGGCGTCGAAGCGCACCATGCGCCGACGTCCCGACCGCTTCGCGCGGTAGAGCGCGTGGTCGGCCTCGGTGAGCAGGCGTTCCGGATCTGCCTCGTCCGAGCTGACGGTGGTGACGCCGATGCTGGCCGAGATGTACGCCTCGTCCCCGGTGTCGAGGAGGATGGGGTCCTCGAGCCGTGAGATGGCGCGACGAGCGAGGCGGTCCACGCCCCGAGCGTCGACCTCCTGATCGAGCACGACGACGAACTCGTCCCCACCGAGGCGAGCGATCAGGTCGGACGGCCGGAAGCAGGCGCGCAGTCGTTCGGCGACCTCGACGAGCACGTCGTCGCCGGCCGCGTGGCCGAACCGGTCGTTGACCTCCTTGAAGTGGTCGAGGTCGATGAACATGGCGGTCACGGCGTGGCCACCCTCGAGCTCTTCGAGCCGGCGCCAGACGGCCGTCCTGTTCGAGAGCGATGTGAGCGCGTCGTGGAGCGCCGCCCACTCGCTCCTCTCGGCCTCCTGCTCGGAGCGGGTGCGGAGGGAGACCAGCTCGCGGAACTGCGACGTGGCGATTCGCTGATGAGGCAGCACCAACGCGAGGAACACCATCAGGCCAACGGCGATCACGATCTCGCCCTCGACCACCATGGCCGCCGCGGCCAGCATCCACATCGGTGTCACGTTCATCGAGGTCAGGAAGCTGACCCCGGACAGGCCTGTCGTCGTTCCGGCTGTCACCGCGAACAGGTGGGCGAGCGCGATCCATTGGAACTGTGCGTCGGTGCGAGCCACGGGATCGAGCCACAGCACCAGCCCCCACAGCGTGCCCGATGCGAGGTACCCCGCCTGGGCGACGATCGGGACGCCGGCTCGGGATGTCGGCAGGCCCGGGCTCGACGCCAGCGCGGTGGCCGCCGCGGCAGCGATGATGGCGACGAACCACGCGATGGCGCGGGAGCGCCAGACGAAGTCGACCGTGACGAGCAGGAACACCAGCGCCGCAGCGACATTGCCCAGCGGCGAGAGCCACCGGTTGTTGCGGAAGAAGCGCGCGGTCTCGGCGCGAATCGCGTCGTCGATCTCGGCGTCGACGCTCTCCGAAGCGCCGGCTGCAGCGTTGGTTGTTCCAGCCGGATGGCTGTCCCGGTGCGCACGGCTGGAGGAAGTGCCCTCCAGTGTCACGGTGTCCCCATCGGCCGGTCGCCGCCCCCGTTGACCCCCCGGTTTCTAATGCCCTACATTAGAATCGCCGAAGGCGCCGGGGGGCGTGTCGGTCACAGGAGGCAGCGATGGAGTTCGGCATCTTCAGCAACGGGTACATCCCGGGGCCCGCCGCACACGACACCGAGTCGGAACACACCGAGCTCATGCGCGAGGCGAGCTACGCGATCCTCGCCGACAAGCACAACTGGAAGTACATCTGGTTCGGCGAGCATCACGGCCTGACCGAGTACAGCCACATGTCGGCGCCGGCGCCGCTGATGGGGTGGGTCGCCGCTCAGACCGAACAGATCCACATCGGTTCTGCCATCACCAGCCTCCCGACCACCAAGGAACACCCGGTCCGGATCGCCGAGCGCGCGGCGATGCTCGATCACGTAACCGGCAATCGCTTCGAGTTCGGGACCGGACGAGGCGCAGGGAGCCACGAGTTGGCAACGTTCAGTGGCACCGAGCCCTCCCAGACGAAGGCGATGTGGGACGAGGTCGTCCGCGAGATCCCGAAGATGTGGGAGCAGAAGGACTACTCCTTCGAGGGCACCGGATGGTCGGTGCCCACACCCCACAACATCCTGCCGAAGCCCTACGGCGCGGGGCATCCGCCGATCTGGGTCGCGTGCGGCAACCCACCCACCTTCGAGAAGGCGGGCAACCTGGGCATCGGCGCGATCGCCTTCAACTTCGAACCGATCCACAACCTCAAGGGCCGCGTCGAGGCCTACAAGACCGCGGCCGCGTCACCCGACGAGGTCCTCGGTCAGTTCCAGAACAACAACGTGATGATGACGAACTCGGTGATCTGCCTCGAGGACCGCGAGCGGGCCCGCGAGATCGCGAAGGCCAAGGGACGGGGCTACCTGGTGACGATGGTGAATCTGTACCACGACACCATGCCGAAGTCGCCCGACGCGATCACCTGGCCCGACGCGCCGATCAGCAGCTCGATGGAGTGGACCGACGAGATCCTCGACGCCGTCATCGAGGGCGGGTTCATGCTCTGCGGCAACCCCGAAGAGGTCTGCGAGCAGGTGGCGGCATACCAGTCCGTCGGCTGCGACCAGGTGGTGTTCGGCCTGCCGATCGAGGGGATGCGCCACGACGAGGTCGAGGAGATGCTCGAGGTGTTCGGCGACAACGTGATCCCCGAGTACGACAAGGATCCGGTCCACTCGACGACCCGCATGCGTGCGACCGCGCAGCCCAAGTACCGGCCGTTCAATCACCCTTTGCCCGACGAGACCGGGCAGGTCACGATCATCCCCGATACCGCGCTGCTGCCGCTGGGCGTCTGAGCGGGCCATGCCTCGCGACGGCTCCGAGACCAGGGCCTCGTTGTTGGCCGAGGCCGAGCGCCTCTTCGCCGAACGCGGCGTCTGGGTCGTCACCAACAGGGAGATCACCGAGGCGGCCGGCCAGAAGAACGTCTCGGCCCTGAACTACCACTTCGGGTCACGATCGCAGCTGCTCGCCGCGGTGCTGGCGCGCCACGGCGAGCGACTCGAGGCCGAACGCGGCGCCCTGCTGGCCGGGTTGGCCGACGAGGCCTCGACCCGAGAGCTCGTCAGCGTGCTGGCCATCGTCTACGCCGGCGCACTCGCCACCGTCGACGGTCGTCACTACGTGCGGGTCGTCGACCAGCTGCGATCCGGTCTGGCCGACTGGCGCACCGGTCCCGCAGCCGGTGACGTGCACTTGCAGCGGACCCTCTCGCTGCTCGAGGAGCGCCCCGACGCGAAGCCCGAGGTGCGGTCCCAGCGCCTGGTGGCGATGATGATGCTGATGGTGGGGATGACGGCGGCCCGCGCCGAGGTGATCGCCGCGGGTCTCGAGCCCGCCATGGCTCACGAGGCCTTCGTCGATTCGCTGATCGACATCCTCGTCGCCGTCCTCGAAGGCTGAGCAGGCGGAGTACGGTCGGGCGCCGTGAAGCTCGCGCTCGGCCTCGACCTGTACAACCAGGCCCACCTCGAGGTTCCGGTGGAGGCGGTCCGGCGGGCGGAGGCGGTCGGGTTCCACTCGGTGTGGACCGCCGAGGCCTACGGCGTGGACGCGTTGTCGCCGTTGGCCTTCCTCGCGGCCAAGACCGAGCGCATCAAGCTCGGGACCGGCGTGGTGCAGGTCGCGGCGCGGACGCCGGCGGCGACCGCCATGCACGCGATGACGATCGACGCGCTGGCCGGGGGAGGTCGGACGATCATCGGGCTCGGCGTGTCCGGGCCCCAGATCGTGGAGGGGTGGTACGGACGGCCGTGGGGGAGTCCCCATCACTGGCTGCGCGACTACGTCGCCATCATGCGGAAGGTCCTGGCGCGCGAGCAGCCGGTGCGCCACGACGGACGTCAGATCCCGCTTCCGTGGACCGGTGACGGCTCCGTCGGCCAGGGGAAGGCTCTGAAGTCGATTCTGCACCCCACCGACGGCATCGAGATCTGGCTCGCGTCGGGCGGGCCGCTGAACACCCGCCTGTGCGCCGAGGTGGCCGACGGCTGGTTGCCGATGGGCTACGACCAGGACGGCTGGGACCGCTTCGGTCCCGATCTCGAGCGGGGCTTCGATGGTCGCGCCGCTGACGCCGTGCCTCGCGGCGAGTTCCAGATCTTCACCAACCTCAACGTCGAGATCACCGACGATGTCCAGGGTGCGATCGACCGGCGGAAGCCACAGACCGCCATGTACGTGGGCGGCATGGGGTCCGAGGACCGCAACTATCACCACGAGGCCATGGCCCGTCGGGGCTTCGCCGAGGCGGCCGACCTCGTCAGGGACCGGTGGCGGGCCGGCGACAAGGTCGGTGCGGTGGCAGCGGTCCCCGACGACTACATCGACCGCAACGGCCTGATCGGCCCACCGTCACGCATCCGCGACCGCTACCCGCAGGCGGTTCCGGCCGGGGCGACCGGCGTGATCGTCCGGACAACCGACCTCGAGACCATCGACCTGATGGCCACCGTCATCGGCGACCACGACGGCCTGGACTGACCACGCATCCGAGAAAGTGCCCACTTGGTGTCAGACCCGGCGTGGGCACTTTCTCCGGCCGCGGCGCGGTTCAGCTGAACAGGAGTTGGTCGACGGGGGCGAAGTCGTCTCGCAGCGGGCGGGCGCCGTCGACGAACGCGTCCAGCTCGGCGTCGGGGACGGGGCGCCCGTCGGCGGACGCGATGGGCGCGTCCGGGATCTGGGACCGCGATGCGACTAGCACCTGATTCACGCGACGCAGCTCCGGGATTCCCGTCGAGGGGACGATGACCCGGACATGGTCGAAGACCTGCCGGAGCGTGGCCACCTGCGCCCTCGCGAAGCGGTTGTCGCCGCCGTCGATGACGTTCATCACGTAGAGCCCGTCCGGCCGGAGCACGCGGTCGACCTCCTCGAGGAACTCACGCGTCGTGAGGTGCCACGGCACCGAACTGCCCCCGAACGCGTCGCCGACCACCAGGTCGTAGTCGTCGTCGGGCAGGTCGTCGACGGCATTGCGGGCGTCGCCGGTGCGGACCTGGAGGTCGGGCGTCTGTGCGAAGCCGAGCTCGTCCTCGGCGATGTCGACCAGGTCCGGATCGATCTCGAGCACCAGGTCGAAGCCGCCGCCCCGGACGTGCTGGAGATACTGCGGGAAGCTGAATCCGCCGCCACCGAGGTGCAACGACCGGAGTGGCCGCCCGGGGCTGAGCGGGTCGGTGACCTGCGCGAACAGCCGGATGTAGCGGATGTCGAGCACGGTCGGGTTCTCGAGGTCGACATAGGCGTGGCGCAGCTGGTCGAGATAGAGGCTCCGGCCGCTCGGGTTGTCCGGGTCGACCTCGATGTTCACGCAGGCGTACCCCGTCTCGAACTGGCAGGGGGGCGACGAGGTGACGCCACCGACGCCTGCGAGCAGCACCAGGACGGCGGCACCGACGGTCGGTCGTCGGCGGCGAAGAGCCCAGTGGGTGGCCGCGCCGCCGGCGACGAGCAGGGCCCCGACCATGACGACGATCGGTCGGGTCGGGATGGCCGAAATCAGCACGAACCCGGTGACGAACGTCCCGGCGAGCGCGCCGATGGTGCCCGCGGCCGACAGCCCACCGACGACCGAGCCGGTGTCGCTCAGGTCCTGCAGGCGGAGCTTGGCGACCATCGGGCTCACCGCGGACAGGACCGCGGACGGGAGGAAGAAGCCGGCCGTGGTCAGCATGAGGACGGCGACGGGGCCGTCGCCGAACTGTGGGCCCAACCCGCGGATGATCGGCAGCGACACCCATGCCAACGCTCCGCCGAGTGCCAGGGCCGGTCCGATGGCTGCGCTTGCGTCGCGGTGGTCTGCGAGCGTCCCGCCCGCCCACGAGCCGAGCGCGATGCCGGCGAGGACCACCCCGATGATGCCGGTGAAGGTCTCGAGGGAGACCCCGACGTAGGGCGCCAGGAGGCGACCCGCCAGGATCTCCAGGACGAGGACGGCAGCGGAGCTGCCGAAGACGAGCGTGCGCGCCAGCCAGGCCTTCACGACGGGATGCCGATCAGTACCCGCGCCAGACCGGGTCCCGGCGCTCCTGGAAGCTCGTGATGCCCTCCTGGCTGTCCCTCGTCCCGTTGTTCAGTTCGACCGCCCAGGACTCCTCCTCGGCGATCGTGTGGCGGTCGACGTCGAGCGCGCGGTTGACCAACCACTTCGTGAACATGTGGGCCTTGGTCGGCCCGGTGGCCAGGCGTTCGGCCCACTCCGTGGCGGTCGCCCGCAGCTCCGCGCCGGGGACGACCCTGTTGCACAGGCCGAGCTCCAGCGCGTGGTGGGCCGGAATGTCCTCGGCGAAGAACATCAGCTCCTTCGTCTTCATCGGCCCGATCAGTCGCGGGAGAATCCAGGTTCCGAGTGCATCGGGGACGAGACCACGTCGGGCGAAGATCTCGATGAGCTTGGCGTTGTCGGCCATCAGCACCAGATCGCACATCAGCGCGAGGTGGGCGCCCATGCCGGCCGCCGTGCCGTTCACGGCCGCGATCACGGGCAGCTCACAGTCGAGGATCGACGGCATGAGGGTGTGCTGGCCGCGCAGCATCATGCGGCGCGGCTCACCGACGGCGAGCGCAGGCGCGTCGTCGGGGCGCGGTGCGTAGTCCCGGCCGACCGAGATGTCGGCACCCGGGCAGAACAGCTTCTCCCCGGTCGCGGTGAGCACGACGGCGCGGGCGTGGAACTGGCCGTTGAGCGACTCGAACAGCGCCGCCATCCGGTCGCGCATGCCCGGCGACATCGCGTTGCCCTTGTCCGGATTGTCGATCGTGATCCAGGCCACCTGGTTCACGATCTCGAATCGGACCTTCTGTTCCAGTTCGGCAGGGTCCTCGGCCATGGCCGGGAGCGTAGTGGCGCCGCGCGCGTCGCCTCGAAGCAGGCCGCTATGCCAGCTCGTCCTGCCAGCGCGATGCCATGGCCCTGCCGACAGCCAGGACCTCGGGGTCGATGCAGCCCGCAGCGAAGGCCGCGATGCGTTGGTCGATGTCGCGCTGCAGCATCCGGATGCCGATCGGGTCGCCGATCCGGGACAGGAAGCTCGGGCGGATGCTGAACGTGTAGCGCCAGGTCGACAGCGTCCGGCCGTCGTCGAGCCGCTTGAAGATCCATCCGCCCCCGAATCGGTCGAAGAACCAGGGTCCCTCGACCATCTTCATGCCGACCCGGTCCGGCGGATGGAAGCTCGTGTACTCCGACACCATGCGGAGGCCGTGCTTGGACCGGGTCTCGCTGCGGACGCCGGTGCCGGCGATCGTCGCCCCGTCCAGATGATGTTGGCTGCGGATGAACGGGTCCCAGCGCAGTCGGGTGTCGCCGGTGGTCTGCGACACGGCGAACGCCGTCCACGGGTCGACGTCGACGATGTGGTCCGCCTCGATCCTCGGCATGGCTCCACGGTACGGGCTTGCCGCGGCTGGGCCGGGGTCCCGCCGTCGGTCGTCGGTCAGGCCGGTCGGAAGAACGGGAGCGTGATCGTGTCGTCGAGGGCGTGGAACTCGACTCGGACGCGCATGCCGGCCTCGATGTCGTCGGGCACCAGACCGACCAGCGCCGAGACCATGTCGTACCCCTCGTCGAGGCGGATGATCGCAGGCGCGTAGGGGACGTCGAAGGCCGGCGTCTGCGGCCGCCACACGACCGTCCACGAGTAGACGACACCCTCGCCCGCCGATCGCCGCCACTCGAGCGTGTCGGCCTGACACGCATGGCACCGCAGGCCGGGGCCGAAGTTGGCGGCGCCGCATGTCGCACACGCCTGGTAGCGCAGTTCGCCCGCCCGCGTGCCCTCCCAGTACGGGCCGGCTTCGGGCGACGGGGTGGGGGTCGGGATCCCGTCGATCCTGGGTTCGAGCGTGGTCATGGCCGATCAACCCCGAGCAGCATCAGATCGTTGAACAGCGCCCCCGACCCGCCGTTGGTGCACAACGCGACCTCGGCGCCGTCGACCTGCATCGATTCGCATGTGCCGCGGAGTTGCTCCGCGCCGCGCATGACCCGCTGGATCTGCTGGGCGATGATCCCGGCGTGGCTGTAACTCATCGTGCCCCCGTCGGTGGTCACGGGGTAGCGGCCGCCTGGACCGATCGTGCCGTCCATCACGAAGTCGCCGCCGGCGCCCTCGTCACAGAATCCGAACGCCTCGAACTGGCGGATGATCTCGAAGCTGAACGGGTCGTAGAACTCGCAGACGTCGACATCGGATGGTCCGAGCCCGGACTGTCGCCAGACCGTCTCGGCGGCTCGCCGGCCGACGTACCCGGCCGGGTAGCCGGACGCCGCCGCAAGGTCCCAGGCCGGGGCCTGTGCGTACGCCATGCCGAGATGGTCGGACGCGGAGCCGAGGATGTGGACCGCCCGATGGGGCAGGTCGCCGGCGGCATCCGCGTGCATGAGCACCAGGGCACACCCGCCCTCGGAAGTCATCGAGCAGTCGAGCAGGTGGAACGGATCGGCGACCATGCGCGAGTCGAGGATGTCCTGCGCGACGAATGGGCCCCGACCGCTGTACACGGCGCCGGGGTGGGCGGACCCGTTGGTGCGGATGGTGGCGGCGACGGTGGCCAGCTGCTCCGGCGTGGTGCCGTGGTCGATCATGTGGCGCCGGGCCATCAGGGCGAACTCCGCGGCGGTGAACAGGCCGTACCCGACGACGAGTTCGTTGGCCGGGCGGGTCCACGGTGCGGTGGCCCCGTCGTCGCGAAGGATCCTCGCCCCTGCCGCGCACACGGCGACGGCCCGGCATTCGCCACTGGCGACGAGGTGGGCGGCGGCCCGGACCGACGGGATGCCCTGGGAAGCGTAGACCTGGGTGACCGGGCCGAGCCCCATGTCGAAGGCGGCCTCGCCGACACCCTGGCCCACCAGACCGTCGAGGTCCGTCACCGCGATCCCGGCGTCGGCGCATGCGCCGACGAGCGCATCGGTGACCAGGGAGCGCATCGTGGCGCCATCGATCCGGCGCGCCTGCACCGTGTTGTGCAGGCCGGCGATCACGACGTCGCGGTAGGGATGCGTCACTGGATCAGGGTCTCGCCGATGACGCCCGCTGACTCCAGCTCGTCGATCTCGGCCGGACTGAGCCCGAGCTCGGACAGGACCTCACGGTTGTGCTGGCCGAGCGTCGGCGGCGGCACGCGGATCCAACGCTCGACCGTGTCGGAACGCCACGGCATGCCGGCGATGGGGTGCGTTCCGGTGACCGGGTGGTCGACCGACTCGAAGTACCCGCGATGGGCGAGCTGCGGGTGCAGGTCCCCGCGTTGTGGGTTGCGGACGATGCCCGCAGGCACCCCGGCTGCCACGAGCGTCTCGGCGGCCGCCTCGTCCGACTGGACCTCAGACCAGGCCGCGATCGCAGCGTCGATCTCGTCGTGGCGGTCCCGGCGGCCCGATGCGTCGAGCTGGGCCAGATCGGGACGACCGATGACGTCGACCAGCGCTTCCCACTGCGCGTCGGACTCAACCGCGACCCCGACCCATGTCTCGTCGGCATCCGTGCGGTAGATCCCCTGAGGTGCGGCATAGGAGCTGCGGTTGCCGTTGCGCTCGATCAAGTGACCGTGCGCGGTCCATTCGATGACCTGCTCTGCTGCCACGTTGAGTGCGGCCTCCACCATCGTCAGCTCCAGGAACGCACCCTGACCGGTGCGGTCGCGCTCGATGAGGGCGCCGAAGATCGCGAACACGGCGTGCATCCCGGCATTGGGATCACACGGGCCCCGCTGGATACGCGGCTGATCGTCGCAGTGCCCAGTGACCCACGCGAGCCCGGTCACCTGCTCCATCGTCTGGGCGAACCCGGGTCGGTCCCGCCAAGGCCCGTCGAGGCCGAAGGCGGGCATGCGGGCGAAGATCAGGGCCGGATTCTGCGCAGCGAGGGTGTCGCGGTCGAAGCCGAAGTTCTCGAACACGCGGGGCGTGTAGTTCTCGACCACCACGTCGGCGGTTTCGGCGAGTCGGAGGAACAGCGATCGGCCCTCGTCGGTGGCGAGGTCCAGCGTCAGCCCTCGCTTGTTGGTGTTGGCTCCCTGGAACAGCTGGCTCCACTCCCACCACCGGTCCCGGTGTTGGAACTGGCCGCCGGTCATGCGCATGCCGTCGGGCCGGGTGCAGCTCTCGACGTGGATCACGTCCGCCCCGAGCGCGGCCAGCACGGCTCCTGCAGTCGGCCCGGCCCACCACGCGGTGGCATCGACGACCCGGAGACCGGCGAGCGGAAGGGCCGCATCATCGGACGGGGCGGGCCGATCTGTCGTCGTCGCCGGTGCGCCCTGATCCAGGGAGGGCGCCGGTCGCGGGTCGGGTAGGGGTTCGCCGTTCATCCGCCAGGGTCGCCGTGGCATGCGGAACTCGCCCGTGGGGTCGTCGATGAAGACACCCCGCTCGACGAACTGGTCGATCTGTGGCGTGTCCCGACCGTTGCCAATGGGGGCGACGGGGATGCGGAGCATCGATGCGAACTCGATGATCTCGGCGGTGGTGTGGGCGGTGGTGTAGTCGTGGACGAGTTCGTTCCAGTCGTCCCACTGGACCATCCGGTCGCGCGCGGTGGCGAACCGGTCGGCGTCCTCGGGGCGGCCTGCCATCAGGCAGAAGTCGCCGAGCTGTTGACGGGTGTTCGTGTTGAAACCCACCCAGCCGTCCTTGGTCGGCTCGATCGACGGGGTCTCCTGGTTCCGTGGCACCTTCCCGATCGGTTCGCGGTCGTTGAAGGACGACCACAGGTCGGTGAACATCGTCATCGCCAGGTTGATGCACTCGGCGACGGCCAGGTCGATCGTGTCGCCGTGGCCGCTGAGCCGTTGCCGCCGCAGTGCGCCGGCGATGGCGACGGCTGCGCACGCGCCTGCGAACCACTCACCGGTGCGGCCGCCGGCCTGGAAGGGCTCCTGCCACAGCAGCCCCCGGAAGGCGGTGCTCCCCACGTCGCACTGCATGGTGAACTCGGTGGCCGGGCGGTCTGCGTATGGGCCGGTGCGGCCGTATGGCGTGATCGAGGCGACGACGAGTCCGGGATCGGCGGCTCGAAGGACCTCGGGGTCGGGGCCGTCGCGTCCGATGATGACCACGTCCGCGCCGGCCATCGCCGCCTCGGCATCGAGCGTCGATCGCTGGCCGTGCCGAAGGTACCGAAAGAGCGGCCCGTCGTCGGTTGCCCCGCCGATGCGCCACGCGCGCAGCGGGTCACCGGTCGGCGGTTCGACGATGACGACGTCGGCCCCGCCGTCGGTCAGCATCTTGGTGGCGTACCCGGCGGACAGGCCGCCCCAGAGGTCGACCACGCGGATCCCGGCGTAGGGCGAACTCATCGACCGCGGTCGCGCAGCCACCCGAGGACCGCGGTCGCCACTGCACGCGGTTGCTCCGGGAGCACTGCGTGGCCGGCGTGCGGCAGCTCGAGCACAGTGGCGCGAGGTCCGATGTGGGTGGCGGCCGCCTCGGCGTTGGCGGGGGGTGCGATGACGTCGTCGGACGGTTGGACGATGAGCACGTCCGATGCGCCCGCGCCGACCCAGTGCTCGGCGTCGAGCGACGAGGTGGCCAGGCCCTGGAAGGATGCGACGGTGCCGTGCCAGCCGTCGGTCCAGACCGACGCGTCGTTCCCAGGAGCGAAGAACGCCTGGTCGACGGCGGCGAGGTGCTCGTCGTCGGGCAGCTCGGCATCGAACACACGCAGGAGGGCCGCATGGTCGTCAGGGTCGGGAGCCACGCTCCCGCCGCAGGCCAACAGCACCAGGCTCTCGACCAGGTGGGGGTACTCGGTGGCGGTCATCCGTGCGACGCGGTTGCCGAACGCATGGCCGACGATGGTCGCCGGGCCGATGTCGAGGCTGCGGATCATCGCCGCGACGTCGGCAGCGAGATCGAACATCGTCAGCCCCTCGAGCTCACCTGTGCTGCCGTTGATCCCGCGCGGCTCTGGGGCGACAGCGAGGTAGCCGTGCCGGGCGAGGCGCCGTGCCAGGTCGTCGAAATCGGTGGCGCTGCGGCCGAGCGACGGGAGCATCACGACGGCCGGGCCCTCGCCGACCAGCCGCGCCTCGACCGGTCCTGCCGGGCCCTCGACCACGACCGTCCGCTCGTACCCCGATTCCCTGCGCATGGCGTCGAAGAACGGCACGGTCATCTCGAGCTGCTCGTCAGGCTGCGCTGGTGTGAGGGAGCGGCCGATGAAGCTCAGCGCATCCAGGAGTCGAGGCGCCGTGGTCGCCCCGATGTGGTTGGCTCCCCGGACGCTGCGGTACTCGTGGTCGATGCCGCGATCGAAGAGCGCTCGGTGGAGGACCTCGGCGCCGCGGTGCAACTCGAGGGCGTCCTCGTCTCCACACTCGACCAGGATGGCGAGTCCCGACGCTGCGATCGCGACGTGGTTCGTCGTCGCGAGGTGCAGTGGGCTGTTGCGACGGAAGTGCTCGCGGTCGATCGGGTCGCCGTAGAGCTCGTGCATCAGTTCCATCGGCCGGTAGAAGCGGTCGCGAACCGGGAGCGCGTCCCAGTCGGCCGTCGTTTCGATCGCGGGTTCGAGCGCCGCCACGACGGCGAACCGGTCCGGTCGCCGGAAGGCCATCCGGAGCGACCCCAGCCCGCCCATCGAGAAGCCGGTCAGTGACGGCAGACCGACGGTGCCCTCGGTGGCCTGCAGGTGCGGGATGAACTCGTCGACGATGAACTGCTCCCACCAGCTGTCGCCGGCAGCGTCGTCGAGATAGAAGGACCGGCCGGCCGAAGGCGTGGCGACCACCATCGGTGGGAGCACGCCGGTGGCCCACGCCTGTTCGAACACGGGTCGGAACTCTTCGAGACTGTCCCGCGACTGGCCGCCTCCGTGGAGAAACAGCAACAGCCCGGGGTCACCGCCGGGATCACCGGCTCGAAGCGTGGCGTACTCGACGGGCCCCGACACCAGGTCCGTCGCCAGCGTCTCGTGTTTCACGTCGGTCGTCACGAGTGGATCATCGCGCAGTGGCCTCGGTCGGCGCGTCGAGCACGCGGAAGCCGCGCCGCACTGTCATGACGGCGAGGAACGTCAGCATCGCTGCGGCGGCCAGGACGAACACCGTCTGGATGTCGATGGCCTCGGCGAGGCTGCCGTAGGTGATGATCCCGACCGGCCCCAGGCTCCCGTAGATCATCATCCAGAGCGACATCACCCGGCCGCGGACCCGGTCGTCGAGGTTGGTCTGCAGCGACGTCAGCACGTTGCTGGTCACGTTCACGAACGCGATCCCGGTCACGAACATCCCGACGAGTGCGACCCCCAGGCCCGGCGCCACGCCGACGAGCAGCAGGCCGACGGCGCAGCCGGATGCGCCGATCGAGACCGCCGGCTCCATCAGCCGGTCGCGTTCGAGGAGCATCAGGATGCCGCCGGCGATGGCACCGGAACCGAACAGGCCGACAAGGATGCCGAACTCGGACGCGTCGAGATCGAGCCCCTGCGTGGCCAGGATCGGGGCGACGTAGCTGATCGGGAAGACCAGGATCGCGATCACGGTGCCCGCCGTCAGCGCGACCCGGATCGGCGGGTTCCGCACGGCGTAACGGGCGCCGGCGGCGATGTCACCGAAGACCGAGCGGTCACGGGCTCCGTCGAATGCCGCAGGGCGGTCTTCGATCGACCAGAGCGCGAGGACCAGGGCGGCATAGGTGGCGGCGTTGAGCCAGAAGACGAACGGCGCCCCGACCGAGTCGATCAGCAGCCCGGCGGCCGTCGGCCCGACGGCTCGCGAGATGTTGAACTGCAGCGAGTTGAGGATGACCGCCGAACGCAGCGCGGAGACCGGCACGAGGGTCGGGATCAGCGCCTGGAAGACCGGCGCTCCCAGCGACCCGAACACGCCGCCGATCACCGACGCCGCGATGAGTCGCGGGTAGGTGACGGCATCGCTGGTCACCATGACCGCAACGGCTGTGCCGACCGCCGCCTGACCGACGATGGCGAGCAGCAACAGTCGCTTGCGCTTGAAGCGATCGGCCCACACGCCGGCGAACGGGCTGACCAGGAAGAGTGGGACGAGGCCGATGAAGGGAACCGCGGCGATCGCCGCGGCCGAGTCCGTGACGTCGGTGGTGATCCACCCGAGCGCGGCGATGTACATCATCGACCCGCTGTTGGAGATCGTGCCGCCGAGCCACACCCGCCGGAACTCACCGTGCGCGAGAGCCGGCACCCGCCGGATCAGTCCTCTCGCTGCGGTCATCGATCCCCCTCCGGACGTGAGTATCGTCGGGCCCTCATGAGCACGACAATCACCGGCGAGGCGACGTGACGATCCGCGCCGTGCTGTTCGACGCCGCCGGTGTGTTGACCGCACCGTTCTCGGTCGAGCTCGTGGGTCACGCCCTGGACGCGGGTGCGGACCCTCACGTCCTGCTCGATGTGCTGTATCCGATCTTCGCTCACGCGGGCGACGGCGAGTCGGCGGGGAACCGTCTGGAACGGGGCGAGATCACCCTCGAGGAGTTCTTCGCGTCGCTCGGCGAGCACGAGCAGCCGCACGTCCGGATGGTGATCGATCCGGCGTCGCCCACATTCTTCGGGGACGCTTGGGCGCCCGGGCTCGAGATGCAGGCCTTCGTCCGCGAGGTGAGCGAGGCCGGGTTCATGACCGCGATGGTCTCCAACATCGTGACCGAGTGGATCCCGGTCTGGGAGCGGGTGGTGCCCCTCGATCTGCCGTTCGATCACCGTGTCTACTCCTGTGTGATCGGGGCCAGGAAGCCGGAACCGGCGATCTACGACCACGCGCTGGACGCGCTCGGCGTCGGGCCGAGCGAGGCCCTGTTTCTCGACGACTTCGAGGCGATGGTCGACGGCGCCCGGGCGATGGGGATGCATGCGGTGCATGTCGAGGATCCCGCCGCAGCCATCGCCGAGGCGCGGGAGATCCTGGGGATGTGAACCCACCGGCCCGTCCGTTCCGGGCGCGGGTCGCGGGGCGTGCTGTCGCGAACCTGGACGCCGCCGTCCCTCGGTCGATAGTATGACGCCATACAGTATGTCGGCAGCACGTGCCCCCCGGCCGTGGGTCGGCTGACACGACCGGTCCGGGCCGGTCCAGGAGGAACCTGTCATGCGTGAAGTCGTCATCGTCGAGGCCGTGCGGAGCCCACTGGGCAAGCGGGGCGGTGGCCTGTCCGCCATGCATTCGATCGACCTGCTGGGCTCGGTCCAGAACGAGCTCTTCGCTCGCTCCGGCGTCGATCCGTCCGAGGTCGGCCAGGTCGTCGGTGGCTGCGTCGGCCAGGTCGGCATGCAGACCATGAACGTCACACGCAACGCCTGGTTGACCGCCGGCCTCCCCCTCGAGGTCGCCGCCACCACCGTCGACGCCCAGTGCGGCTCGTCCCAGCAGGCCACCAACCTGGCGTACTCCCTTGTGGCTGCCGGTGTCGTCGATGCCGCGGTCGGCTGCGGCGTGGAGCTCATGTCCACCGTCTTCATGGGCGCCACCGTCCCGAAGGAGCCGTCGGTGGGCCGGCCGATCAACAAGAACTACTGGGAGCACTACGAGATGACCTCCCAGTTCGAGGGCGCCGAGCGCATCGCGAAGCAGTGGGGCATCACGAAGGACGACACCGACGAGTTCGGCGTGCTCAGCCAGGCGCGCGCCGCCGAGGCATGGGCCGAGGATCGGTTCGGCACCCAGATCCTGCCGATCGACGCCCCGGACATGGGCGAGGACGGCAAGCCCGCCGACACGACCCACCGGGTCGATCGCGACGAAGGCCTCCGCGAGACCACCATGGAGTCGCTGGCCGGCCTCCGGACCAACCTGCCCGACGGTGTCCACACCGCTGGCACCTCCAGCCAGATCACCGACGGCGCGGGCGCCGTGCTCTTGATGACCCGCGAGAAGGCCGATGCCCTCGGGGTCAAGCCCCTCGCCAGCATCGTGGACAGCTGCCTCGTCGGATCAGACCCCGTCCTGATGCTCACGGGGCCGATCGGCGCCACCCAGAAGCTGCTGGGCGACAACAACATGCAGATCGGCGACATCGACGTCGTCGAGATCAACGAAGCCTTCGCCTCGGTCGTCCTGGCCTGGGAGAAGGAACTCAACCCCGACATGGCGACGGTCAACCCCAACGGCGGTGCCATCGCGCTGGGTCATCCCCTGGGCGGCACCGGAGCGGTGCTGATGACCAAGGCCGTCCACGAGCTGCAGCGTGCCGACAAGGAGCACGCCATCGTCACGATGTGCTGCGGCGGCGGCCTGGGCACCGGCACACTCATCCGCCGCGAGAGCTGAAGCGGCACCCACACCACCGTGAGCACCGAACACGAACTCGACGCGCCGCCGTGGCTCCGAGTCGAGTCCACGATCATGGCCACCGCCCGCGCGGTCCGACAGGCATATGACCTGCGGTTCGCCGAGCTGGGCCTGAACCTCTCCGAGGCCAGCTTGCTGGCCTACGTCGAGGAGGCCGGTGCCCTCACCCAGACGCGCCTCGCGGAGCGGCGCGGCCTCGGCCGAGCCGCCATGGGGTCCGTCATCGACTCGCTCGAAAAGCGCGGGCTCGTCGAACGCAACCCCGACCCCGACGATCGTCGGGTCTGGCTGGTCGACCTGACGGCGGCCGGCAAGGAGATGGTCGAGCAGGTGACCGAGCGCGACGTCGTGCTCCGCAAGGAGCTCCGCGCCGGGATCTCCCGCGAGGACCGATCCAAGCTCGCCGAGGTCCTCGTGGCCCTCGGCAACAACCTCGCCGGCATCCTGGCCGACGACGAGTAGTCGTCGGCTCGCCGGCACCACCAAGCACAACCCACTCACAGGAGTACATCCACCATGGACCTCACCGGAGCTTCCGCCCTCGTCACCGGCGGCGCATCGGGCATCGGAGAAGCGAGCGCCCGCCAGCTCGCCGACCGCGGCGCACGCGTCGTCGTCGTCGATCTCAACGAGGAGAAGGGCGAGGCCGTCGCCAAGGACATCGGCGGCCTCTTCGCCAAGGCCGACGTGGCCGACGAAGAGCAGGTCCAGGCAGCGGTCGACGCCGCCATGGAGATGGGCCCGCTTCGCGCCTCGGTCAACGCGGCCGGCCTCGGCAGCGCCGGCCGCACCGTCGATCGCAACGGCGACCCGATGCCGCTCAACCAGTTCGAGTTCGTCATCCGCGTCAACCTGATCGGCACCTTCAACTGCATCCGCCTGGCGGCCGCGGCGATGGGCAAGACCGACCCGGTGGATGCCGACGGCCAGCGCGGCGCGATCGTCAACATGGCCTCGGTCGCCGCGTTCGACGGCCAGACCGGGCAGAACGCCTATTCCGCGTCGAAGGGCGGCGTGGTCGGCATGACGCTGCCCATCGCCCGCGATCTCGTGCCCCTGGGCATCAGGATCAACACCATCGCCCCCGGGCTGATCGACACCCCGATCTACGGCGAGGGCGAGGCCTCCGATCAGTTCAAGGCCCACCTGGGCTCGAGCGTGTTGTTCCCGAAGCGCCTCGGCTATGCGTCGGAGCTGGCGTCGATGGTGGTCGAGTGCATCACCAACGACTACATGAACGGCGAGACCATCCGCGTCGACGGCGGTGTACGCCTGCCCCCGAAGTGACCCCGACTTGGCGCGCTTCGTGGTCTGACCGCAAAGCGCGCCAACTTCCCACCCAGCGACCCTGGCGCTGACCCGAAGGAGAATCCGATGTCCGAGAACGATGCGGTCCTGACCGAGGCCCGCGGTCGCGTGCTGCTGATCACCCTCAACCGCCCCGAGGCGATGAACGCGGTCAACACCGACCTGGCGCAAGGCCTGGTGGCCGCGCTCGAGCAACTCGACGGTGATGACGGCCTCACCGCCGGCGTGCTCACCGGCGCCGGACGCGGCTTCTGCGCCGGCATGGACCTGAAGGCCTTCGCCGCCGGAGGCCCGCCCCAGGGGTTCGACCAGTTCCTCGAGAACGGCGCCCGCAAGCCGCTCATCGCCGCCATCGAGGGATTCGCGCTCGCCGGTGGTCTCGAGGTCGCGCTCACCTGCGACCTGCTGATCGCCGCCGAGGGCGTCAAGCTCGGGATCCCCGAGGTCGGCGTCGGCCTGATGGCGGCCGGTGGCGCGTTGATGCGTCTGCCACGTCGCGTCCCGTACCAGGTCGCCATGAAGATGGCCCTCACCGCTGACCCGATCACGGCGGAGGAGGCGCTCGGTCACGGCCTGGTCGTCCAGGTGACGCCCAAGGGCGAGACCGTCGACGCCGCGATGGCCATGGCGGAGCGCATCGCCGAGAACGCACCGCTGTCGGTCGCCCTCTCCAAGCAGATGGTGCTCGCCCAGCAGGGCCTCACCGAGGAGGAGTTCTGGGAGATGCAGAGGCCGTCGATGGCACAGGTGTTCCGGAGCGAGGACGCGATCGAAGGTGCGACGGCGTTCGCCGAGAAGCGCAAGCCGGAGTGGAAGGGCAGGTAGGGCCCTCTAGTCGGTCGGCGTCACTCTGACCGAGGTGATCCGCCGACCCTCGACGCGCACGATCGTGAAGCGCCAGCCTTCGACGTCGATGGTGTCGTTGCGCTCCGGCGCTCGCCCGAGCGTGCCGAAGACCAGACCGCCGACGGTGTCCCAGTCCTCCTGGGGCAGGTCGGTGCCGAGGAGGTCGTCGAGGTCGTCGACCGGCATCCGGCCGTCGACGAGGTAGGCACCGTCGGGCAACCGGCGAACCGCGACCTCGTCGTCGTCGTACTCGTCGACGATCTCGCCGACGAGCTCCTCGAGGCAGTCCTCCAACGTCACGATCCCCGCGACGCCGCCGTACTCGTCCGCGACGACGGCGAGGTGGAAGGCCCCGGCCTGCATCTCCCGCATGAGGTCCGCGGTGGACTTGGTCTCCGGGACGAAGACGGCGTCGCGCATCACGTCGGCCACTCGCGTGTCGCCGCGGCCCTCTCGCTCGGGACCGATCAGGTCCTTGATGTGGACGACGCCGACCGCATCGTCGGCCTCGGTGACCATGAGACGGCTGAACCCGTTGGCGATCGCGGTGTCGAGCGCACTCGACAGGTTGGCATCGGCCTCGACCGAGACGATGTCGGGTCGAGGGGTCATCACCTCACGGGCGATCGTGTCGCCGAACTCGATGATGCTTTCGATGAGGGCGCGCTCCTCGTCCTCGATCACGTCGTCCTCGGCGGCCGCCTCGACGATCCCGAGGAGCTCCTGCTCGCTCACGTACGGACCCTGCTTGAGCCCCTTGCCGGGCAGGAGCACGTTCGTCAGCCCGATCAGTCCCTGCGAGACGAACCGAAGCGGCGGGAAGGCGATGAGTGCCGCCACGGGGCGGGCGGTCGCCAGGCCCGCACGCTCCGTGTGCAGAACGGCCCAGGTCTTCGGCATCGACTCGGCGACGACGAAGAAGACGATCACGTTGAGGACGAAGGCGCCGGCGACCCCCCAGGGTCCGAACAGGCGACCGGCCAGGATCGTGGTCAGGAAGGCCTGAGCCGTCTGCAGCACGGTGACCGTCACCAGCAGCGGGTTGATGAAGCGCTCCGGGTGCTCGACGAGCTCGGCGAGAGCGTCGGCCGACCGGGACGGCTCCGCCTCGGCCATCGTCTGAGCCTTGACCGTCGAGATCCTGTTGAGGCCGGTCTCGGCGATCGCGAGCACGATCAGCACCACCAGGATCAAGACGATCCCGATCAACAGGACGAGGTCGATGCCGCTCACCGTCAGAGGGTGCGGGTGTCGGTCTCGATGCCGAGCCTGATGCGGCCCGTGGTCTCGTAGAACCGCTCGGACACCATGGCGTGCTGGGTGGCCACGTTCACGTCCCGGAACAGCTTCTCGATCGGCGTTCGGCGATACACCGCCTCGCCGCCGGCCACGCGATACAGGCGGGAGACGGCATCGCCGCAGCGCTGGGTGGCATCGGCGGCCGCCAGGCGCAGCAGGCGCCGGTGCTCGTCGGTCATGTCGAGACCGGCCTCGGCGCGGTCCCACGTGCCGCCGACGACGTCGTGGACGAAGGCGAGGCTGCTGCGAACCGTGGCCTCGGCCTTGGCCGCTTCGGTCTGGACGGCGGGCTTGTCGCCGAGCGGTCGCTTCGAGCCCTGCGGGATCCGGTCGGTGACCGAGACGGCGAACTCCTCGACGGTGCGGTCGGCCATGCCGATGACGGTCGCCGCCACCCCCACGGCGAGCAGGCCGTAGAAGCTGAACTGGTAGAGCGGGCGGTCGACGACCAGGTCCGGGCGGCGCCCGAAGTCGACCCATCGACCGTCGGGGACGAACGCGTCGGTGACGGTGTAGTCCGACGATCCGGTCCCTCCCAGGCCGATCACGTCCCAGTTGTCGATCCAGGTGACATCGGCGGGGTCGAAGAACACGAAGGGGACGCGCGGGTCGTCGTCGCCGCCGTCGATGACCCGACACCCGCCTGCGACCGTCGTGGCGTGGCGCGTGAACGAGCCCCACTGCCATTGCCCGGAGATCCGGAGCCCTCCATCCACCACGCGAGCCTCGCCCCGCGGTTGCGCGAACCCGGCGCCGATGGATCCGGGATCACCGAAGAGCTTGCGGGCCCACTCGGCGGGCAGGCGGGCCGCGAGCAACGACGTGGTGTTGGCGATCATCGTGCACCATGCGACGGCGCCGTCGTGGCGTCCGAGTTCCACCATCGCGTCCAGGGCCTCGGCCGCCGGAGCCTCCGGACCGTCGTAGGCCTGCGGCACCCACATGCGCACCAGGTCCTGTTCCTGCATCGCGCCGACGATGTCGTCGGGCAGCGACCCCGCGGCCTCGATGTCGGTGGTGCGCGCCCGCAGCATCGGACCGAGCGCGGCCGCACGCTCGGGAAAGGTCGGCCTCTCGGCGGCGGCGGTCATGGAGGGAGTGTGCCACGGCGCGACCGGTGACGCGGTGGTGTGCGGGCGGGATCGCGGCGATCGACGGCGAGCATCGGCGGGGAGTGCAGACCGACTACCTTCGCCGTCATGGAGCTTCAGGACTTCCGCGCGGCCGCCACCGAGTGGGTCGCCGCCAACAAGGCGATCGCCCCGCCCGACTACGGCGCGATCCTGCCCCAGCACCTGATCCCACAGGGCATCGAGTGGCAGAAGCGCCTGTTCGGCGAGGGGTGGGCGGGGATCCACTGGCCCACCGAGTACGGCGGCCGTGGTCTCACGCCCGAGCATCAGTCGATCTGGCTCGAGATCTGCGCGCTCGCGGAGGTGCCGCCATTCATCAACATGGTCGGGTTCGTGCTGGCCGGCCAGGGCGTCCAGCTCTATGGGACCGACGAGCAGAAGGCGCAGCACCTGGCCCCCATCATCGAGGCGAACCAGGTGTGGTGTCAGCTCTTCTCCGAACCGGAGGCGGGCTCGGACCTGGCATCGCTGAAGACCACCGCCGTCCGCGACGGCGACGAGTGGATCGTGAACGGTCAGAAGGTCTGGTGCAGCGGAGCGAACTACAGCCAGTGGGGCATCCTGATGGCCCGGACCAACCCCGACGTCTCCAAGCACAAGGGCATCTCGTTCTTCCTGATCGACATGGAGAGCCCTGGCGTCGAGATCCGACCGCTGAAGCAGATGACGGGTGAGTCGGAGTTCTTCGAGGTCTTCATGACCGACGTGCGGATGCCGGCCGACGCGTTGTTGGGACCGGAGAACGAGGGGTGGGGCGTCGGCATGATGATCCTCACGAACGAGCGGGGGTCGATCGGGGCGGCGGCCATCGGCATGCAGCGACGCCTCGATGCATTGGCGGCGATGGGCGCCGGCGGCCTCGACCCGATCAAGCGGCAGCGGCTCACCGATCTGTTGAGCCACGGCAAGGCGTATTCGTACATGGGGGCTCGGCAGGGTCCGAACGCATCGGTGGGATCGTCGTTGAACAAGCTCGGGATCACCGAGCTCACGTTCCACACCGCCGAACTCGCGGCCGACATCGCCGGACCCGATGCGATGTTGGACGGTCGCGGCTCGGCGCGCATCCTCGGCGCTCCGGGCGGTCGTATCGCCGGCGGTTCGTCCCAGGTGCAACGCAACATCATCGGCGAGCGCATCCTCGGCCTCCCCAAGGAACCGTCGCCCTGAACCGCCTCGCGCCGAGAAAGTGCCCACTTGGGGTCAGACCCGTCTGGGCACTTTCTCACTGAGCACAACCCTCGCTCATGGGGGACCGGCGCCAGCTACGGTCGCCGGCATGCTCTTCTCCTTCTGGGCCAATGTCGGGAATCCGTGGTCGGTCGTGCTCGACGGATGCAAGCACGCCGAGGCGACGGGGTGGGACGGCGTCTGGGTCGCCGACCACTTCATGCCGAACATCGAGGGTTTTGCCGGCGAGGAGGACGACGCCGAGCTCGGGCCGGTCATGGAGGCCTGGACGATCGTGGGCGCGCTCGCGGCCGCCGTGCCCCGCGTGCGGATCGGCACGATGGTCACCGGCAACACGTACCGGCACCCGGCGGTCCTGGCCAACATGGCGGCCACGGCCGACCAGATCTCTGGCGGCCGCATCGTCCTCGGTGTCGGGGCCGGCTGGCAGGAGAACGAACACGCTCGCTATGGCATCGAGCTGGGAACGCGAGGCGGTCGTTCCGACCGCTTCGAGGAGGCCTGCGAGGTCATCAAGAGCCTGCTCTCCCGGGACCGCACCACCTTCGACGGCGACTACTACAAGCTCGACGGCGCGCCGCTCGAGCCGAAGGCCGTCCAGGATCCGATGCCACTGATGATCGGCGGCGGTGGCGAGAAGCGCACGATGCGGACCGCGGCGCGGTTTGCCGACGAGTGGAACATCTGGGCTCGGCCCGAGGACATGCGGGCGAAGTTGCCGATCCTGCATCGTCACTGCGAGGACGTCGGGCGCGATCCGGCGGGGATCCACGTGTCGGCGTGCGCGATGTTGGTGATGACCGACAGCGAGGAGCACACCGACAAGGTCGCTGGTCGCATGGCCCACCGCGGTGGGCTGGTCGGCACGGTGGATCAGCTGCGGGCGACGGTCGCCGAGTACGAGGCGATCGGCATCGACGAGCTCGTCGTGCCGGACTTCACCATGACGGTCGAGAACCGCGCCGACACGCTCGACCGGTTCCGAGCCGAGGTCATCGAGGCCTGAGCGCCGACCATCCATCCAATGATGGATGGTCGGCGTGGTCATCGATTCCTACGGTCGGCCCATGAGCAGACTCGCCATGGTCATCCGATCCACCGCCCAGCCCGGCAAGCGCGACGAGCTGTTCGCGCTCTATCGCGAGCACCTCGCTCCGAGGGCCGAGGCCAACGAGGCGCAAGAGGTGGTGGTGTGGTGCGCCGATCAGCAGGACCCGGACGTCTTCGTCCTCTTCGAGCTGTACCGCGATGCGGAGGCGCTCGGCGCGAACGCGGGCGCGGACTGGTTCGCCGCCTACATGCAGGCGGCGATGCCACTGCTGGCCGGGGAGCCCGAGGTCACGATGGCCACCCCGATGTGGAGCACCGGCGTCTGAGCGTCGGTCAGGACAGCCCGCCGTACCAGGCCGCGATGAGCTGGCTGCGGGTCTCGAACCCGGTCTTGGTCAGGATCGAGTGGACGTGATCCTTCACGGTGCCGAGCGAGATGGTGAGCGCCACGGCGACCTGCTGGTTCGTGTAGCCCGCCGCCACGACCGTGGCGACCTGTTGCTCCCGGGGCGTCAGTCCGTCGAAGCCGGCGTGCCGGCGGGGTTGCACCACCGCGATCACCCTGTCGTCGGTTGCGTCGATCCGCACGTCCTGTCCAGTGTTGTGCACGGCGGCCACCTCGCGGAGCGGCAGGGCGGTCGGCGAGGAGCGGACCGCCTCGATCAGGCGATCGACGGCGTTCGAGGCGTCTTCGGTCATCGGGGAGAACGTAGTGGAGGACTTGTGGGATGAGTGACGGCGGCAGCCACGACGTGATCGGGGCGTACTTCGCCGCGATGCGGCGAGGGGCGGAGGCCGAGGCCGACATGCTGGCCCTGTTCACCGACGACGCGATCTACGACGAACCCTTCAGCGGCGAGGGTGAGCCGGCGGTCGGCATCGACGCTGTGCGAAGCCGTCTCCGGGCAGGATGGGCCGAGCCCCTGCCGGACATGGAGCTCGACGTCCTGTCGGTCGAGGTCAGCGGGGACACCGCGGTGTCGCGCTGGGAGTGCCGGACGCCCGCCTTCCCCGCGCCCGTGCGCGGATCGGACGAGTACGAGTTCCGCGACGGCCGCATCGCGGTCCTGCGCGTGACGATCGATCTCCCGGACGGCTGACGCCTCGCCCCGCTCAGCTCGAGCAGCTGAGCGGTCTCTGGTGCTCAGCTCGAGCAGCTGAGCGGTGTCTTTGATGCTCAGCTCGAGCAGCTGAGCATGGAGCAGCCGGGGCGGGTGCGGGCCCACTCCGGGCGTTTCTCGGCGAAGCGCTCCATGCCGGGCTGCTCGTCGTAGGGGTTGCGCAGCACGTCGAGCAACGTGGTGACCAGCGTGTGGTCGCCGGCGTCGGAGCCGTCGATCGCGGTCTGCGCGAGGTAGTTGCGCAGGACGTACTTGGGGTTCGTCGCGTTCATCGCCGCCTTGCGGTCCTCATCGGCGATGCCCGAGGCCAGGACCCGGCCACGCCAGTCGCGGACCCAGGCGAGAACGCCGTCGCGCACTTCGCCGCTCAGCTCGTCGGGCGCATAGTAGGCCGGCAGGAGTGGCGCCAGGAGCTCGTCGTCGGTCGGCTCCGCGATCGAGGTGACCGGGACGTCGGCCAGGCCGCGGTACCAGATGGTCATGTCGGTTTCGGTCGACTGCAGCGTCGTGAACAGCTGACGGACGAACCCCTCGTCGTCGCTCGGCTCCAGCCCGGGCAGCCCCATCTTGGCCGCCAACATCGCGTGCCAGCGATCCTCGAACAACGGGGCGAAGGTGTCCATCGCCTCCTGGAGCGGATCGGCGTCGCCGACCACAGGGAACAACGCGTTGGCCAACCGCAGCAGGTTCCACTGGGCGATGGGCGGTTGATACCCGTAGCGGTAGCGCTTGCCGCCGGCGTCGGTCGTGTTGGGTGTCCAGTCGGGGTCGTAGTCCTCGAGCCAGCCATACGGGCCGTAGTCGATCGTGAGGCCGTGGATCGACATGTTGTCGGTGTTCATCACGCCGTGGACGAATCCGACGCGCTGCCAGTGCACGATCATCTCGACCGTGGTGTCGACGACCCGACCGAATTATGGCCCTACGCCGTTCGCATGGCCATCGAC
>JBCCFK010000018.1:0-27201 GCA_039029775.1 Actinomycetota bacterium | reverse complement strand
GTCGCTCGAGGAGAACCTCGGCGTTTCTGGTGGGCGCAACGCTGGCGCCGAGCACGCCGGTGGGGAGATCCTCGCGTTCCTCGACGACGATGCCGAGCTCGTCACACCGGACCTCGCGGCGCGCCTGGTCGCCACCTTCGCGGCAGACCCGTCCCTGGCCGTGGTCTCGATGCGGATCGTGGATCCCGCCGAAGGCCGGACGGCCCGGCGTCACGTGCCACGGATCGGGGGCGATCCGCTGGAGTCCGGTCCCGTCACCTATTTCCTGGGCGGTGCCAGCGCGATCCGCGCGGACGCGTACCGCCGGGTCGGCGGTCTTCCCGACCAGTTCTTCTACGCCCTCGAGGAGACCGACCTCGGCTGGCGACTCCTCGATGACGGGTGGACGCTCCGGTACGAGGCCGAGCTCGTGGTGGAGCATCCATGGACCGTGATCGAGCGCCACGACTTCGCCGAACGGCTGACCGCGCGAAATCGTGTGCTCGTGGCTCGGCGTCGCCTGCCCTGGATCCTCGCACCGCTCTACGTGGGCACGTGGGCTGCCGTGACGGTGGTGAGGACGCGGCGGATCCGGAGCTGGCTCGCCGGCACTCGCGAAGGGCTGTCGATGCCCGTCGACCGCTCACCCATGTCGTGGCGCACGGTGCTCCGCATGGCCAGGCTCGGCCGACCGCCGATCATCTGAGGCGTCGGCAGGCTCGCCACCAACCGCCACCGCCTTGGTTACGCTTTCGCGCATGACGAAGCGTGTCGTGATCATCGGCGGCGGCCCTGCGGGCAACTCGTGTGCCACCCATGCCGCCCGCCTCGGCGCCGAGGTCGTGCTCATCGAGCGCGACCTGATCGGCGGGGCCGCCCACCTGTTGGACTGCATCCCGTCGAAGGCGATGATCGCCACCGGCGGCGCGATCTCGTTCATCAACCGGTCTCGGGGCATGGGCCTCGGCGACACCGCCGCGGAGATCGACGTCGGTGGCCTGAAGGAGCGCGTCTCGAGCATCGAGACCCGCCTTCGCACCCAGATGGAGAGCCTGCTCGACTCCCAGGGCGTCGAGCTCGTGAAGGGCACCGGCTCGCTGAAGGGGCCGAACGAGGTCATCGCCGACACCGACGACGGCCTGCGGGAGTTCGAGGCCGACGTCATCGTGCTCGCCAGCGGCAGCAGGCCCCGGATCCCAGAATGGGCCCAGCCCGACGGCGAGCGGATGCTCACCACTCGCGACGCCTATCCACCCCCGGAGATGCCGAGCCATCTGATCGTCGTCGGGTCCGGCGTCACCGGCGTGGAGTTCGTCCACATGTTCAAGTCGTTCGGGGCCGATGTCACGCTGCTCGTGAGCCGGCAGCAGGTGCTGCCGAACAAGGACCCGGAAGTCGCGGCGGCGCTCGAGACCGACTTCATCCGGCGGGGCGTCAACCTCTACAAGGGCGCTCGTGCCACGGGCGTCGAGATCGACGGCGGTTCGGTCAAGGTCATGTGCGGCGACGGTCGAATCGCCGAGGGCAGCCACGCGCTCCTCGCGATCGGATCCATCCCCAACTCCGACCTGCTGGGACTCGACAGCGCCGGCGTCGAGGTGGACGACGGCGGCTACGTCACGGTGGACCACAACCTGAAGTCGTCGGTCGATCACATCTACGCCGCCGGCGACCTGTCGGGCAAGCTCCCGCTGTCGTCGGTGGGCACGATGCAGGGCCGCAAGATCGCAGAACATGCGATGGGCGTGCACGGCCACGGGCGCTCGCACCGACACATCGACTACGACAAGGCGGCATCGGCGATCTTCACCGAGCCCGAGATCGCGGACGTCGGGCTCGCCGAGGCCGACGCCTTCGCCGAGGGTCGCAAGGTCCGCGTCACCAAGGTTCCCTTCACGGTGTCGGCCAAGGCCATGATCAACGATGACCCCCGCGGGTTCGTCAAGATCGTCTCGGACCCGGCGACCGGGGAAGTCCTGGGCGGTTCGATCGTCGGCCGCCACGCAGCCGAGCTGATCTCGGTCCTCGCCCTCGCTGTCAACAGCAGCCTCACCGTGGCGGACATCGCCGAGAGCCTCTTCGTCCATCCCACGCTCGCCGAGGTGCTCACCGAGGCCGCCGAGTGACCGACCCCGGCGCGGGAGCGGGCCAATCGGGAGACGAGATCGCCGGACTCGCGCAGCGCGCCCTGGCGCGCTCGATCGACCTGATGGTCGTGGGCATCATCTCGCTCGCGCTGTTCGCACCGCAGCTGATCCGCAATCCCGACGACGCCGACGCTCCTCGCTGGGTGCAGTTCGCGGTGTTCGGACTCTGGCTGGCCTACGAGGCCGGCACGACGACGTTCCTCGGTCAGACGATGGGCAAGCTGGCGACCGGGTGTCGCGTCGCCGACCGTCGCACCGGACGTCGGCCGAACCTGGCGCGCAGCATCGTTCGCGCGGCGGTGATGCCGGCCCTGCTCGCCCTCTTCGCGTTCTTCGGGCTCCTGGGCTACGCCACGCCGGCGCTCGACCAGCGTGAACGGCGCGGGTTGCTCGACCGCGTCTCGGGCACGGTGGTCGTCAAAGCGGTGCCGGGCGAGCGGCGCTGAGGTCGATCAGGCGGGCTCGATCACCACGACGACGTCGCCGCCGCCGACGGAGTCGCCAGGCGCGACCTTGACCTCCGACACGGTGCCCGCGACGTCGGTCGCGATGTTGTTCTCCATCTTCATGGCCTCGAGAACGACCACCGTGTCGCCAGCCTCGACGGTCTGACCCGCCTCGACCTCGACCTTCACGATGGTCCCCTGCATCGGGACCGCGATCTGGCCGTTGCCGGCGCTCCCGCCACCGCCGCCGGCCCCGGCGGAGCGGCGCTTCGGCTTGGCCGGTCCAGCGGTGGCGGCGGCCTCGGGGACCCACATGCTCACGTCGAAGCGCTTGCCGTTGACCTCGACGTTGATGTCGCGCCGCATCAACGGTTCGTCGCTCTCGGGGGCGGCCGACCCCATCGGACCCGCGACGCCGGTGAGATCGAGCACGTCCTCGACCCACTTGGTCGAGATGTCCAGCGCCGCGAAGTCGTCGTGGTCGAGGATCGCGATGTCGGCCGGGATGGTGGTGGCCACCCCCGTGATCTCGAACTCCCGCAGCGCGCGCAGCGTGCGGGCGATGGCGCGGTCGCGATCGCCGCCCCAGCAGATCAGCTTGCCGACGAGGTTGTCGTAGTACTGGCTGATCTCGTCGCCGGCCTCGTACCCGCCGTCCCAGCGCGTTCCGTATCCCGAGGGCGCACGCAGGGTGGAGATCGGGCCCGGGCTCGGCAGGAAGCCACCTTCGGCGGGATCCTCGGCGTTGATGCGGACCTCGATGGCGTGCCCCTCGATGGTGACCTCGTCCTGGGTCATGGTGAGCGGCTCGCCCGATGCGACGCGGAGTTGCTGTTCGACGAGATCGACTCCGGTGACGATCTCGGTGACGGGGTGTTCGACCTGCAGACGGGTGTTCATCTCGAGGTAGTAGAACTCGCCCTCCTCGTAGAGGAACTCGACCGTGCCCGCGTTGGTGTAGTCACAGCCCTTCGCGACCGCCACCGCTGCCTCACCCATCTTGGTGAGGACGTCCGGGTCGATGCCGGCGGCCGGGGCTTCCTCGATGAGCTTCTGGTGCCGACGCTGGGCCGAGCAGTCGCGGGTGCCGAGGTAGATGGCGTTGCCGTGGGTGTCGGCGAGCACCTGGACCTCGATGTGGCGAGGCTTGACCAGGTACCGCTCCATGTACGCCTCGTCGCGCCCGAAGTAGGCCAGCGCCTCGCGCTGCGCGGACTCGAGGGCGGACTCGACCTCGGTGGCGTCGTTGACGACCTTCATGCCGCGGCCGCCGCCGCCGTAGGCGGCCTTGATCGCGATCGGGTATCCGAACTCCTCGCCGAAGGCGCGGACGTCGTCGGGTCCGGTGATGAAGTCGGTCGTGCCGGGAACGCCGTGGACGCCGACGCCCTCGGCCGCCTTGCGGGCGCTGATCTTGTCGCCCATCACCTCGATCGCGGCGGGCGGCGGACCGATGAAGGTGACGCCCTTGTCGGTGATGGCTCGGGCGAAGTCGGCGTTCTCGGAGAAGAACCCGTACCCGGGGTGCACGGCGTCGGCGCCGGACTTGTCGATGGCGTCGAGGAGCGCATCGGTGTTGATGTAGCTCTCCGCCGCGGTCTGGCCCCCGAGGGCGTACGCCTCGTCGGCCAACCGCACGTGGAGAGCGTTGCGGTCGAGGTCGGAGTACACGGCCACGGTGGCGATGCCGAGCTCCTGGCACGCCCGGATGACCCGGACGGCGATCTCTCCTCGGTTGGCGATCAGAACCTTCGTGAACACGGCAAACCTTCGGGTGGGTGTCGTTCCTCGGGCCGGTGTCGGCCCACCGGCGGCCCCAATGGTGGCAGATCCGGCGAGGCGTGGTGAAAGTGTGGAGCAGCGACGCCGACTCGCAGAGGCCCGTCGCACCGCGCCAAGCTTTCGCGGTGAGCGACGACCTGTCCGACGGCACCCGGGATCCTCGTGCCCTGCGCGTCGGTCGGGCGCTCTCTGACACCGGCCTCGGCCCGGTGAGCTGGATTCCCGAGACCGGGTCGACCAACGACGACCTGCTCGCCGCGGCATCGGTCGGCGCTGCACACGGCCGGGTCCTGGTGGCAGACCACCAGACCGCGGGTCGGGGACGCCGTGACCGCCGGTGGGAGAGTGCACCGGGTGACGCCCTCATGATGTCGGTCCTGCTCGTGCCCGAGACCGGCGCCGCGGGTCTTCCGGTTCTGACGACGGCGGTGGGCGTCGCGGCAGCCGAGGCATGCGTCGCAGTCGGGGCCGAGGGCATCGGCCTCAAGTGGCCCAACGACCTCGTCGTGGGGTCGGCAGGCGCACACCGGAAGCTCGCCGGAATCCTGGCCCAGAGCGTGGTGTCGCGGGACCGGGTCGCGGCGGTCGTCGGACTCGGGCTCAACGTCCGCGGGGAACGGCTCGGGGTGCTGGCCTCGGGCGCCGTGGCGCTGGACGACCTGGTGGAGTCGCCGGATCGCGAGGAGTTGCTGATCGAGATCCTGCGGTCCCTGGATGCCTTGCTGCGTCTTCCCGGCGCCGAGTTGCGCGAGCGCTACCTGGCGCTGTCGGCCACGGTCGGGACCGCCGTCGAGGTCACCACCGACGCCGGGACGTTGTCGGGCAGCGCGGTCGACGTGACGATCGGCGGGGCGCTGGTGGTCGAGGCCGACGGCGCGGTGCACGAGGTGGTGGTCGGCGACGTGGTGTCCGTACGGCCCGATCCGTCCGGCTGAAGCGGACGGTGGCGGCACCTGATCCCAGACCGCGGCCACTACCGTTGCACGGATGACCAGGACCCGACGGCCACGGCCGCGCCGAACATGGCCGCAGCGGCTCATGCTGGCGTTGAACATCGGGATCATCTTCTCGGCGCTCGGGTCCGCGGTCGTGCTCGCCTACACCCGCGAGACGGTCTCGACCATTCCGCGCATCGGCTTCGGCAGCAGCCTGACCGCCCCGGAGGAGGAGCAGACGCTCGAGGGCGTCGACATCGAGCCCGCGCTGAACTTCCTGCTGGTCGGCGTGGACTCGATCGGCAACCTGCCGCCCGATCACCCGCTCCGATTCACCCGCGACCTCACCACGCTCACCGACACGATGATCGTGTTGCGCGTGGAGCCCGAGACCGGCGACGCGCACGCGATCTCGATCCCCCGGGACCTGTGGGTCCCGATCGCGGAGCCGGTGGGTTACGAGAGCAAGATCAACGGCGCGCTGGCGTTGGGCGGCCAGGTCGGGCGCGAGACGTTGGTGACCACCGTCCAGGACTTCCTGCAGATCCCGATCCACCGGTACCTCGAGGTGGACTTCAACGGCTTCCTCGGTCTCGTCCGCGAGATCGGCGGTGTCGAGGTCTTCGTCGAGTTCCCCCTGCGCGACCCCAAGGCCCAGTTCCTCGTCGAGCAGACCGGCTGCGTGACGCTGACCCCCGATCAGGCGCTCGGCTACGTCCGCTCACGCACGCTGGAGGCGCTCGTCGACGGAGGTTGGCGGGTCATCGACGGACGTGGCGACCTCGGTCGGATCGACCGGCAGCAGGACTTCCTCGTCGTGGCCCTCAAGCAGGCCTTCCAGGCCGGCCTGACCAATCCGTCCACGCTCAAGGGGATCATCGACAACGTCGTGACCCAGGAGTACCTGACGCTCGACGACGTCACCACGCCCAACGATCTCGTCGACCTGGCCCAGGAGTTCTCCAGCTTCGACGCCGACGAACTCAACCGCCTGACGCTCCCGGTGGTGCTCGACACCGTCGGCGAGGCCTCGGTGGTGCGTCTCGTCGAGGGCGAGGCGCAGGACGAGTTGGCCATCTTCCGCGGCGAGAGCGACACGTCCCGCGCGTTCCGGATCGTTATCCGGAACGGGAACGGCGAGGGCGGACTGGCCCAGCAGGTCCAGTTCGCGCTCGAGGTCCACGGATTCCGCGTCCAGGACACGTCCAACGCGGACAACTTCCTCTACGAGCGGACGATCGTGCGCCACGACCCGTCACAGGTCGACTCGGCCATCGAGCTCGAGCGATGGCTCGCCGCCGGAGCGATCATCGAGTCCCGGGCGGACGACGCCGGACGCCCGGTCGAGATCATCGTCGGAGCCGACTGGGACGGTGTGCTGAACGAGCCGCGGGCCCTCGCCACCCCCACCGAGGTGCCCGTCGCGACGCCCTCGACCACGTCCTCCGACCAGGTCAGCGGTCAACCGGTCCCGACCGCCGCACCCACCCCGACCCCGTCGCCCACGCCGATCCCGGCGGCCACGATCCGGGGTTGCGGCTGAATCCCGCCGGCCGGTGGCGCGTCGGGATTTCGGTCGTGGAGCACTAGCCTCAGGCGCATGGGAAAGGCTTCGTCAGCGAAGAAGGTCGCACGTGCGGCACGGGTCGGCGCGAGTTCCGGCCCGACCGAGCGTCGGCAGCTGGGCTTCCCGGCGCTCGTCGTGATCGTCATCGTGTTGGGTCTCGCCCTCGTGGCGTTTGCCCGCACCACCCGGGACGCACAGGCGGCCCCGACCCTGCAGGACCACTGGCACAGCGCCTACGGCGTCTACGACTGCCGAACCGATTCGTTCCTGCCCGACTTTCAGTCCGAGCGTGATCCCGACGGCATCCACTCCCACCAGGACGGCCTGATCCACATCCACCCGTTCACGGCAGGGGTCACCGGCCGCGAGGCCAAGCTCAGCGTCTTCCTGACCAACATGGGCGCCTCGCTCACCGACAGCGAGTTGACGCTCCCGGGCAACGAGACGCTGGCCGAGGGCGTGGAGTGCGACGGCGAAGAGGCCATCCTGCAGGTGGTCCGCTGGTCGAACGTGATCGCCAACAGCACGCCCTCAGAGATCATCACCGAAGACCTCGACCAGACCCGATTCCTCGAGGACGGCGAGGGCTTCGTGATCGCTCTCGCTCCCGAGGGTGCCGACATCCCGCTGCCGCAGTCGCTCGACCAGTTGGCCGCCGTCACCGGTCAGAGCCGTGACGAGGGCGTCGAGCCCCCCAACACCACCGCGATCCCGGGGCCGCAGGACTTCGGCACTCAGGATGGTGGCGGCGACGCCGATGAGTGATGCGGCACGAGGGATGACCAGCTTCCGCTGAGGGAGCCCTCCATCCAACGCGCACAGGGTGCCCACGATCGCCGATCAATGAGAGGCAGAGACATGGACGAGCCGACCCTGGTCATCGTCAGCGGGTACTTCAGTCCCTTGCACTGCGGGCATCTCGACTACATCGAGGCCGGCGCTGCGGCCGGAGACAAGCTCGCCGTGATCGTCAACAACAACGCGCAGCAGGTCCTCAAGAAGGGCAAGCTGATCCTCGACGAGCAGGATCGGTTGCGGATCGTGAAGGCGCTGCGCGTCGTCGACGAAGCCATGATCTCGATCGACACCGACAGCGCGGTCAGCGCATCGATCGAAGCGATCGCCCAGCGCCATCCCGACCACCGGATCGTCTTCGGCAACGGTGGGGACCGGAACCCGGATGCCGACATGCCACCCGAGGGCGAGGTCTGCGCGCGCTACGGAATCGAGATGGTGTTCGACCTCGGCGGCAACGAGAAGCGGGACTCCTCGAGCCGCATCAACCAGGAACTCGGGGTCGAGTCCTCCGACTAGCGGAACAGATCCTCGGCGGGGTCGCGGACGAGCTCGTCCACCGTCGACCCGTCCCGGAACCACGACGGATCACCGCCGCGCACGATGGCCACGGGCACGCCGGTCGCCTTGCCCATCACCAACTCGGCGGCGCAGGCGAGCTCGTCGACCAACGCGACTTCGGTGACCTGCATCTCGCGGCCGAGCGCGTCGGGAGTGCCGCGCAGGTCGAGGATGGGAGCGACGCCCGCCGAACCGATCGACACGTCCGTCAGGCCTCGGCGCCACGGGCGTCCGAACGTGTCCGAGATGATCACGGCGGCGTCGATGCCGTGCTTGTGCTTGAGGCTGTCCCGGATCCTGCGGGCGGACCGGTCGCTGTCCTCGGGCAGGAGTGCGGCCTGGCCTCGCTCGACGTTCGACAGGTCGATGCCGGCGTTTGCGCACACGAAGCCGTGCTTCGTTTCACTGATGATCAGGTCGCCGCGGCGACGCACGATCCGCACGGACTCTCTCTCGACCAGCGGCTTGTGGCTGAGGGGGTCGTTGGCGTCGATCTCCACGAGGGCGTTCTCGGCTTTCGAGACGATCTTCTGGGTCACGACCAGCACGTCACCGTCCTCGACCACGCTGGTCTCGGCGATCATGTCGCCGATGTCGTCGCCCGGGCGAACCTCGGGCATGCCTTCGATCGGCAGGATCTCGAGCTTCATGGTGCGGGCGTCCCTTCGGTCGGGGTGAGAACGGAGGTCACCGGTCGAGGACCCCGTCGATGATGGTGGTGGCCAGGGCGGCGGCGATCTCAGCGTCGCGCATGATCGTGTCGGTGACGATGCAATCCATTCCCGACGCCTCGACGGTGCCGGCCATCGCCGCGTCGACCTCGTCGATCACGAGCGTGCCGGCCATGGATCGGTAGGCCTCTGCGACTCCGACGACGGTCGGTTCCATCCCCAGCTCGCGCATGAGCCGGTCGGCCGGGCCCTTGAGCGCCTTGCCGCCCACGATCGGGGAGATCCCGACCACGGTGTCGCGGCGAGACTCGATCGCCTCCCGGATGCCGGGGATCGACACCACGGGACCGATCGACACCACCGGATTCGAGGGTGCGATGACCACGAGATCGGCGTCGGAGATGGCCTCGAGCACACCGGGTCCGGGAGCCGCCGCCTCGATGCCGACGAACCGGACCGCGGTGACCGGGACTGCGTGGCGGTGGCGCACGAAGTACTCCTGGAAGCCGATCTCACCGTGATCGGCCGTGGTGACCCGGGTCTCGATGCGGTCGTCGGTCGCAGGCAGCAGCGTGGCGTCGATACCCCAGCCGGCGGTGATGTCGCGGGTGACGGCCGACAGGGGCGCACCCTCCGCGAGCTGACCGGTGCGGAAGAGGTTGGTGCCCAGGTCGCGGTCGCCGAGGTTGAACCAGACGTCACCGCCGTAGCGGCCGAGCGTCTGCATCGCCTGCCAGGTCTCGTCCTCGACGCCCCATCCGGTCTCGGTGTTGTCGACCCCGGCGAGGGTGTAGGTGACGGTGTCGAGGTCCGGGCTGACGTTGAGCCCGTGCATGACCACGTCGTCCGCGACGTTGACGATCGCGGTCACGCCCGCCGGGTCGATCGCCCGGACGAGCCCTCGGAGGAAGCGGGCGGCGCCGACGCCACCGGCGATGACCGTGCAGCTGATGTCGGTCACGAGAGCGGACGGAGGCGGCCTTCGAGCAGGGCCATGTCGGCGTCGACCATCGACGTGACGAGCTCCTCGAAGGAGGTCTCCGGTTGCCAGCCGAGCGTCGCCTCCGCCTTCTTGGCCTCCCCGACGAGCAGGTCGACCTCGGCCGGGCGGAAGAACCGTTCGTCGATGACGACGTGGTCGTCATAGGAGAGTCCGAGGTGGTCGAAGGCGACCTCGCAGAACTCGCGGACGCTGTGGGTCTCGCCCGTGCACACGACGTAGTCGTCGGCCACGTCCTGCTGCAGCATCAGCCACATCGCCTTCACGTAGTCGCCAGCGAAACCCCAGTCCCGTTTGGCATCGAGGTTGCCGAGGGCCAACTCGTCGGCCATGCCCAACTTGATCTGGGCGGCCGTGTGGCTGATCTTGCGCGTCACGAACTCGTGACCCCGGCGGGGCGACTCGTGGTTGAACAGGATGCCCGAGGACGCATGGAGGTCGTAGCTCTCTCGGTAGTTGACCGTGATCCAGTGCCCGTAGACCTTGGCGACGCCGTATGGGCTGCGGGGGTGGAACGGCGTCTGTTCGGTCTGGGGGACCTCCCGGACCTTGCCGAACATCTCGCTCGACGACGCCTGGTAGAAGCGGATGCCCGGGTCGACGATCCGGATCGCGTCGAGGAGTCGAGTCACCCCGAGCGCGGTGGTCTCTCCCGTCAGGACGGGCTGGCTGAACGAGGTCTGCACGAAGGACTGGGCCGCGAGGTTGTACACCTCGGTCGGTTCGTACTCCTTGAGCGCGTCGATCAGCGAGACCTGGTCGAGCAGATCGCCGTTGACCATCTCGATGCGGTCCTGGATGTGTGCGATCCGTTCGAAGTTGACCGTGCTGGAGCGGCGGACCATGCCGACGACCCGATAGTCCTTCTCGAGCAGGAGTTCGGCCAGGTACGAGCCGTCCTGGCCCGTGATCCCGGTGATCAGTGCGGTTGGCATGGTCGTCGGTCCTCGTCTGTCAGGGAGCCGTGGTGAGTGCGTCGGTCGCGGCCTCGATCACGTCGTCGAGCGTCGTGGCCAGTGGGATCTCGGGCGCCCAGCCCGTCGCGTCCCTGATCGAAGTGTTGTCGCCACGCAGGATCGGGAGGTCCGAGGGGCGCTGCAGGTCCGGGTCGGGGAGCAGTTCGATCGACGGGTCGGTGCGCTCGAGGAGCATCGCGGCGATCTCGGCCACGGCGTGGTCGACACCTGAGCAGACGTTGTAGGCCTGGCCCGAGACGCCGTCGGTGGCCAGCAGGCGGTAGGCCCGGACGACGTCACGAACGTCGGTGAAGTCGCGGCGAGCGTCGAGGTTTCCGACCGAGATCGATGGATCGCCGGCCGCAGCGGCACGGACGAGCCGGCCGGCGAGCGCTGGTGCCACGAAGCGCTCGCTCTGGCCCGGGCCGAGGTGGTTGAACGCTCGCGCTCTGATGACGTCGAGGCCTCGCTTGGACCACTGGATCGCGGCCATCTCGGCGGCGGCCTTGCTCGCCGCGTACGGACTGGCCGGATCGAGCGGCATGGCCTCGGTGATCGGCATGCGTTCGGGCCCGACGATGCCGTAGACCTCGGCGCTCGACACCACCAGCACTCGGCCGACACCCGCCTCGGCGGCTGCGGCCAGCACGGCGACCGTTCCCTCGCCGTTGGCCCGGAACGTCCCCGTCGGGTCCTGCCAGGACGCAGCCACGTCGGCTTGGCCGGCCAGGTGGTAGACGACCTCGGCTCCGGAGGCCGAGATCACCGCTGCCAGCGCCGGGGTGTCGGTGATGTCGGGGCCGCCGTGGGCGCGGTCGGTGGAGGTCACGTCGTCGCCGCAGGAGGCGAGGTGCTCGACCAGGTGGTGGCCGACGAATCCGCCGGAGCCGGTGACGAGGGCGCGCACGTCAGCGCGCCTCGAGCCCGAGGACGGCTCGGAGTTGCGCCACGTGGTCCTCGGCGACGATCCGGACGGCTCGCGAGACGTCGCGGAGCGGTTCGGGCAGGTCGGGCTCGATGCCGGCCAGGATGGAACCGATGCGATGCTCGATGCCGTCCAGCCGGTCGTCGAGGTCCTGGAGCTCGTCCCGGAGCTTGGCGGCGATCCGGCGGGCGCTCTCGGGGTCGGTCGCGAAGTCTCGGAGGACCGAGAGGTCCGGGAGCTCGAGTTCGTCGGCGTCGACCTGTTTCTGCAGGTCACGACGGGCGACCTGGAGGCGGTTGACGGCGAGCACGCCCAGTCCGACGCCGGTGTAGAGGAGGTCGGTGACCCAGGCGACGGCCGGATCGGTTGGCTCGTCACGCTGGTCGGACACGCCCCTCACTGTACGTGCGGCACGGGCGTTCTCACCAGCTCGAGGACGGGGCCGCGGGCGTCGGATCGGGCCGCCTGAGGCGGGTGGGGGGTACGTCTCAGGCGGCCGATTCGGAGCTAGCGTCTTCCCGTTGTGGACTCTCCCGATCAGCCCCCAGGCCAGGAGGGCCGGACCTCGGTCACCGCGCCCCGGGTGCAGGTCGTCGTGGTCGCTCACGAGCCCGGTCCCTGGTTCGACGAAACGCTGATTTCGATCGCCGGACAGGACTATCCGCGCTTCGGCGTGACCGTCGTCGCGTCCGCACTCGGCGACGAGCAGGAGTCGGAGCTGGAGCGGACGCTCCCGGACGCCGACGTGCGGCGGGTCGGGGCCGAGATCGGGTATGCCGAGGCGGCGAACGAGCTGCTGGCGGACTCCTCGCCGCCCGCCTTCTACCTGTTCTGCCACGACGACGTGGCGCTCGCCTCCGATGCGTTGCGGCTCCTGGTGGAGGAGGCGATCCGTTCGAACGCCAGCATCGTGGGCCCCAAGCTCGTCGTCTGGGAACGACCCGAGGAGCTCCTCGAGGTCGGTCTGGACGTCGACAAGCTCGGCCATCCGCGGTCGCGGGTGGAGCGGGGGGAACTCGACCAGGAGCAACACGACGCGGTCACGGACGTCTTCGCGGTCCCGGGTGCCGTCCAGCTGGTCAGGGCCGACGTCTTCCACGCCCTCGAGGGCTTCGACAAGGCGATGGTCGTCACCGGCGAGGACGTGGACTTCTGCTGGCGGGCGCACGTGGCCGGGGCCCGCGTCGTGGTGTCGCCCTCGGCGGTCGTTCGGCATCGGGCGGCGCTCCCGACTCGACGTCGGTCGGCGGAGGTCGGTCGCCTCCGCGACCGCCACCGGATCCGCACGATCCTCTCCAACTACGGCATCGTCCACAGCATTCGGGTCGTTCCGCAGGCGGTTCTCTACACTCTCGTGCGCGCGATCGGCGCGCTCTTGTTGGGCCAGTTCGCCGTGGCGCGGAGCGCGATCGGCGCCTGGTTGTGGAACCTGGGCCGGCCGGCTTCGCTCCTGCGTCGACGTCGCCTGCTGCGACGCAACCGCAAACTGGCCGACCGCGAGATCCGGCCCCTCCAGATCGGCGGCTTCGCGCCGGTCTCGACCTACTTCCGCGGACAGTTCGGCGAGGATGGCAGGGGGTCGATCGGGGTCCGTGCCCGCAATCTCCTGCAGACGCTTCGCACTGGGCCGTCGCGGATCTCGTTGGGGTTCTGGGCGCTGGCGCTGGCCGTGCTGGTGTTCGGCAGTCGTCATCTCATCACGCGGCGCGTTCCCGTTGTCGGAGACCTGGTTCCCTTCGATCTCGGCCCGGCCGACCTGGTCACGCGCTGGTTCGACGGCTGGTCCGCGATGGGGACCGGGCACGAGGCGGCGGCTCCCACCGCATTCGGGCTGACCGGCGTCCTCGGTTTCGTCGCTCTGGGCTTCATGGGGCTGCTGCGGATGCTGCTCACGGTCGGGATGCTGCCGATCGGCGCCATCGGGATGTGGCGGCTCCTCCGCCCGTTCTCGTCGCCGTGGATCAGGGTCGTCGGCACCTTGACCTACCTGGTGTCGCCCGTGCCGTACGACGCGCTGGGGAACGGCACGTGGAGCGCTCTCATCCTCTACGGCACGCTTCCCTGGGTGGCAGCATCGATCGGGAGATCGGGTCGCATGGCGCCGTTCGGTCGCCTGGGCGGTTCGGTGGGCGAGGGGGTCCTCGAGCCGAGCTGGATCCGAGAGGTCCTGGTACTCGGGCTCCTCCTGGGCGGCATCGGGGCGTTCGTCCCCTTCGTCGCGGCCCTGGTCGTCGCCATGGCGATCGCGGTCGCCATGGGGAGCCTCCTGGCCGGATGGCCCGGCGGAACGGCGCGCATGGCGTCCGTCGTCGCGGCCGGTCTCGTCGTCGGCGCCGCGCTCAACCTGCCATGGATCGCTCACTCGGTCTCGGGCGAGCGCAGTCTGGACTGGCTGCTCGGCACGCGCCCCGAGTCCCCACAGCTCCCCGAGCTGGTCGACCTGTTGCGCCTCGACTCCGGCAACATCGGCGGCGGCCTGTTGGGATGGGCGCTCCCGATCGCCGGCATCGTGCCGCTGCTGCTCGCTCGCGGGCCCCGGTGGGCCTGGGCGGTCAGGGGCCTGGCGCTGTACCTGGCGGCGGTCGCCGGCGTGTGGGCGACGTCCAACGAGTGGGTGCCGGTCGCCATGCCCCGGCCCGAGGTCATCTTCACGTTGGGATCGCTCGGCCTGGCCATGTCGGCGGCGATGAGTGTCGCAGCGATCGAGCGGGACCTCCGGACGTATCGCTTCGGTTGGCGCCAGTTGCTGCCGGTCACCGCGGTGGCGGCGCTGACGCTGGCGCTACTCCCGGCGGCCCGGGCCTCGTTCGACGGCGCGTGGAAGATGCCCGACCAGGAGTTCAACCGCCAGCTGGGCGAGATCGACGGCGAACGCCCCGAGCGAGTGCTGTGGATCGGGCACGACGACGTCATCGGGGTCGGCGGTCGCGGATTCGGCGACGGGCTGACGATCGCGGTCAGCGACAGCCGCGAGGTCGGCTTCGTCGACCGATGGGCCGGAGCGCCGCAGCCGGCCGATCCGCTCCTGGGCGATGCGATCCGGCTGGCGATCGACGGCGGCACGTCCCGGCTCGGTCGTCTGCTCGCTCCCTTCGCGATCGGCGAGATCATCGTGCTCGAACAGGCCGCACCGACGCCGGCCGTCGGGATCACGCGTCCCGTGCCCGATCATTTGCTGGCCGCACTGACCGAACAGCTGGATCTGGAACAGGTCGAGATCACGCCCGGTGTGGCGCGGTACCGAAACACGGCAGGGCTCGCGGTGGCCGCCGTCGTGGCCGAAGGGTCGACCAGTGGTGTCGACCTCCGCGACTTCGCCGGGTCGAGGTCGGGAATCACGAGCACCGCGTTGAACCCGGACGGCGCAGCGTCGTTCACCGGCTCGGTCGCCGTCGGTGACGAGGTGTACTTCGCCGCTCCGCTGACCGATCGCTGGGAGCTCGAGGTCGACGGCCGCACCGTCGGCCCCGACGTCGCGCTCGACTGGGCCGGCGCATACCGCGTCCCGCTCAGCGGTGAGGCCACGCTCGAGTACCGCACGAGTGGCGCCCACCGTCTGTTGATGATCGGGCAGCTCGTCACGTGGGTCATCGCAGTGCTCGCCCTGTTGCGCGTGAGCGGCCGGGCGCGGGAGGTGCGATCGTGATCGCTCCGTCGACACCCACGGACCGCTCCCGCGTCACGCGGTGGCCCGCGATCATCCTTCTCGCGGCGGTGATCTCGCTCATGGCCATCGTCGACGCCGGCGACGATCAGCCCGCCCTCGGCGTCGGCACGCTCGAACGGCCGATCGTGCCCACGGCGGGCAAGTCCGAGGCGCTGTCGAGCGCCTGGTACTGCGCCGCGGGCACCATCGTCGAGGACGGATTCGCCGACCACACCCTCGTGATCGCAAACCCGTCGGCCGCCGAGGCCTCGGTCGCTCTCACCGTTCACCCCGTCCTCGCGCCGCAGCCGCTCACCATCGACCTCGACGCCGAGGACGTCGCCGAGGAACTCGAGCTCGTGCCACCCGAGGCCGTGGATCTCGGAGCCGTCCAGACGGCGGTCACCATCCCGCCGCTGTCGGTCCAGCGGATCCGCGTCGGCGACCTCGACGGCGTCGGCGGGGAACACGCCGCGGTGCTCGTCGAGTCCGACGTCGGGCCGATGGTCGTCGAGCACATGCTCTCCGGGAGCGCGGGAGCCTCCCTCGCCCCGTGCGCGTCCACCTCGTCGTCCAGCTGGTACTTCGCAGCGGGTACGACCCGGCGAGGCGCCCGCGAGGTGATCTCGATCTTCAACCCGTTCCCGGGTGACGCCGTCGTCGACATGACGTTCACCGCCGACGGTTCGGCCCGGGCCCCGCAGATCTATGAAGGGCTCGTCGTGCCGTCCGGGACCGTGCTCCCGGTCGACATCACCGACGTGGTGACCCTGTTCGACGTCGTCAGCGCCAGCCTCGACGTCAGAACCGGGAGGGTCGTCGCCGATCGGATCGTGACCCTCGACGGCTCCGAGGGCCTGTCGGGACTCTCGGTGGCCCCGGGCTCCTCCACGCCGGCGCTCCGGTGGGTCCTGCCATCCAGCGGCCCGGCCGGGAGTGTCGACGCCATCGCCATCACCAACCCCTCCGACGTCGAGGCCGACCTCGACATCGAGGTCCGGCTCGACGTGCCCGAGTTCAACGGGACGGTCGAACCGATCGGCGTGGCGGTCCGTGAGGGCAAGACCGTCGTCGTCGTTCTCCGTGAGGGTGCAGACCTGGTCGGTGCGGCGTCGGTGGTCGACGCGTCCGGGCGGGTGCTCGAGGACGTGGGCTACTGGGCAGTGGTCAGGTCGCTGAACGGTGTCGAGGTGATCGTCGAGCGGTTCACCGTGGGGACCGTCGACGAGGTCGCCACCTCCGCGTCGCCTGCGCTTCCCGTCGCAGCCACCGGCCACCGGTTCACCTCGGGGGACGGTGGTGGCGCGGTCGTGGTCGTCAACCCCGCCGGCGACCGGCTCGTCACGGTGGACATCTCCGCGATCTTCGAGGGCGCGCGCTTCGACGTCACGACGATCGAGGTGGGGCAGGGCGCTCGGATCGTGGTCGACCTGGAAGCGCTCGGCGTCCCCGCAGACGCCCTGGTGGCGCTGGACTCGTCCGACCCCGTGTTCGTCGAACGGCGCTACCGGCTCGGCGTCGCAGGCGAGGCCACCACGATGTCGGTGCCCGTCGCCGGCACCGAGACGATTCCCGACATTCCCTTCGGCTGAGGCGGGCGACCGTCAGGGGAAGTCGACCGCTGTCCCCGAGTCCGGTGCGATGATCCCCGCGTCCACGAGCGCGTCTCGCACGGCTTCCTGCGGGGGAGCGCCGAGCCACGACCACCGCACGACACCCTCGGTGTCCGCGAGCGTCACGATGGGGACGGCGTCGACCCCGTAGCGGTCGTGCACCGCCTTGTGCGACTCGACCGGAAGGTCCTGGACGACGACCGACGAGAACGAGACATCTGAGAGCACCGCCCGGGCATCGTGGCAGGACAGGCAGGTCTCCGAGCTGAACAGCGCGAGCAACCACGGGGTCTCCGGCCGCTCGAAGTCGCTGCGGTCGAGCTGCTGGGGCGCGGCGAACTGCGGTGTCGAAGGGGCGTCCGGCGACCTGCCGTTCACCAGATACGCGATGGCGGCAGCGACCGCCACCACGACGAGGACGACGACGAGGGTCAGCACCTGGCGGCCCGCCCTGCGGCTACTCGGGCTGGGTCGGGTTGATGTAGGTCGGGAGGTGCTGGGCCTCGAGCGACGGTCCAGCACCGCTCGCGTCGCTCGGACCGTTGCCGGCCTCGGGCGGGGGAGACGTGGACACGCCGACCTCCAGCAGCCGGCTGACCTCGTCACCGTCGATCGTCTCGTGCTCCAGGAGCGAGCGGGCGACCAGATCGAGGCCGTGGCGGTGCTCGGTGAGCAGGTCGCGGCAGCGCTGTTCGGCGCTGCGCAGGATCGACTCGATCTCTTCGTCGATGACGCTCGCCATCTCGTCGCTGTACTCACGGGGTCGGCCCATGTCCTCGCCGAGGAAGACCTGGCCGTTGCCGCTGCGCCAGGCCATCGGGCCGACGCGATCGCTCATGCCCCACTCGCGGACCATCTTGCCGGCCATGTCGGTGGCGCGGGCCAGGTCGTCGGCGGCGCCGCTGGACACCTCGCCGAAGACCAGTTCCTCTGCCATCCGGCCGCCGAGCAGCTTGACGAGCTCGTCGGAGATGTAGCTCTCGCGGAGCAGGTAGCGGTCCTCCTCGGGGAGGGTCATCGTCACGCCGAGGGCCATGCCCCGGGGGATAATGCTCACCTTGTGGAGCGGGTCCGCGTTGGGGAGGATCACCGCAGCGATCGCGTGACCGGACTCGTGGTAGGCGACGCGCTCGCGCTCTTCGGCGTTCAGCACCGTGGCTTCGCGCTTCTGGCCCATGAGCACGCGATCGCGTGCCTGTTCGAGGTGGCTGCCGGTGATCTCACTGTCACCGCCGCGGACCGCGATCAGGGCGGCCTCGTTGATCAGGTTGGCGAGGTCGGCGCCGGCCATCCCGGGGGTGCCTCGGGCGACGACGTTGAGGTCGACATCGGGTGCCATGCGCTTGGACTTCACGTGCACGTCGAGGATTTCGCGCCGGTCGTCCAGCTCGGGCAGCGGCACGATCACCTGACGGTCGAAGCGGCCCGGCCGGAGCAGGGCCGGGTCGAGGATGTCGGGGCGGTTCGTGGCCGCCATCATCACGATGCCCTCGGTGGCTTCGAAGCCGTCCATCTCCGCGAGCATCTGGTTCAGCGTCTGCTCGCGCTCGTCGTGGCCGCCGCCGAGGCCGGCTCCACGCTTGCGGCCGATCGAATCGATCTCGTCGATGAAGATGATGGCCCGACCCATCTTGCGGGCCGACTGGAAGAGGTCGCGGACGCGGCTGGCGCCGACGCCGACGAACATCTCCATGAAGTCCGAACCGGTGACCGACAGGAACGGCACGCCGGCCTCGCCGGCGACGGCACGGGCGATGAGGGTCTTGCCGGTTCCCGGGGGACCGACCAACAGGACGCCCTTCGGGATCCGAGCGCCGATCTCGGCGAACTTCTCGGCGTCCTTCAGGAAGTCGACGACCTCTTTGATCTCCTGCTTCACGCCGGCGTAGCCGGCGACGTCGTCGAAGGTCGTGCCGGGCCGCTCGGTTGTGTAGGTCTTCGCCTTGGAGCGCCCGATGGACATGATGTTGCCCATCTGCCCCTGTGCTCGCCGCTGGAACCACAGCAGGATCAACACGATGAAGGCGATGGGAAGCAGGAAGGGGAGGATGAAGCCCGTGAGGATGTTCGTGCCCGGAGTCCGGAACTTGAACTCCGTGTTCTCGCGGAGGAATGTCTCGTCGGCGTCGCTGAGGTCGAGCGGACCCGTGGTCTGCACCCGGGTCTGATCCGCGTCGTTGAGCGTGGCCTTGATCTTGCCGGTCGTGTTGTCGAACTCGGCCTCGGTGACGTTGCCGTCGGTGACCTCTTGGAGGAAGTCGTTGTAGGCGATCTCCTCGCCGTCGCCCGAGCCGAAGATGCTGGGGAGGACGAACGCGGCCAGGATCGCGAGGACGAGCGCCCAGATCAGCCAGCGGTTCCACGGGCCGTCGGAACGCGTGCCGTCTCCCTGATCGGGCGGAGGGGGCGGCGGTGGGGGCGGGCGATCAGCCATGGTTCTTCATCGTAGTGGGCCGGGGACGGGTTGATTCACCAGGGGTGTAGGGCGCACAACCGTTGTCCCACACGCCGCATTCCCGGTCCGAGTCGAATGGCGTGAGACTTTCGTGACACGCGACGACGCGGCCGGCACCGCTCCCGATGGCCGGGGTCGGGCCGGTAGCATCCGGACCGTGAGTTCGTTGCCGCCACCGCCTCCGGCGCCGCCGAGTGGTCGGCCCACCGTGGCCGCGGTCGGGCAGGTCCCGGGCGACGCGCGGCGATGGGGCCTCGGTGACGTCTGGCTCGGGATTCTCGGATCGATCGTCGTGGTCGTGTTCGTCGGGTCGGCCATCGTCGCACTGGGTGGCTACGACGACTTCGACGACGCACCGATCTGGCTCTTCAGCCTCGCCAACGCCCCGTTGCATCTGACGATGCTGGTCGTCGCCGTCTGGGCGGTGACCACGAAGGGTCGCGGCGTCGTCGCCGATCTCGGCCTCGAGTTCAAGGCCAGCGACGTCGGGACGGGCGTGCTGGCGGGCGTGTTGGCGCAGTTCATCGTCGTGCCTGCTGTCACCTACCCGATCATCTGGGCCACCGACACCGACGCCGACGAGATCTCCGAGACCGCCCGTGATCTGGCGGACCGGGCCACCAACGCTCCCGGTGTCATCGCCCTGGTGTTCACCACGGTGATCCTGGCGCCGATCGTGGAGGAGATCTTCTTCCGCGGCCTGGCGTTCGAGGCGTACAAGAAGCGGCGCAACCTGCCTTGGCTGGAGCGGCTCCTGCCCGGGCGCCTGCGACCGGACACCACGGCGGGCCGCTGGAACCTGTGGGTGGCGGCCCTGTTCTCGTCGGTGATCTTCTCGGCGGTGCACTTCCAGCCGCTGCTGTTCCCCGCGTTGTTCGCGGTCGGCCTGGTGTTCGCCTGGCTCGCGCAGCGCTACCAGCGGCTCGGGGCCGCGATCTGGGCCCACGCGGCCTTCAATGCGACCACGGTGATCAGCCTGCTCGCCCTCGACTGACGAGGGCAGATCATCCCTTGCGTTCCGGAGCCCGCTCGGTACCGTCGGGCACATGGCTGACCTCGATGCAATCTTCAAGGCGTACGACGTCCGTGGCACCTACCCGGACCAGATCGACGCCGACGTGGCCCGTCGCACCGGGGCCGCGTTCGTCGAGATCATGCGTCGGGAGTCGCCCGGCCTGACGACCGTCGTCGTCGGCCACGACATGCGGCCGTCGGGCCTGGAGTTGGTGGCAGCGTTCAACGAGGGCGCGACATCGCAGGGCGTCGACGTCATCGCGTTGGGGCTGGCCTCGACCGACATGCTCTACTACGCCGCCGGCGTGCTCGACATGCCCGGTGCCGTCTTCACCGCCTCGCACAATCCGGCCCAGTACAACGGCATCAAGATGTGTCGTGCCGGCGCCGCTCCGATCGGCGAGGACAGCGGCCTCGCCGACATCAAACACCTGGTGATCGAGGGCCTGTCGCCCGCGGGGGCGACGGGATCGGTGTCCGAGCGCGACATGCTCGGCGACTTCGCATCGCACGTCCACTCCTTCGTCGACGTGGGCAACCTCAGGCCGCTGAAGGTCATCGCCGACACCGCCAACGGCATGGGCGGACTGGTGGTTCCTGCGGTCTTCGAGGACCTGCCCTTCGATCTCGAGATCATGTACCCCGAGCTCGACGGCACGTTCCCGAATCACCCGGCCGACCCGCTGAACATGGACAACCTCGAGGACCTGCGGCGCCGGGTCATCGAGACCGGGGCCGACATCGGCCTCGCCTTCGACGGCGATGCCGATCGGGTGTTCCTGGTCGACGAGCTGGCCCAGCCGGTGTCGGGGTCGCTGACGACGGCGATCGTGGCATCCGGCATGCTGGACAAGCATCACGGTGCGACGGTGATCCACAACCTGATCTGCTCCAAGGTCGTGCCCGAGATCGTGACGGAGAAGGGCGGGACGCCGGTCCGCAGCCGCGTGGGCCACTCGTTCATCAAGCAGCTCATGGCCGAGACCGGAGCGGTCTTCGCGGGCGAGCACTCGGGCCACTACTACTTCAAGGACAACTTCCGGGCGGACTCCGGTCTGATCGCGGCGCTGGTCATCCTCGAACAGCTCAGCCTGGCCGGGACCTCGTTGTCCGAGCTGTGCGCGCCGTTCCGCCGGTACTCGGCCTCGGGCGAGATCAACACGACGGTCGAGGACCAGCAGGCCGTGATCGCCAAGGTCGCCGCGCACTTCGCCGAAGCCGAACAGGATCACCTCGACGGCATGACGGTCGACTTCGGCGACTGGTGGTTCAATCTCCGGGCGTCGAACACCGAGCCGCTGCTGCGCCTCAACCTCGAAGCGCCGACCGAGGCCGACGTCGAGGTGCGTGTGGCCGAGGTCCAGGCGGTGATGTCGTCCTGACGGCGGCGCCCGGTCAGCGTCACCGCCGCTAGCCTGAGCCCATGGCGCTCGACTCGACCCTGCTCACCATCCTCGCCTGTCCCGAGGACAAGGGCCCGCTGCTGTACTTCGAGGACGAGGCGGTGCTCTACAACCCGCGTCTCCAGCGGACGTATCGCATCGACGACGACATCCCCGTGATGCTGATCGACGAGGCGACAGCGGTCGACGACGAGGAACACGGCCGCCTCGTGGCCAAGGCCGAGGCCGACGGCGTCAGCCCCACCTTCTGATCACCACGGCGACACGCCCGCTCGGCGGCCTCGTTTCGACCTGAGGCCCAGGGCCCAGTTCGCAGCAGACGCAGACTCAACAACCTCCGCCAGGTGCCGATGGAGCGCCCATGGCGATCACGATGGCCTCCAACCTGGGACTGGTGCCGCAGAAGCGCCTCGGCGCGCTTCTCGCCGAGCGACGCGAGCTGTACGGCTACACGATCGACGACATGGCTCGTCGTTCGATGGGTCGGTTCAGCGAAAGCGATCTCGAATCGATCGAATCGGGTGTCGTGTCCCTGGACGACGTGGCGATCGAGGCGCTCAGCCTCCTCTACGAGTTCAACTCGACGCCCCCCACCCAGCAGCGCTCGAAGCTGATCATCGCCGACGACGAGGACTTCCCGCTCCCCATGGGGCCCGAGGCCTTCTCCGAGGACGTGGTCGTGTCCGTGCTGCAGCGCTACACCGCCCTCCTGTACCTGCTGAGGAATCGGCCGGTCGGTGAGCATCTGGCCCTGCGTGGTGATGACGTGGCGATGCTCGCCACGGCGTTCAACCGAACCGACGATGACGTCGCCATCGAACTCACCCGCATCATGAACGACGATGTCGCCATCGTCGGTGAGTTCGCAGAGCGGATGCGGCGGCGCCTCGTGGTGCCGGCAGCGGGACTCCTGGTCGGTCCGACCCCCGCTGGCATGCTCGTCCTGGTGAAGTGACCGACGACCTTCCGCTCGTTCCCCCGGCGCGCCTCGGTGCTCTTCTCACCGACCACCGGACCAGACGCGGCCTGACGATCGACGAATTGGTCGTCGCGACCGAGATCCCGTTCTCCACCGACGAACTGCGTCGGATCGAGCAGGGCCAGATGCCGCTGAGCGACGATCAGGTCCACCGGCTGATGCACGCCTACCAGGCCCAGAGCGGCCCCGTCGTCCCCGAACGATCCGAGCTGATCGTCGACCTCGAACACGGTGCGCTGCTCGCCGGCCGAAAGACCAGGGTGCTGCCCGAGGACGCGACCTTCGACGAGATCCTCGGGCGCTACCTGTCGCTGCTGTACCTGATGCGCGGCATCGAGCCCGGCCGCAAACTGGCGCTGCGAGGGGACGACCTCGAGGTGCTGTCCGGCGCGCTCGAGCGCAACATCGCGGAGATCGAGGGCCGCCTCTTCGAGCTGATGATGCCCGGCGAGGTCGGCCCGTGGCTCAACCGAGTCCGCCATCGCCTCGCCATTCCGGCGGCCGGCATCCTCGTCGGCCTCACGACGGTCGGCAGCCTCGTGTTCGTCCAGTTCCCGAAGGGCGAGCGCGCGAGCGTCGGCGGCGGTGGGGATGCCGCCGGAACCGGCGCGACCTCGGGCGCGACCGACATCGCGCTCGCGGCGAACGTCGTCATCGGCGACGCGGAGTTGGCGCCGGCAGTCGCGGTCGCCCGGCCCGACGCCGACGCGAGACCGAGCGTGTACACCCCTGGTGATCCGGCATCGGTCGGTGCGGCCGCCGAGGCGCTGATCGGCTACGACTATCGCCGCGTGCTCGATGGCTGGACGTTCGAGTTCGAGGGGCCCCGGGACGGATATCGCGGGAACACGAACACCGTGTCGCGAACGATCAGTGTCTATGTCGGCGAGCACGACACGCCGGAGGTCGTCGCCGAGGTGGTGGCCCACGAGGTGGGCCATGCACTGGACGTCATGTACCTGGACGACGCCACTCGGATCGAGTGGATGGAGATGCGAGACGTGACCGAGGGCTGGTGGCCCCACAGCGGCGCCAGCGACTTCCACGTCGGCGCCGGCGACTACGCCGAGGCCGTGGCGAGGCTGTTGGTCGACTCGCCGAGCGACTCCGAATACGGCACGTTCACCGCCGTCGAACTCGACTTCGTGGCGGCCACGCTGCCGTCGGCCGGGTGACCGGGACGGCCACTCGATCCACCTCGCCCAACACCGGCGCAGCGAAGCCCGCAGGTACAATGAGCCGCCTGCAGGGCTGATCCGAGCTCGGGCCAGACGGCCCCAGCCCTCCGCTTGCACCAGCAATTCTTCCAACGGAGGTAGTCAGCCATGCCAGAGCACGACTTCAAGGTCGCGGACCTCACCGAGGCCGGCTTCGGCCGCAAGGAGATCCAGCTCGCCGAGAACGAGATGCCGGGCCTCATGGCCCTGCGGGCCGAATACGGCGACGAGCAGCCACTGAAGGGCGCCCGTATCGCCGGGTCGCTGCACATGACCGTCCAGACGGCGGTCCTGATCGAGACCCTCACCGCGCTCGGTGCGGACGTGCGCTGGGTCTCCTGCAACATCTTCTCCACCCAGGACCACGCCGCCGCCGCCATCGCGGTCGGCCCCGAGGGCACGGTCGACAACCCCGATGGCACCCCTGTGTTCGCGTGGAAGGGCGAGACCCTCGACGAGTACTGGTGGGCGACCGAGCAGCTGTTCCACTGGCCGGACGGTGAAGGCCCCAACCTGATCCTCGACGACGGCGGCGACGCCACGATGATGGTCCACAAGGGTCTCGAGTTTCAGCGCGCCGGTGCGGTGCCCGAGGCCGCTGAGGACGACCCGGAAGAGTGGGGTGTCTTCCTGGACCGGCTCCGTGACATCCAGGCCGAGGGGCGCCTCGACTGGGAGAAGATCGGCACGGACATCCGCGGGGTCTCCGAGGAGACGACGACGGGTGTCCACCGCCTCTACCAGATGATGGATGCGGGCCATCTGCTGTTCCCGGCCATCAACGTCAACGACTGCGTGACCAAGTCGAAGTTCGACAACCTCTACGGCTGCCGCCACTCGCTCATCGACGGCATCAACCGCGCGACCGACGTGATGATCGGCGGCAAGACCGCGGTGGTCCTCGGCTACGGCGACGTCGGGAAGGGCTGCGCCGCCTCGCTCCGCGGCCAGGGCGCTCGCGTGCTCGTGACCGAGGTCGACCCGATCTGCGCGCTCCAGGCCGCCATGGAGGGCTATCAGGTCGTCCGCCTCGAGGACGTCATGGAGACCGCCGACATCTTCATCACGGCCACCGGCAACAAGGACATCATCTCGGCCGAGCACATGGGCCGGATGAAGCACCAGGCGATCGTCGGCAACATCGGCCACTTCGACAACGAGATCGACATGGCCGGCCTCTTCCGGATGTCCGACGTCCAGCGCGTCCACATCAAGCCGCAGGTCGACGAGTTCGTCTTCCCCGACGGCCACTCGGTGATCGTCCTCTCCGAGGGCCGACTGCTGAACCTCGGCAACGCGACGGGACACCCGAGCTTCGTGATGTCGTGCTCGTTCACCAACCAGGTGCTGGCGCAGATCGAGCTGCACAAGGCCGCGGAGTTCATGGAGCTCGGCGTTTCGATCCTGCCGAAGCATCTCGACGAGAAGGTCGCTCGCCTGCACCTCGATTCGCTCGGGGTTCGTCTCACCGAGATGACCCAGGACCAGGCCGACTACCTCGGCATCCCCAAGGACGGCCCCTACAAGTCCGAGCACTACAGGTATTAGTCGGTCGAGAACCGGAGGTTCTCGGCCGAAGGGGCTTTCGCCGGCCCGACGGCCGTTGACCCTTCTCGATCGACCGGCAGAGCCGGATCGACCGAACCCCACACCCCGTTCCGCCGGAGGCGCCTGCGCTCGTGGACGCCTCTTGCGCGTTCAGGCCCTGACGAGACTCTCGTCTGCACCGGCGGCTCGCAGGGCGGTTGCTGCGTCTTCTGCTCCGTCCATGACGGCCCAGCCGAGGGGAGTGTTGGCGAAGGTGTCGTCGACGATGTCGACGGGCGTGCCGACCTCCAGGAGGTAGCGCACGAGCTCGGTGTGGTTGCCGGCGGCGGCCCAGTGGAGACCGCTCGCGCCGACGCCGCCCCACTCGTCGCCCGGCGGGTAGATCGCGACGTCGATGCCTCTCGGCACGAGGTGGCGCACGACCTCGATCTCGCCGGTCTTGCACGCGCTCAGGAAGGCGGACCAGCGTTCGCTGTGGGTCTCGTCGTGGGCCTGGACGACCTCGAGCATCCCGAGTGCCGCGGCCGCGGCGAAGCCGACCGACGCGCCGGCGGCGACCAGGACGCGAGCGGTCTCGACCTGGTTCTCGAAGAGCGCGTCCGCCAGGGCCGGCCCGCCCATCCCGTGCGCCGGCGCGAGGTCGATCGAGGCGCCGTGTTCGAGCAGGGCGTGGACGATGTCCACCTGCCCGTACGCCGCCGCCCAGCACAACGCCAGATCCCCGTCGTCCCCCACAGGAGTGTCGGGGACGAACCCCGCCGCCAACGCAGCCCGCACCGCGCCGAGGTCGCCGGCCTCGATGTCATCCAGGATCGTCATGCCACCCAATCGACCCGGTGGTCGCCGACCTGAGGCTCCGGCGGGTGGGGTGCGCGCGCTCGGCGGCCGCGATCACCAGGCCGACGCTGTCACCGTCGGTCCCTACGGTGCGGCGATGGGACTCCTCGACGTCGTCCTGCCGAGCGCGTGTGCCGGGTGCCGGCGACCCGGCGGCTCTCCGTGCCCGGAATGCCTCGACTCGATGCGAGCGGTGGGCTGGGTTCGGAGCCTCCCGGTGCCGGTGGTGGCCGCCGTCGCCTACGAGGCCGTGGCCCGCGAGGTGGTCGCGGACGTCAAGTTCCGAAGCCGTCGGTCATCGCTCGGATGGATGGCCGATGCGGTGGCGGGAGTCGTGTGGTGGGCGAGGGTTCCGGTGGACACCGTGACCTGGGTGCCGGCGTCGCGGTCCGGCCGCCGCCGGCGCGGATTCGACCAGGGCCAGATGCTGGCCCGCGAGGTCGGGCGACGACTCCAGTGTCCGGTGCGCGGACTGCTGGTGCGCGAGGGCGGCGCCCGGCAGGCGGGGCTCGGTCGCCGCGACAGGCTCGGCGACACCGGGATCCGAACGCGGGACTCGGCCGATCCGGGTCGGGCCCAGCGCGTCCTCGTTGTCGACGACGTCGTGACCACCGGCGCCTCGATGATCGCGGCGGTCGAAGCGCTCCGGCCGGGTGCCTCGGACGTCGTCGGGGCGGCCTTCGCCCACAAGCGATGAAGTCGTGGGCCGCCCCGGCGGGGGCGGG